>DXCO01000010.1 GCA_019115945.1 Candidatus Borkfalkia excrementavium | reverse complement strand
TATAACGAAGAGTTGATCAACAGCGAAACGGAATATGACGACGGCGAGACGGAGACGGAAGAAACGTACCGCATTGCGGGCATTATGATCGTCGGCGGTACGGAATACCCCGTCGAGGGAGTGAAAGAGATCTCTTCCGAAGGCAACGAAAACGAATCGGAGGCCTGGTTCCGCGCCGATCTCGGCAACGGGGATTTCATCAAGGCGGAACAGGAACACGAAAACGAAGGGAACGAAACGGAACAGGAATTTCTCTATACCGTCCGCCGTGGCGGCGTGACGGAAACGACCACCGTGGAATACGAGCAGGATCGCGGCGAAACGGAATTGAAAATGACGGTCAGAAAAAATGGCAAAACGGACGTTCTCGAATTTGAAGACGAAACGGGCAGGAACGGGCGCGTCATCAAAGTCAACGCCGTGATGGAGGGAGAAAGGGTGTCTTTCCGCATCCGCATCACCGAGGAAAACGGAAATCCCGTATACCGCTATGAATTTGCGGACGGGCATAAAGATTTCGGCCGTTTCGACGACGATGACGACGATCGTTTCGATGACTGAAATCGCGAAATAAAATATTATCGACGATAAAAAGGATCGCCGGCATTTTGCCGGCGATCTTACCATTTAATTTCCAGACAGGTATTTTTTGAACAATTCGTCCCATGCGGGGAAGCGCCTGCGCAGAGAGATGGGCTTGCCGCTCTCGTCTATAAAGCAATGAGAACTTTTTGCGCTCGCGCGCAGCGTGCCGCTCTCTTTGTCCCGTATTTCATATGCAAGGTCGAATTTAACGCCCGTATACCTTGTCAGGCACACGCTGATCAGCACCTTTTCGGGGAAACGGGTCATCGATTTATATTCGCACTCTACGGAGAGCACGGGGCTTAAAATTCCCGATTTTTCCATGACGTCGTACCCGAGCCCCATCTGTTCGAGCATGTCCACGCGCGCTTCTTCCATCCAGCGGATATAGTTGGAGTGATGCGCGATTTTCATCGTATCCGTTTCGTAATACTGTGTTTTGTGTACATAAGGGACGAGTTGCATAACCGCTCCTCCGTTTTTTTCATATTATAGCACCGAGGGGGATTTCTGTCAATTGCGCGGGCGTTTTGTTGACGAAAGCGGCCGTTTGTGTTAAAATTTAACCGAAAATACCGCGGCGCAGCGTGCGCCGTTTTCGGAGGGATCTATGACCGTAGGCGTTTCTACCGCCTCCCTCTTTCTAAGGGAAATGAACGAAGACGCCGTATCCGTGCTCAGCAAATTGGGGATCGGCACGACGGAAGTGTTTTTGACGACACTGAGCGAATACACCGAAGATTTCGCGCGGCTGATCGCAAAGAGGCTGGGCGGCATGCGCGCTTATTCGGTGCATCTTCTGAATACCCAGTTCGAGCCGCAACTTTTCGCCGCGCATCCGCGCGCGAAGAAGGACGCTTTTGAAATTTTGGACGGGGCCATGCGTTCGGCGCGCCTGTTCGGTGCGGAGAGTTATACCTTCCACGGCATCACGCGCCTGAAAAAGAATTCCGTTCCGCCCGATTTTCATAAACTTGCGCCCGCTTTCGAGGAGATCGAAAACTGTACGGAAAAATACGGGATCAGGCTCTGCCTTGAAACGGTGCACTGGGCGCTCTATAACGAACCCGGCATATTCAAAAAGATCAAAGCGCTGTCTCCCCGCCTCATGGGCGTGCTGGACGTAAAGCAGGCGCGCCTTTCCTGTTATCCGTATCAGATGTATGTCAAAGACATGGAGGGGAGCATTTCGCACGTGCATCTTTCCGACGTGGACGAGCAGGGCAGGATCTGTCTGCCGGGAAAGGGGACCTTTGACTTTACGGAGTGCTTTGCGCGCCTGAAAGACGCGGGGTTTGACGGGCCCGCTCTCATCGAAGTGTATGCGGGCGATTATAAAGGATATGAGGAACTCAGACAGTCTTGCGACTATCTGTCGGAGATCATTTATAAACTCGGCTGACATTTCCTGCGGATACGTCCGCAGGCTTGTGCGGCGGTTTGTTTTTCACGATCGGGCTGCCCGTCTGCGGCAGAATTTTGAAGGGGATGGGAAATGACGAAATTGCGCACGGCGCTGCTCTCTGCGGCGCATCTTGCAATGGATATGACGGCCGTCGCTTTTGTATACGCGCTGATCGGCATGCGCGGATCCGGCGGCGCGCAAACTGTGCAGAGCGTTTCTTCGCTTTCCGTCGCGGGATGCGTGCTCGCGTACGACCTTCTCGCATTCGGGCTGCAGCCCTTTATCGGGGCGTTCGCCGATCTGAAAAGGCGGGCTGCGCCTCTGCTGTATTTTTCGCTGTTCGGCGCGGGGATTTGTGCAGCCGCGTGCGCCCTTTGCGATTTTCCGCAGGGGATAGGCGCCTCGTCCGTGGCTTTGCTGGTATTTTTTTCGCTGTGCAACGCCGTGTTTCACGTTTCGGCGGGCGCCTTCGTCATCGCGGAAAGCGAAAAAAAGAGCGCTCCGCTCGGCATATTCGTCGCTCCGGGTGCGGTGGGCGTTGCGGTCGGGCGGCTGTATGGCTTTTCCGTACTGTTTGCCGCCGGCACAATACTTTTCGTGTTCGGGATCCTTTTGATTTTTGTCAGGACAAAAGACGGATTGCTCGCGCCGCATTTTGCGAGCACGGATTCGCTGAAAGCGCAAACGGAGGCGGACCTTTTGCCCCTTTTGCTTCTCGTTTTCGCCGTGTTCGTGCGGGGATTCGGCGGCGGGGCAATGCCCGCAACTTACGAAGCGACGGATCTTCTTGTGCTGCTTGCCGCGCTTTTGGCGGCGCTCGGGAAGGCCGCGGGCGGATTTTTGGCGGATGCGTTCGGAACAAAATCGGTCGCGCTCGTATGCCTGCCCGTATCGGCATGTATGCTCGCATTCGGCGGCGGTGTGCCGGCCGTCTATCTCATCGGAACGGCGCTTTTCAACACGTCCATGCCCGTTACGCTGTGGCTTTCGTTCGCGGCGCTGCCGCGTTTCAGGAATACGGCGTTCGGCGTGATGGCCTGCTTTCTGATGCTGGGGAGCGTGCTGGCCATGGCCGTTTCGGTTCCGCGCCGGGCGGCTTTTGTCCTGATCCTTTTGAGCGGCGCGGCGATCGCCGCGGCGCCGCTGCTCTGTAAAAATAAATCATGCCTGTCCTGCGGGCGCAAAAGGGGGAAAATTTTATGATCGGCATGTTCCTTGACGTGATCATCTGGCCCGTGATCGCCGTCGGTATCGGCGCCATCGTTCTGGCGCTCGCCGTTGTCGCGGCAGCCGTCGTCGTTCTGATCGTACTTCTCAGAAAAAAGCGCAGGAAGGACAATGCATCGCTTCAGGACACTTCTGAAGGCGGAGATTGCGCCAAAGAAGGGGACCCTGCGCGCGATGCGCGCCCGCAGGAGGACGGGACGCCGCCCGACGGCGGGGAAAAGGGGGAATAATGGACGCGCTCCTTTTGATCGCGGCGGGGCTTGCGGCGACGCTCGTGCTCGAAACGCTCGTGTTCCTGCCGCTTTTTCGGAAAAGCGACGGGTACTTTGTCGGCGCGTTTTATTGCGTGAATGCGGCGACCAACGTATCGCTCAACCTGATTCTGTCCCTCGCGATGCTGCTTGCCGGAAATCTCGGGATCGATCTGCGCGAGGCGGCATCGGCTGCATACCTGTTCGGTTGCTTTACCTTTCTTGCGGAGGGCTTCGTCGTATGGGCGGAATATGCCGTTCTCAAAAAATTCCGCGCTCATAAAAACCTGCTCGGTTACGTCGCGGGCGCAAATGCGCTTTCCGCCGCCGCGGGGTCGCTTATGGTCTCCTTTATACTCTCTTCGCTGTAAAAGCCGGGGCGCGGTCGGGTTTGCAGACAAATTTTCGACATGCGTTTTTTGCGGTTTCGGCGTTTTTTTGCCGAAAAACGCAAATGTCTTTGTGCAATCGTTGACAGATACGCCTTTTTGTTTTAAAATAAATAGGAAAATTCAGTCGATTCGAAACGGAGGATTAATATATGAATTACAGAAACAAAGACTGGCGCAACAGTATGCGCGTGACCGTCGATTACAACAACATGATGAAAAAATTCGTCGGAAACGACGGATTCAAAGATTCGGAACTTGCCGAAATGAAAGAAGCGGCCGCAGACGCCTTCGATTATGTCGCTGCCAACCGCGGCAAGGGCATGATGGGCTGGACGGAACTTCCGTATAACCAGAAAGAGATCGTGGAGGACATTCTCGCCACCGCGAAAGAGGTGCGCCGCAAATTCAAATATTTCGTCGTTTTGGGTATCGGCGGCAGCGCGCTCGGCCCCATCGCCGTATTCAACGCGCTCTGTCATCTGCATTACAACGACCTCGCCCCGTCCAAGAGAAGGGGCCCGAAATTCTATGTGGAAGACAACGTGGACCCCGAAAGAATGGCGGCGCTTTTAGACGTGATCGAGCCGGAAAAGACCTGCTTTAACGTGATCACAAAGTCGGGCGCGACCAGCGAGACGATGGCACAGTACCTCATCGTCAGCGATATTCTCGACAAGGCGCTCGGAGACAAGGCAAAAGACAACGTCATCGCCACCACCGATCACGAAAAGGGGAACCTGATCAAACTTGCCAGACAGCACGGTTATAAGACTTTTTATATCCCCGACGGCGTGGGCGGAAGATTTTCCGAACTTTGCCCCGTGGGGCTGCTTCCCGCGGCGGTGCTGGGGCTGGATATCAAGGCGATGCTTGCGGGCGCCGCATATATGGACGGAGTCTGCAATAAGCCCTCCGTGTCCAAAAACCCCGCGCTTGCCTGCGCCGTATTGCAGTATATGGCGATGAAGAGGGGCAAAAACGTCGGCGTGATGATGCCTTATGCAGACAGCCTCAAATACATGTCCGACTGGTACTGCCAACTTTGGGCGGAAAGCCTCGGCAAAAACGTCACGCTGGACGGAAAACCCTGCAACGTAGGGCAGACCCCCGTAAAATCTCTCGGCGTTACCGACCAGCATTCGCAGGTACAACTCTACACCGAAGGTCCCTTCGATAAAGTCGTTACATTCCTCTCCGTAGGCAATTACCGCAAGACGGTCGAGATCGCGCACGGATGCGAAGATATTCCCGATGTGGCGTTCCTCGGCGGGCATACGATGAACGAACTCATTGCCGCGGAAAATGCCGCCACCGCTTACGCGCTCACCAAGGCGGGCAGGCAGAATTATACGATCACCCTCCCCGAAGTCAACGAATTTACGCTCGGCCAGTTGATGTATCTGTTCGAATTGCAGACGGCGTACACCGGCGCGATGTTCAATATCGATACCTACAATCAGCCGGGGGTAGAGGCGGGCAAACAGGCGACTTACGCGCTGCTCGGCAAAAAAGGCTACGAGGCGAAAAAAGCGGAACTCGACGCTGCGCCCAAAGCGGAAGAAAAATATATCGTTTAAGTTGCTGAAAAGAAAAGAGCCTGCGGAAAAATTTTCCGCAGGCTCTTTGATCGGGCGTTTTTGTACGGGGAAAGAAATTATTTCCCCGTCCGCTTCAACATTTCGACCAGCCATTTCAGGTGCGCGATGCTCTCGTCCGAAATCCCGCTTACGTCGATGGTCTTTTTTGTTTCCAGCCCGAGCAGGTAGTCCGTGCTTACCGAAAAATAGCGCGCGATCTTGACCAGCATTTCCACGGAAGGCTGGATATTGTCGTTTTCCCAATTGGAAATACATTGCTTTGTAACGCCAAGGCTTCTTGCGAGGTCCGGCTGACTGATTTTATGTGCCGTTCTGAGGGCTTTCAGAGTTTCGCTGAACATTTTCGACCACTATAAGTTAATGAATTTTTGACTATTATACTATTTTTAATTGACATATTAAAAATACAATAGTATACTTATAATTGACAGATAAAACAGGGATTATGCGAATAAAGGCAAAATAAAACAGCGTAAGGGCGATGCCGGGATCGGATAAAGGGGAAAAGTGTTTTCACGACGTTCGGAAAATGCGGCATTTAGCGGTCGTTCGGCGCCGTTTCGGCGTTCGGGCCGCTTTTATTTGAGAAAACAGATGAGAGATCATATATATTTTAAAACGGGCGGGCCTGTCGATTGCCCGCCCGTTTTATGCGGCAGAAACGGCTGTTTATATGCATCCGGCCGCATAAAATGCAAAAAACCGCCCCGTCAGGCGGTTTTTTTAGTTTGTGTGCCGGAATGCATATGTGTGCGAAAGCAAGTCAGTCTTTTTCGGGGAAAAGTTTCGAAATCATCTGGTTCACGTACCGCACGGGCACGAGATCGATCTTGTCCTCGAATTTTTTTACGCTCTTGAAATTTTTTGCGGGAAAGATCACCCGTTTGAATCCCATTTTTACGCATTCGTTGACGCGCTTTTCCGCAAAAGTCACGCCGCGCACTTCGCCCGTAAGTCCCACCTCGCCGAACACGGCGGTATATTTGTCTACGGGCACGTTTTTATACGCGCTCGCCAAGGCGGAACAGAGCGCAAGGTCGACCGCCGGTTCGTTCAGCCGGATGCCGCCCATCGCGTTCATATACACGTCCTGGTTGTAAAAGGCGAGCCCGCACCGTTTTTCGAGCACGGCGATGAGGAGCACAAGTTTATTGTAGTCGATCCCGAGCGGCATGCGGCGGGGGAGCCCGTACGCCGTTTTGGCCATCAGCGTCTGAATTTCCACCATCATGCAGCGGTTTCCCGTTTCGGAAGGGGTGACCGCGCTTCCTGCCGCTTCTCCGCGGCTTTCAGATAAAAATACGCCCGAATAATCGGTCACGCCGAACAATCCTTCGCCCGTCATTTCAAAAACGCCCACTTCCTGTACCGAGCCGAAGCGGTTTTTCACCGCGCGCAGGATTTTATAATTGTCCTCTTTTTCCCCTTCGAAATAGAGCACCGTGTCCATGATGTGTTCGAGCACTTTCGGCCCCGCAAGGGCCCCTTCCTTTGTAACGTGCCCGATGATGAAAAAAGTTATGCCGCGGCTCTTAGCGATGCGCTGCAGTTTGCCCGCGCATTCGCGCACCTGCCCGACGGAGCCCGCCGCAGACGAAAGGGCGCTCGTATAGACTGCCTGGATCGAGTCGATGACGACAAATTTTTCTTCGCCGATCGCATCTTCGATATCTTCGAGGCAAGTCTCGCCCAACAACAGCAGATTGGGCGAGTCGAGTTTCAGGCGGTTGCAGCGCATTTTGACCTGAGAACAACTTTCTTCCGCCGAAACATACAGCACGCGGTGCGACTTGGAAAGGTGTGCGGAAACTTCCGTCAGAAGGGTGCTCTTTCCGATCCCAGGATCGCCGCCGATGAGCACCAGGGAACCGGGCACGATTCCGCCTCCGAGCACGTTGTCCAGTTCGGAGATGCCGGAAGAGATGCGGGCTACTTTTTCCTCTTTGACTTCCGACAGGGGAACGGGGCGGGATACGTTGACCGACCGTTCCCGTTTGGCCGTTTTCTGCGGCGCGGCGGTCTCTTCGATCTCTTCTGCGAGAGTTCCGAATTTGCCGCAGTTCGGGCATCTTCCCAGCCATTGCGGGCTCTGCGCGCCGCATTCGGAGCATACATATACCGATTTTGCTTTTGCCATTGTTCGTTATCCTTTTTCAGTATGGTAGGGTATCAGATTTTCAGACTGTCGATCTCTCTTTGCAGGCGTTCCAAAAATGCGGCCGCGTCATTGCCGTCCATCTGCGTATGATGAAATTGGAAAGAGATGCGTAAAATCGTTTTGAACAAGTGTTTTTTGTACCTGCTCCAGATCAGGAACGGATTGTTGTAAATCCCTGCATAAATATTCACGGCCCCGTCAATCTCGCTGCGGGTAAGGGCAGAGGTGCCGATCACCATATAGTCATCGCCGGCTTCGTACGCCTGACCCGTATCCGATACGCGCGCGGTCAGTTCGTCATACTCTCTGCCGAACTTTTTGACGTCGTCGCTGAACGGGATATCGCAGGCAGCGATCCCGCCCGCATGCGTCGGTACGATGACGTTGACCGCAAGGCGGTCGAAGCGCATCAGTTTGTCTCCCATCGGCAGCAGATAAAATTGCTTCGTTCCGGAAGCGGCTTTGCCGATACACCAGCACAGCAGCATGTTGAATTTATAGCCGCGGCGGCTCAGTTTGACCAGCCGCGCCACGTTCAGGGTCTTGAAGAAGGTGACCATAGGCATCGGCGCATGCATCCATAGTTTGAATGCCGCCGTGCGGTCCGTCTTTTCGGGATCGATTTCTTTCATGGTTACTTCCTTGCGTCCGCATCCGGCGGCAAAAGTTCGTGCATGTCCGCAAGCAGGGGAGAGATGTCCTTTAATAACCCCCCCTCGCTGTCGTACAGGCTGACCGATTGATTTTCTGTATTCCAAGAGGCATAGGCTGAAAAGATATCCACTTCTTCTTCGTCCGATTCAATGTACAACTTTTGGTATGTATAGGAATAGCATCCGTCATCGCGTAAAAACACCGTCACGCGGCGGGTGCCGTCTTCACTGAAAAATACGCGCCCGCTTTCAGGAAGTTCCTTTCTGCGGTAAAGGAAGATGATTGCCTCGCGCGGGATCGTCGGCATTTGGGGTATAACGGGCTTCTCATGTCGCGGGCTCCGCAGTTTCAGAAATGACAGCCACAACAACAGACCAACCCCTTCCATAATGCTCCCGCATACCCAAAAATCGTCCGATAAAATTCCGCCGAGATTGAGAAAGGTAAACAGTAAGCCGCAAATTACAACGGCGATGCTGACGAGGGCGAGCACTAAAAATAAAACAGATGTCTTTTTGTGCGTTTCCGTATGCGGCGTAAATTTATACATTACGGGTACAAAACCAAACATGTTTTTCGTCTGCACGGCGATGTCCGAGAGCACGCTCTCTTCGCTGTCGTAAAAACTGAGTTCGTTGTCCGCTCCCCGCCACCGGTATTCCTGTTCGTATTCGTCGAAGGTCAGCGTTTGGTCGATGTAAGAATAGGTGCCGTCTTTTCGCCGATATACGAGCACGCGGCACTCCCTGTTCTCGCTGAAAAAGGCGCGCACAATGTCCGCACCGTCGGGCAAACTGCACCACAAAAGTTTGTCGGAAAATTTGTTGTTTTGCATGGGGCTCTCCGTTTAAGGGGATGGCTCGGCGCCGTCGAAAAACTTTACATAGCGTACAGACTGCGGCCTGTTGGAAAAATTTTCCTGCTTTTGCTTTCCGTCGGGGACAAATCCGAATTTTTCATAAAACCGCCGCGCGCGGGCGTTGTCCCGGAACACCCACAGCGCCGCGCCTGAATAGGCGTGGTGCGTTTCTGCTAGCATTCGTTTCATGAGCAACTGCCCCGGCCCGTTCCCCCAATATTGGGGCAGAGTATAGAGGGCCACGATTTCGGCATATCCCGACAGGTCCGTATCGCGTGCGGGACAATAAAAGAGCATGCCGCAAGGCACGCCGTCCCCGTGCGCGATCAAAAACGTATTGGATGGATTTTGCGTCATGGCGGTAAAAGCGGCGGTGTATCGCTCACTGTCGGCGGCGCTGTTCAGTTCTGCCGGCGGCACTATGTCCGCATAGGCCGCTTTCCAGGACTGCGTCAATATTTCCGCCAGCGCAGGCGCGTCGCTTTTATCCGCTCGATGAATAAGAAAATCCATTGATTTCTCCTTATACAGAACGCAGCAATGCGTTGGCGATCACCGTGATCCCCTCGCCGCGCCCGATATAGCCCAAACCCTCGTTCGTGCCGGCAGAGATGCCCACGGAGGATTCGGGTATTTGCAGTACGTTTGCTAAATTTTGTTTCATTTTGGCGATGTAGGGCGCCAGTTTCGGCTTTTCCGCCACGATCGCCGCGGAGACGTTGCCTACAGCGAACCCCTCATTTTTCAGCAATCCGCAAACCCGCGTCAGCAAAGCGAGGCTGTCCGCGCCCTTATACTGCGCGTCGGTATCGGGGAAATAATGCCCGATGTCCGCAAGCCCCGCCGCGGAAAGCAGCGCATCCATCACCGCATGGCACAAAACGTCGCCGTCGCTGTGGGCGATCAGCCCGCATTCCGACGGTATTTTTTCGCCGCCGAGAACGACGTAATCTTTTTCCGCGCCGAATCTGTGCGTGTCGATGCCGATGCCTGTGCGCGTTTCATTCATGGCAAAATCCTCCGCAAAGGTCAGTTTTTTGTTGCGCGTCTCGCCCGTGAACAGGCGGGGTGGTGCGACGTACTTTGCATACACGCCCGAATCGTCGGTAAAAGCATCGTCCGGCGCGATTCGGCGGTAAGCGCTTAAAATCTGCGCAAAGGCGAAGCCCTGCGGCGTCTGCAGGGTAAAAACCCGCTCTCTTGCAGGGACTTCCGATATAAATCCCGCTTCGCTCACGACCGTCGTATCCGTAGACGGCAGGGCGCATACGGCGCTCCCGAACTGTCTGACCGTTTCGATGCAGTTGCCGATGACGTTCTGCGAAACGAAAGGCCGCGCCGCATCGTGTATCAGCACGTAGTCGGGAGGGGAGGGGAGGGCCGACAGCATTTCGAGCGCGTTCTTGACCGATTCCGTCCGCGTGTCTCCGCCGCGGCAGAAAAGAAGCCCCTGCACGCCCGTAAGTTCCCGCTTTGCGCGTTCTTCATCGTCGGCGGAAACGGCCAAAACGATCCCAGAAACGTCCTCTCGCCGCGAAAACGCGCGCACCGTTCGGCAGAGCACGCTCTCTCCGTTCAGTTTTTCAAATATTTTATTGTGAGAAAAGCCCGCGCGGTTTCCCTTTCCCGCCGCGGGAATGATCGCAAAGATATTCATCTTTCACCTTCTGCCCCAACGTCGCATTCGAGTTGGCGGTCGAGCGGTTCTCTTTTTACGTGTTCGGCAATGATCTCTTCGGCGTCCCTGCATCCCATCGCAAGATAAAACGCCTGGCTTTCCGCCGCGGGATGGGAAGAAATATATAATTTTTCGGCGCCTTGCTTTGCCGCCCATGCTTTGGCGAGCAAAAACAGTTTTTTGCCGATCCCTTTCCGCCGCGCCTCTTCGGAGACGTGGATGGAAGTCAGGTCACGGTAATTCCCCATTTTGCCCAAGGGCTCCGCTTCGACGGAAACAAAACCTTTCAGCGCCCCGTCGGCGAACGCGCCGTAAACGACGCCTCCCTTCTGTATCGTGCGGCGCAGGCAGGCGGCCAGAAACCGATAGTCCTCTAGGCTCCAGTCGTCGACAAAGGGCGCCGCCTCTTCGCGCCATACACCGTCCGTTCTGCGCAGGCAGAAGTTCACGACCTGCCGCCTGGAAAAATCGGAAAAGAGGGGGAGGGCGATCTCCTCTTCGCAAAGCGTGCGGTATACGACGTCATTCCTTGACGATTTCATACAGAGATGCGGCCTCCTCTTTTTTGACCGTCTCTTTCAGGTCAAGCACGCGGAACCGAAGTTCCCCCGCGGAAAAACGGATCTCCACCTCGTCGCCGATTTTCAGATTGTAGGAAGGCTTTACGTCCTTTCCGTTCACGCTCACTTTTCCCGCCTTGCACGCCTCCAGGGCGATTGCTCTTCTTTTCAGTATGCGGGATACTTTCAGAAATTTGTCTATCCTCATAATTGCTCCGAACGCCTCCGTTTAATCAAAATTCGGGGCGGATATTCTCTGCCCGGGCCGATTTATTTGTCGTTTTTTGCAGGATCCGACCGAAATTTGCTAAGAAACGGAAAAATTCTTTTCAAAATCCAAAAAAGCGTTTGACTTTTCCTTGAAAATTTTATATAATACTAAACTGTATCATTATGGAATATAATGTGTTTTCTGCCCTTTTTTCGGAAAAACGGCAGAAAAAACGGCCCCGACGCCTATTTCTATATATAATATTGTTTTATATATAGCGGCGGGCAGCGCCGGCGATTGGGCGTTTTTAATATTATACCGCAAATTTTTTGCAATGTAAAGGGCCCGCGGGGAAATTGCACGAAAAAAATTCCCTGGCATACTTTTCCGTTGTACCCGATCTTCAGCAAATCAATATAAGGAGCAAGCGAATGAATTTACCTATCCAAAAGTACGGCAAGACAGAGAGAAGGAAATTCGGCAAGATCAATGAGGTCATCGACATTCCGAACCTCGTAGAGATCCAGAAGAATTCGTACCGCACGTTCATCGAAGAGGGCGTGGGCGAAGTGTTCGAAGATTTCTCTCCCATTACCGACTACTCCGACCATTTCGAACTGTATTTTCTCAGTCACGAATTCGGAGACAAGTCCAAGTATGACGAAAAAGAGTGCCGCAACCGCGACGCGACCTATGCCGTGCCTCTTCGGGTAAAAGTGCGCCTTGTCAATAAGGTGAAGGAAGAAGTCATCGATCAGGACGTCTTTATGGGCGATTTCCCTTTGATGACGGAGAACGGCTCCTTTATCATTAACGGCGCGGAGCGCGTCATCGTTTCTCAGTTGGTCCGCTCTCCCGGCGCGTATAATGAGTCGGAAAAGGACAAGTCCGGCAGGGAAATGTTCAAAACCACGGTCATCCCCAACCGCGGCGCCTGGCTGGAATTCGAACAGGATTCGCAGGGCGTCATGTGGGTGCACGTCGACAGGAAAAGAAAGATCTGCGCGACCGTCCTTTTGCGCGCCCTCGGCTTCGGGTCTGACGTCGCCATCACCGATATTTTCGGCGACGATAAGATGATCGCCGCAACCATCGAAAAGGATACCGCAAAGAGCGAGCAGGACGGCCTGATCGAACTGTACAGGCGTCTGCGCCCCGGCGAAGTCCCCACCGACGAGTCCGTGCGCCAGCATCTGCACAACCTCTTTTTCGATCCCCGCCGTTACGACGTGGTCAAGGTCGGCAGATATAAATTCAATAAAAAACTGAACATCGCATACAGGCTTCCCGGGTGCATTTCCGCGGACGATCTGTTCAATCCCGAAACGGGCGAGTTGATCGTCGCGAAAGGGGAGAAGATCTCCGAAGAGAAGGCGTTCGAGATCCAGAATGCGGGCATCAACGCCGTATACGTGCTCGTATCCGACGAGCGCGCGGGCGAAATGCGCCACAGGGTCATCGGCAACAATACCGTCGATTTCAAGGCGGTCTCCGATAAAAACCCCAAGAGTTTCGGGCTTTTGACGACCATTTATTATCCCAACTTCAAATTCTCCGAAAAGATCGCGGCCGCGGCGGAAAACGCGGACTTTGAAGAGGTCGCGGAGCAGTTCCGCGACGAGATCAACGCCGTCTATTTCACGGAAGAGACCAAGCAGACGGACGACGAGAAGCAGGAAGAACGCAAAAACCGCGAAAAGCGCAGGGAAAACCGCATCAAATTCGTCGCGGCGTGCAAAAAGTTCCATGAAATTTTGCGCCGTCCCGAAGTTTCGATCTCCGACGAGGAGAAAAAGACCATCCGTCCTCTCGTGGACAAACTCAATCACAGGCACATTACGGTGGACGACGTGATCGCGGCGGTATCGACCAACCTCGATCTCCGCTACGGCATCGGCACCATCGACAATATCGACCATCTCGGCAATCGGCGCGTCAGGAGCGTCGGCGAACTTTTGCAGAATCAGCTGCGCGTGGGGATCGCGCGCCTCGAGCGCCTCATCAAAGAGCGCATGGCCACGCAGGATCCCAACGAGGTCACGCCTTCGGGGCTCATCAACGTGCGTCCCGTCTCCGCGGTCATCCGCGAATTTTTCGGTTCCTCGCAACTTTCTCAGTTCATGGACCAGACCAACCCGATCGCGGAACTTACGCATAAGCGCAAACTGTCCGCTCTCGGCCCCGGCGGGCTCAACCGCGAGCGCGCCACGTTCGACGTGCGCGACGTGCACCACAGCCATTACGGCCGTATGTGCCCGATCGAGACGCCTGAAGGACAGAATATCGGCTTGATCTCTTCGCTCGCGACCTTTGCGAAGGTCAACGAATACGGCTTTATCATGAGCCCGTACCGGCGCGTGCAGAAGGAGTACGACGAAAACGGGAAATGCGTGCTCGTGCGCGTTACGGACGACGTGCTCTATCTGACGGCGGACGAAGAGGACAAATACGTCGTCGCGCAGGCGAACGAACCGCTCAACGAGGACGGCACGTTCGTGAACGAGCGCGTATCCTGCCGCCGTCGCGCGGACATTACGCAACTGCCCTGCGAAAAGATCGACTTTATGGACGTTTCGCCCAAGCAACTCGTCTCCGTTGCGACGGCGCTCATCCCCTTCCTTGAAAACGACGATACCAACCGCGCCCTCATGGGCTCGAACATGCAGCGCCAGGCGGTGCCTCTGCTCAAAACGGAGAGCCCCATCGTGGCGACGGGTATCGAGGCTGCGATCGCCAGGGATTCGGGCGTGATCGTAAAGGCCAAGGCCGCGGGCACGGCGATCGGCGTTTCTTCCAATCTGATCCGCATCCGCCGCGACAACGGCATGGTGGACGAATACAAACTGAAAAAATTCGAGCGCTCCAACCAGGGTACATGCCTCAACCAGCGCCCCATCATCAGCACGGGCGACAGGGTGGAGGAGGGCGAGATCATCGCGGACGGCCCTTCCACCAACAACGGGGAACTTGCGCTCGGCAAAAATATCCTGATCGGCTTCATGGAGTGGGAAGGATATAACTACGAAGACGCGATCCTCATCTCCGAAAAGCTCGTGCGCGAGGACGTTTTCACCTCCGTGCATATCGAAGAACACGAGACGGAAGCGCGCGATACGAAACTCGGCGAAGAGGAGATCACGCGCGATATCCCCAACGTCGGCGACGACGCTCTGAAAGATCTCGACGAGGACGGCATCATCCGCGTCGGCGCGGAAGTGTCCAGCGGCGATATCCTCGTCGGCAAAGTAACTCCGAAGGGAGAGGCTGAACTCACCCCCGAAGAGAGGCTTCTGCGCGCTATTTTCGGCGAAAAGGCGAGGGAAGTGCGCGATACGTCCCTGCGCGTTCCGCACGGAGAGGGCGGCATCGTCGTGGACGTGAAGATCTTCACCCGCGAAAACAAGGACGAACTCTCTCCCGGCGTGAACAAACTCGTGCGCGTCTATATCGCGCAGAAGAGAAAAATTTCCGTCGGCGACAAGATGGCGGGCCGCCACGGCAACAAGGGCGTTATTTCGCGCATTCTGCCGGAGAGCGACATGCCTTTCATGGCGGACGGCACCCCGATGCAGATCGTTCTGAACCCGCTCGGCGTTCCTTCCCGAATGAACATCGGGCAGGTGCTCGAAGTGCACCTCGGGTATGTCTGCAAACAACTCGGCTGGAAGATCGCGACTCCCGTCTTTGACGGCGCGACCGAAAAGGATATCAAAGAATTATTCAAAGACAACAACATCGTCAACCCCGAAGGCAACGTGGACGGCAAGATCCAACTCTACGACGGGCGTACGGGCGAACCGTTCGAAAACCGCGTTACCGTCGGCCAGATGTATATGATCAAACTCATCCACCTCGTAGACGACAAGATCCATGCGCGTTCCATCGGGCCGTACTCGCTCGTTACCCAGCAGCCGCTCGGCGGTAAAGCGCAGTTCGGCGGACAGCGTTTCGGCGAAATGGAGGTCTGGGCGCTGGAAGCATACGGCGCCGCGCATATCCTGCAGGAGATCCTCACCGTCAAGTCGGACGATATCGTGGGCCGCGTCAAGACTTACGAGAGCATCGTAAAGGGCAACAATATTTCCGAACCGGGCATCCCCGAAGCGTTCAAGGTCCTGTTCAAAGAACTGCAGTCTCTTGCACTCGACGTCAAGGTTTTGACGGAAAGCAAGGACGAATTGCAGTTGAAGGACTTCTCCGACATCGACAACGAGGAGGACGAACCCGAATTCCGCCGCGGCGAAGAAGAGGAGGAGATCGACTTCAACTTCGACGACGAGGATGAAGACGAGGACGAAGATTCCGGCATGGATTCCATCTTCGACGAAGACGAGGACGAACTGGATACGGACGACGATTTCACTTCCGCGGATCTGTTTGACGACGACGATCTGGAAGACGACCTCGATGACCTGGACGACTTCGACGACGAGGACGAAGCGGACGAACAGGCCGACCACGACGAAAATTAATCGAACGGGAGGATTTTTATGTACGAATTAAACGATTTTGACTCAATACAGATCGGAGTTGCGTCTCCCGAAAAGATAAGAGAGTGGTCTTACGGCGAGGTCACCAAGCCCGAAACCATCAACTACCGCACCCAGAAACCCGAACGCGACGGTCTTTTCTGCGAAAAGATCTTCGGGCCGACCAAGGACTGGGAATGCCACTGCGGCAAATATAAACGCATCCGCTATAAGGGGATCATCTGCGAAAAGTGCGGCGTCGAAGTGACCCGCGCAAAGGTGCGCCGCGAGCGCATGGGGCATATCGAACTCGCCGCGCCCGTTTCGCATATCTGGTATTTCCGCGGCGTGCCCTCGAGGATCGGGCTTTTGCTCGATATGGGCCCCAAACAACTTGAACAGGTCATCTATTTTGCGGCGTACGTCGTGCTCGATCCGGGCAATATCCCTACGCTTACGTACAAGCAGGTAATCAACGACAAAGAGTTGCGCGAACTGGAAGAACAGTACGGCGATTCGAGCGTGACCGGCCTGAAAGTCGGCATGGGCGCGGAGGCGATCCGCGAACTTTTGCAGGCGGTCGACCTTGACAAAGAGAGCAAGGAAGCGAAGGACATCATTGAAAACAATCAGAGCGGCGCAAAGCGGCTGAAAGCGGTCAAGCGTATTGAGATCATCGAGGCGTTCCGCAAGAGCGGCAACCGCCCCGAATGGATGATCCTGACGGTTTTGCCCGTCATCCCCCCCGAACTGAGGCCGATGGTGCAGTTGGACGGCGGCAGGTTTGCCACCTCCGACCTCAACGATCTCTATCGCCGCGTGATCAACCGCAACAACCGTTTGAAAAGGCTGATGGAACTGGGCGCGCCCGACATGATCGTCAAAAACGAGAAGCGCATGCTGCAGGAGGCTGTGGACGCGCTGATCGACAACGGCAGGCGCGGCAAGGCGATTTCCGGCCCTTCCAACCGCGAACTCAAATCTCTTTCCGGGCTTTTGCGCGGCAAGCAGGGGCGTTTCCGTCAGAACCTTCTCGGCAAGCGCGTAGACTATTCCGGCCGTTCGGTTATCGTCGTAGGCCCCGAACTCAAATTGTATCAGTGCGGCCTTCCCAAGGAAATGGCCATCGAACTGTTCAAGCCGTTCATCATGAAAAAACTGGTCGAAAGCGGCCAGTGCCACAATATCAAGAGCGCGAAGCGCGCCGTTGAAAAGGCAAAGGCGGGCGTGTGGGACGTCCTGGAAGGGGTCATCAAAGAGCATCCCGTGCTTTTGAACCGCGCGCCGACGCTGCACCGCCTGTCCATTCAGGCGTTCGAGCCCGTGCTCATCGAGGGCAGGGCGATCAAGATCCATCCGCTGGTCTGCGGCGCGTTCAACGCCGACTTCGACGGCGACCAGATGGCTGTCCACGTGCCTCTTTCCATCGAGGCGCAGGCGGAAGCGAGATTTTTGATGCTCTCTTCCAACAACATCCTCAAACTTTCCGACGGCAAGCCGGTCATGACGCCTACGCAGGACATGGTCCTGGGCGCATATTACCTGACGATCATCAGAAGGTACGAGGACAAGTGGTACGACGAGCGCCACAACGAAGTCCCCGAGGGCACGGAGGGCGCCGAACAGTACAGGGCAGCGCTCTACACTTCGGAAGACGAAGCGATCATGGCCTATCAGACCAAAGCGATCACTTTGCAGGACGAAATTTACGTCAAGCGCACGGTAAAACTGCCCGAAGGCAAGTTTTTTGCGGAAGACGGCTCTCCGCTCGAAGAGATCACCGGCCGCGTAAAGACCACGGTCGGCAGGATCATTTACAACAGCGCGATCCCGCAGGATCTCGGGTTCGTCAGCAGGGAAAAGCCTGCGGATTATCTCAAATACGAGATCGGCGGCAGCAATGCCTGCGACCTTACCCTTCTGAAAGACAGATACGAGGTCGCCGTCGACGGAAAAACTGTCCGTCAGGAACAGAGCGATACGGCCGTCGATAAAAAGATGATCTCCAAGATCGTCGACCGCTGCTTCAAGACGGGCGGCGCGCCCAAAGCGGCGGACGTTCTGGACAAGATCAAAGCGCTCGGTTACAAATATTCTACGATCGGCGCATTGACGACGTCCGTGTTCGACATGCATATCCCTGCGGCGAAGCAGCAGAAGATCGCCGAGGCGGAAGAGGCGGTCGAAAAGATCGAAAAGAAATACAACCGCGGTCTCCTCAAAGAGGAAGAGCGCTACAACGCCGTCGTCAATGTTTGGAAAAACACGACGGACGCGGTTACGGCAGAACTCAAAGCGAGCCAGGATAAGTTCAATCCTATCTGGATGATGGCAAATTCCGGCGCGCGCGGTTCCATCGACCAGATCAAACAACTTGCGGGCATGCGCGGCCTCATGGTCAACCCGCAGGGTAAAATGATCGAAATCCCCGTTAAATCCTGTTTCCGCGAGGGGCTTACCGTTCTCGAATACTTCATCTCCTCGCACGGCGGCCGAAAGGGTCTTGCGGATACGGCGCTGAAAACGGCTGACTCCGGTTATCTGACCCGCCGTCTGGTCGACGTTTCGCAGGACGTCATCGTGCGCGAGGACGACTGCTGTGCGGGCAAGAAGCCCCGCGGCATGAAGATCTCCGCAATTTCCGAAGACGGAGACATCATCGAAGATCTTGCGGATCGTCTTGCCGGCAGGTTTGCGGCGGAAGACGTCGTCAATCCCGCCACCGGCGAAGTGATCGTTCCCGTCAACGAGATGATCACGGACGATACGGCGAAAGCCATCGTCAAGGCGGGCATCACGGAAGTTTCCATCCGCAGCGTATTCACCTGCAATTCCCGTCACGGCGTCTGCGCCAAGTGTTACGGCAAAAACATGGCGACCGACCGGCCCATTCAGGTGGGCGAGGCTGTCGGCGTGATCGCGGCTCAGTCCATCGGCGAACCGGGCACGCAGCTCACCATGCGTACCTTCCATACGGGCGGTATTGCCGCTACGGGAGACATTACGCAGGGTCTTCCGCGTGTCGAGGAACTTTTTGAAGCGAGAAAGCCGAAGGGCGTCGCAACGCTTACCGAAGTGGGCGGCGTCGTGCGCATCAGCGAACAGGATAACCAGAAACACGTCATCGTGTGCGACGATGCGGGCATTGAAAAGAAGGAATACGTTCTTCCTTTCAATGCGGAACTCAAAGTCAAAACGGGTGACAGGGTAGAACCGGGCGCGCAACTCAACGGCGGTTCCGTCAACCCGCAGGATATTCTGCGCATACAGGGCGTCAAAGGGGTGCAGGATTATATTCTCAACGAAGTACAGAAAGTGTACCGTTCGCAGGGCGTTGACATCAACGACAAGCACGTCGAGATCATCGTCCGCCAGATGATGAGAAAGGTCCGTATCGAAAATTGCGGCGATACCGATATGCTGCCCGGCGAACTCGTGGATATGTTTACGTTTGAGGACGAAAACCTCAAAGCGCTGGAAAAGGGCGGCCAGCCCGCCACGGCTAAGAGGGTGCTGCTCGGCATCACGAAAGCCGCACTTTCCACCGACTCCTTCCTCTCTGCCGCATCCTTCCAGGAAACGGCAAGGGTACTCACCGAAGCGGCCATCAAAAACAAGGTGGATCCGCTCATCGGCCTCAAAGAAAATGTCATTATCGGCAAACTGATCCCCGCGGGTACGGGCGTTCGCGATTACAAAAACGTCAGCCCGCAACTTGCGGCAGGGCACCGCGAAAGCGATCCTCTCGTAGAAGCGGAAGAGACGGCCGAAGAAGCAAATTAACGAAAGAAAGCGCTCCGAACGGGGCGCTTTCTTTGAACGGAGCAAATATGAAAGGTATCATCCTTACAAATGCATATTACTGTCCTCCCGACGTCATGTATCAGCCGGAAAGGCTGCAGGAGGAGTTTTCCGCGCGCGGCGTGCGTGCGGACATACGTCGCAACGATTTTTTTCCTTTTCGTCTGAAGAAGGGAGAATTGCAGTCCCTTTTGGGAGATTATGGTTTCTGTATTTATCTGGATAAGGATAAGTACGTTTTGCAGTCCATCGAAAAGTGCGGCATGCGCGTATATAATTCCTATCGCGCGATCGCTGCCTGCGACGATAAAATGACCACTTGTCTGGCGCTTTCCGGTCTCGGCATCCCCATGCCAGACACGCTTCCCGGCCTGCTCTGTTACAGCCCTGCCGAAAAAGTCAGGAAAGAATCCCTTGTACAGGTCTCCGAAACGCTCGGCTTTCCCCTCGTCGTCAAAGAGGCGTACGGCTCCCTCGGAAAGGGCGTCTATCTCGCGCACGACATGGCGGAACTCAGCGCGATCGCGGAAAAGATAAAGTGTGTTCCCCATCTTTTTCAAAAATTTATCGCTTCCAGTTACGGAAAAGATCTGCGCGTGATCGTCGTAGGGGATCGGGTCGCGGGCGGCATGCTGCGCGAATCGGCGGAAGGATTCCGTTCCAACCTCGGCGCGGGGGGCTCGGGCAGAAGTTATCCCGTGAGCGATCGCATTGCGGCGCTTTCTCTGAAGATCGCAAAAAATTTGGGACTGGATTATTGCGGCATCGATTTTCTTTTCGGGGAAGGGGAAGAAATGCTCGTCTGCGAAGTCAATTCGAATGCGTTTTTCAAGGGCTTCGAACAGGCTACGGGCGTAAACGTGGCGGGAATGTTTGCGGAGCACGTGCTTTCCGATCTGGAAAAAATAAAAGGATAGGATCGCAGAGGGATTATGGATCGCGAATATTTAATCGGACCGTGCGCGGGGATCGCGGCGGAGATCCTGAAAGGGCAGATCGTTACGGTCATAGACGTCGAGGGAGGACAGGTGGCGGATTTTTTTGCGGAAATGGCGGGAAATCCCGACGAATTTCTTTCGACGGGCGTCACGATCGATTGCAATGAATCGCTGCGCCTTGGCGTCGGCGATACGGTCTATTCAAATTTATATCGGCCGATGTTCCGCGTTCTTTCCGACGATGTCGGAGAACACGATTTGCTGCATCCTTGCTGTCGGCCGGAGATGTACGATTTTTTCTACCGCAACGGGAACGGGCATCCGAATTGTCTGGACAATATCAATGCGGCTTTGAAAAAAGTCCGGCCGATCGTTCATCCCGTTAATTTATTTATGCACACGAAAATAGGGGAGAACGGAAAAATAACCGTTCTGCCTCCGGTTTCGAAAGCGGGCGATCAGATCGTTTTCAGGGCGGAAGCGGATGTGCGCATCGCCGTAGCCGCCTGCAGCGTGTCTGAAAGCGCATGCAACGGCGGCAGGTGCACCCCGATCAAAATCATCGTGCGGGACTGAGAACGCGCAAAGGCGCGGCTGTTTTCGGCAGCCGCACGGATAAAAAGAATTTTCTTATAAGCATCGCATAAAAAAGGCGGCTCCGTATACGGCGGGCCGCCTTTGGTCATTCAATTATTTCCGAGAAAAAGCGTCTTTGTCGCAATATGCCCGCAGAACAAGGCGTCGTGCTCCACGAACAGCATGGTCGGGCATGATCTGAGGATCAGTTCTTCCAACTGTATTCTTGAAACGAGGTCGATATAATTGAGCGGTTCGTCCCATACGTACAGATGTGCGGGCGTCGCCAGCGATATGGCCAGCGCCGTCTTCTTTTTCTGGCCGTCGCTGAACGCCGAAACGTCTTTCGAGAAGAGGTCGCTTCTGAAATCCAGTTTGTTCAGGATCGCCATCACGATCTCGGGCGGCGCGCCGTGCGCTTTCGCGCAGTCGAACACGGAACCGGTCAGCGATCGCGTATCCTGCGGAAGATAGGATATGACCGCATCGGACGGCATCGATAGAAATCCTTCCGACGGATTCAGTTCTTTGGTAACGAGTCTGAGAAGAGAGGTCTTGCCGCAGCCGTTTTGTCCCGATACGGCGATCCTGTCGCCCCGTTCGATGCACAGGCATATGTCCCGGAACGCATACGAATCCCCGTATTTCACGCTCGCATGCGTTACGGTGCATATCTTTTCGCTGCGGAAGGGCAGGGAAGGCAGTTTCAGTTCGCCGTAAAAATCCGCGTTTTTCAAAAGAGCGCTCTTTTCTCCGATCGCTTTTTCGGTGCGCCTCTGCATATTTTTCGCGCTGCGCGCCATTTTTGCGGCCATCGCTCCCACGTGGCCCTTGTCCGGTTTCAGACCGGATACTTTTTCGTTTTTACTCGCCTCTGTTTTTGCGGCCCATTCCGAGGTGCGGCGGGCCGATTTTTCCAATTCCGAGATCTGCTTTTTCAGCCGTTCGTTCTGCGCGCGCTGAGAACTGTCCCTCGCCTGCTTGTCTTCCCACCATGCGGAAAAACTGCCGCCGCGCAGTTCATATCCTTCCTTTTCCAGTACGAGCACGTGGTCGCAGCAAGCGTCGAGAAAGGCGCGGTCGTGCGAAACGAGAAGGAAACCCCGCTTGTTTTTCAGATATGCCGCAAACTTTTTTCTGCCCGCCGCATCCAGATGATTGGTCGGTTCGTCGATGAGGGGGAATGCGTATTCGACAGAAAAGAGCGCCGCGGCAAGAAGGCGCGTCTTTTCCCCGGGCGAAAGCGAGGCGAATTGCCTGTCCAGTATATCTGCCTGCATATCCAGCGCAGAAAGTTCCGCTTTCAGCCGCCAGAGTTCCAGCGCAGGATAAGCGGAATAGAGAGCGGAAAGCGCGTCCAGGCTTTCGTCCGTTTTCGGCGGAAAATAGACGAAGTCCTCGCCCACCGTGATTTGACCGGCATATTCCAGTTCTCCGCACAAAATGCGCAAAAGCGTCGTCTTTCCCCGGCCGTTCCTGCCCGTAAGCGCCAGTTTCCAGTCGGTATCCAGGATCAGATTCAGATGATCGAATATAGTTTTATCCCCGTAAGAAAAGGACAGATTTTTTATGCGGATTGCAGACATGATACGCCTCCCGAAAAAAAACGGAACAGCAAGAGATCTTACTGTTCCGTATGCCGATGACAAAATGAAATCCCCCGCGAAAGCACATGCCGCAAAGAGGCGGTCCGCCTCGTCTGCGTGCATTGAATTTTATCTGCGGGAAATATACATGGCTTCTCCTTGTTTGTTCAGATTGCAGAAATCATTATAGCAGAACGCATCCGCCTTGTCAAGAAACTGTCGCCCCTTTGTCGGAAACGCTCAGGCCTAAAAGGTCCGCCGAACGGACGTGCAGCACTTCGCACAGTTTTACGAAATTTTTCAGATCCGGCAGCGATTTCCCCGAAACGTACTGCGCGACGGTCGAAGGGCTTACACCCATTTTTGCGGAAATTTCTTTTTTTGTCAGTCCGCTTTTTTCGATTGCGACCCTGATTTTTTTCTTGATCGCCTCGTTGTCGGAAGCGCCGTTTTTGTATTGCATATTTTTTTCTCCTTTGTAGAAATATTATATTGTATCAGACGGATAAAAGTCAAGATGGAAGTGTCAGGCAGGGTCAAAATGTCGCAAAAAAAGAGACCGCCATGACAGGTAAAGGGCGACGTAAGGCGCAGACTGCCCGAAACGCTTCGGTAAGGCGGGCCGCCGCGGATTTCCGCTGCGCAGAGGCAGGGCGTTTGCGGAGGGCTCGTCCTTACGGTTTGCGCAAAAAGTCTGCTTCGGGCCGGGATTTTCCGCAGGAAGGATGAAAGGGGGGGACTTCTTTTCTATTATAGTATTTTTTGCGCAAAATGAGCCCGAAACGGGCAAAAAGTAAAAAATTTTTTCGTTCATCCTCCGTGCGGTCCGTTTTTTAGCGGGTTTTTTTATTCCACATTGTTCTAAATAATTGACAAAGACGGCGCGAAATGCTAAAATAATCATTGCGACTGTGGGCGCGCGTCTTTTTTTGCGCCCTGAAAAGCGACGGGCGGATCTGTTCGTCCGACCCGGCTTTTGAAAAATCGCAAATTTCATCCGCTTCTTAAATTGCGTAAGGGCAATTTGAAGATAAGTTCCATTCTAACAAGGAGGTAAAAAATGCCTACAATCAATCAGCTCATCAAGCACGGCAGGGAACAGAGAAGTTACAAGAGCAAGACCCCTATCATGGGCGCGTGCCCGCAGAAAAGAGGTGTCTGCCTTTCCGTCTCTACGACTTCCCCGAAAAAGCCGAACTCCGCTCTGCGTAAAATCGCAAGGGTGCGCTTGACGAACAAGCAGGAAGGTACCGTTTACATTCCCGGTGAAGGTCACAACCTCAACGAGCACAGCTCCGTGTTGATCCGCGGAGGCAGGGTGCGCGATCTCCCCGGCGTTCGGTATCACATCATTCGCGGCGCGCTGGATACGGCGGGCGTGGCGAAAAGAAAACAGGCTCGCTCCAAATACGGCGCGAAACGCCCTAAGTAAAAATTTTTGACCCCGCGGACAAGTTCCGCAAAACAAGCAACCTACTTGTCGGAATTTATCTTGAAATGCCCGATAAAAAGTAGGCAGTATGCCGCAAGGCAGAAGGTTCGCTACGGCCGGCAGCCGGACGGAGTGCCGGGCGCAAGCGATAGCTGTACTGAAGGGTGTTTACCCTTACAAAAACATTTCAAGAAAATTTGTGAAAAGATTTCACAGATTTTCTTGGATCCCAAATCAATTTAAGGAGGATACTATCATGCCCAGAAGAGGCAACGTACCGAAGAGAGACGTTCTGCCCGATCCCGTGTACGGGAGCAAGGTCGTGGCGAAACTGATCAACCAGATCATGCTCGACGGCAACAAGGCGACGGCGCAGAAGATCGTTTACGACGCTTTCGATATTATCAAAGAAAAACTCAACCAGGAGCCCCTGGAAGTGTTCAATCAGGCAATGGCGAATGTTATGCCCGTGCTCGAGGTCAAGGCGAGGCGCGTAGGCGGTGCGAACTATCAGGTCCCTATCGAAATCAGGCCGGAACGCCGTCAGACGCTTGCAATCCGCTGGATCGTCATCAATACGAGAAAGAGGAGCGAGCGCGAAATGTCTAAAAAACTCGCGGCGGAACTCATGGACGCTTTCAACAATACGGGCGGCGCTGTCAAAAAGAAAGAAGACACGCACAGAATGGCAGAGGCAAACAAGGCTTTTGCGCATTTCAGGTTTTAATTAAGGAGTATACAGAGTATGCCCAGACAATTTTCACTCGACGTAACGAGAAACATCGGCATCATGGCCCACATCGACGCGGGCAAAACGACGACGACCGAACGTATCTTGTTCTATACGGGTAAAACGCATAAACTCGGCGAAACGCACGAAGGCGCCGCTACCATGGACTGGATGGTTCAGGAACAGGAGCGCGGCATCACCATCACTTCCGCCGCTACGACCTGCACGTGGAAGGGGTACCGCATCAATATCATCGATACCCCCGGACACGTGGACTTCACCGTTGAAGTGGAGCGCTCGCTCCGCGTTCTCGACGGCGCCGTCGCCACTTTCTGTGCGAAGGGCGGCGTAGAGCCGCAGTCGGAAACGGTTTGGCGCCAGGCAGACAAATACAAGGTCCCTCGCATCGCGTACGTCAATAAGATGGACATCAACGGCGCTAACTTCGACAACGCGGTCCAGATGATGCGCGACCGCCTCGGCACGCGCGCCATCCGCATTCAGTTGCCGATCGGGAAGGAAGAGACCTTCAAAGGGATCGTCGACCTCGTCAACATGAACGCGGAGATCTATAAAGACGATCTCGGCAAAGAGTTCGAAAAGACGGAGATCCCCGCCGAATTGGTAGAGGATGCGAAAAAATATCGCGCCGAACTCGTAGAGGCCGTCGCCGAACAGGAAGACGAGCTGATGGAGAAATATTTCGAGGAAGGAGACCTTTCCACGGAAGATCTTAAACGCGGCCTCAGAAAAGCGACCATCAATATGGCGATCACGCCCGTCCTGTGCGGATCCAGTTATAAGAACAAGGGCGTCCAGTTCCTTTTGGATGCCATCGTCGATTATCTTCCGTCCCCGCTCGACGTCGATCACGTAAAAGGCATCAACCCCGTGACCGGCGAAGAAGAGGAGAGAAAGACCTCCGACGAAGAGCCGTTCGCCGGTCTCGCTTTTAAGATCGCGGCGGATCCGTTCGTAGGAAAACTCGCGTTCTTCCGCGCTTATTCGGGCGTTTTGGAAGCGGGTTCCTACGTTTATAACAGCACCAAACAGAAAAAAGAGCGCGTAGGCCGCCTTTTGCAGATGCACGCGAATCACCGCGAAGAGATCCCTATGATCTATTCGGGAGATATCTGTGCGATCGTCGGCCTCAAAGATACGGGCACGGGCGATACGCTTTGCGACGAAAAGCATCCCATCGTTCTCGAACAGATGGAATTCCCCGAACCGGTTATCAAAGTCGCCATCGAGCCCAAGACCAAAGCGGGCCAGGAAAAGATGACGCTCGCGCTCGTAAAACTTGCGGAGGAAGACCCCACATTCAAGACGTATACGGACAACGAAACGGGGCAGACGATCATCGCCGGTATGGGTGAGTTGCACCTCGAGATCATCGTCGACAGGCTTCTGCGCGAATTCAAGGTGGAAGCGAACGTCGGCAAACCGCAGGTCGCTTATCGCGAGACATTCAGAAAAGCGGTCGATGCCGAAGGCAAGTACGTCCGTCAGTCGGGCGGTAAAGGCCAGTACGGTCACTGCAAACTGCGTCTCGAGCCTTTGGAACCGGGCAGCGGTTACGAATTTGTCGACGAGACGGTCGGCGGTTCGATCCCGAAGGAATATATCCCCGCGATCGACAAGGGAATTCAGGAGGCTGCGAAAAACGGTTTCCTCGCCGGCTACGAAGTGGTGGATTTCCGCGCCGTCGTGTACGACGGAAGTTACCACGAAGTCGACTCTTCCGAAATGGCGTTCAAGATCGCCGGCTCTATGGGCTTTAAGGACGGCCTCAAAAAGGCGAATCCCGTATTGCTCGAGCCGATCATGAAGGTAGAGATCGTGACGCCCGAAGATTACTTCGGCGACCTGATGGGCAATGTCTCTTCCCGCCGCGGCACGATCACCGGCACGGAGGACAGGAACGGCGCAAAAGTCATCGACGCGCAGATCCCTCTTTCGGAAATGTTCGGCTATGCGACCGACCTTCGTTCGCGCACGCAGGGCAGGGGACAGTTCACGATGCAGTTCTCGCATTACAGCGAAGTTCCCCGCTCGATTTCCGAAAAAATTATCGGCGAACGCGGCAAAAAAGCGGAGTAATCCTCTGTTTTTGAAAATTTTTTCAAAAAAAGTCGCAAAAAGATTGATATTATTTTCAAAGTACGATATAATTATAAATGCTTGCATGGGCTTAATATCTTGTTAATGATAGATAGCTGCAAGAGCCGTGAATTTCGGCGCACAAGTTATCATTAAAAAATATAAATTAATTCGGAGGAATTAAAAATGGCTAAGGCTAAATTCGACAGAAGCAAACCCCACGTTAACGTCGGCACGATCGGCCACGTTGACCACGGCAAAACGACTCTGACCGCAGCTATCACGATGGTTATGGCTGCCAAAGGTCAGGCCGCCAAGATGAAATACGATGAAATCGACAAAGCGCCCGAAGAAAAGGCGCGCGGTATCACGATCAACACCGCTCACGTCGAGTATCAGACGGACAAGCGTCACTATGC
>DXCO01000009.1 GCA_019115945.1 Candidatus Borkfalkia excrementavium | reverse complement strand
AACAAATTCAAACGGGTGTTTCGCAATATGAAAGTCTATTACATATACGGCTCGGCGGGGTGCGGAAAGACAAGTTATGTATTCCAAAAACACGGCTACGATGACGTGTACCGAACGACGAATTATGAGTTCGGCTGGATAGACGATTACAACGGCGAAAAGATATTGTTTCTTGACGAGTTCCGCAGTTCGTTCAAAATCTCGGAGATACTGGACTATCTGGACGGGCAGCCGATACGTATACGCGGGCGGCACTATAACCGCGTGGCTTGCTATGATACCGTGTATATCGTTTCTAACCTCTCATTGAAAGAACAATATACGAATATACAGCAATCAGAGCCGAAAACGTGGGCGGCGTTCTGCCGACGGATAACGGCGGTATATGACTTTGACAAAAGCAAGGATATTCCCGTAAACATATTCACGGGAGAACTAAAAAAGCCGCCTACACTCATAGAGATTGCAGACGACGGGGATATGCCTTTCTAACGTTTAAAATAAATCAAAAAGCAATACTATATAGCATTGCTTTTTGATTTACCAACCAATTTTACCGCCTTAGTAAAGTATTATAAAATTAATTATCTTTTTTAAATTTTATTTGGTCTTCATTTATTGCATTAATAAATTTTGTTTTATTTTTACCGTATAAAGCCCCGGCTGCCTTATTAATTTTCTTACTTAATATAAACAATCTTTCCGCCAAATAGGAATTATTCACTTTACCAAAATGACAAATTTTATATAATAAAATCATCTTAAAAAATAATACGATATTTAAATCCTTCGATGTATTATTTTTTAAAAAATCATCAAACATTTCTTTCCAATTTGAAAGCTTCAAATCCAAAGTAACAAGTAATGCCAAAAATTTATCTAATGAGGCAAAATCATTTATGGAATTATAGTAATCTAAAAAAATTCGTCCTAATTTTTTAGTCCCTACACTTTCAACCATATTTTCTTCTGCCATTAAAGGTATAGCGATTCTACAAAAATCTCTAAAAATTTCTTCAATTTTTGAAATATTTTTTTCGGCAAGAACATCTCTTTTTTCAAAAATATCACGTCGAATTATCTTAATAAATTCATCTACACTATATGCTAAACAACTGCACCAATATAATGCACCTTTCATATAATTTTTAAAAGCTGCATATCTTTTCTGATATCCAGTTAATTCTGTGTTCCTAATAGCACTTCCAAAAGCATCTAATAGTATATCATAATAATCCAAGCGCAATTTAGATTCATCATAAGCTTGTCCTTTATTTATATTAGTTGGTAAGTATTCCGAGGAATTGTCATTGATATCTGTTAACCTATCAACTTCATTTTCAGACATTTGCTTTTCTATAACATTTACTTTAATATCCTGTTCATCGATCGATAAATCAAGCTTTATTCTGTCGCCTGACAAAAATGAGGTATCAATTTTACTTTCATCAATATATTCATTAAGATATTGTCCTAATGTTTCTACGATTTGTGTATTTCTTGCATCCAGTCCAGCACAATATATAAGCTCGCTTATATAATTTAAAAACCTATTTTTAGCTAATATTTCATTAAGAAAGTTTTTATCGAGAGAAGCTCTTTTCCCAATATAGTATTCTAATAAGCACGCATACTTGAATGATACTTTCCCATTGTTATTAAACAACACATTGGTTGCAAAAAAATATTCATTAAAATGACTATCGCGAATGGAAAAACCATTAAACTCATGATATTCAGCTACCCACTTATCAAACATATCAATTGGAACGTCGAAAAGATTTTCATTTACCATTTTATACGCAATAAATGCTAGAAAATCTTCTTTTATTTCGAAATTGAACTCATTCGACAATAGTTCTTTGGGGGATAAGCGATCTAGAATCATTTCCATGAATCTTTTTACGACAGCTGCTAGATTAACTGGTTCATAATCCGAATTTATATTACACACAGAAACTACCAAAGCCACCGCAAAAGGAGTCCTTGGTAAGTATGTTTTATTAAAACAAGCGACTATTCTGTTTGTAAAAGATGTTAATTCCGTCGCTTCGCATGAAGATAGATTATGTGCCATTTTCCTAATGTCATTTTTTGACATAAAACACATATAAACTCTTTTATATTTGACTGTACATGTCTCCTCATCCAGCTCATCAGCTATTTTGTTTTCAAGAATACTCGTTGGCGATTGTGTTATTGTGAAAATTCTTTTATTCTTATGATATTTTTTGATAAATTCCGCAATAGTTTTTGCATTCTTTTCTTGCGAAGAAAAGTCATCAAAAAGCAATACACAATTACCAGAATTAAGCATATTAGAAATATCATCCAAAGAGATTTTGTAATCGTCTTGTGCCAAATCCTGTAAATAATTTCTAATTTCAATGAGTATACTTTTTTCTTTATCTTTAATTTTTTTGCAATCAATAATAATAGGTAGTTTTCGTTCTTCTACCATATTATAATATTGTTCAGCAATATAATATAGCAACAAACTTTTTCCATAATCCTTTTTCCCATAGACAACAAAATTATCCTGAGAACGTATTATATCCGTCGGAACTAATTGCTTTTTTTTCTCGCTATTCTTTCCCTCAAGCGTATCGTCAATTTCATATGTCAATTTTGGTACAACATAATAAGAATCAAAAGACTGCTTCTTATCATCTATAAGGCAAGTAATTGAAACAGTATTTAGCTTGTTAAAAAATCCTTTTTTGGTTTTTAGGCATGTATTAAAGATTAAAGTTTGCTCATCTTCATTTTTAATAATGAATTTTTGTTCACCATTTTCTATTTGCAAATTAGCATCAAAAGCATCTCTCTGATAATAATACTGACGTTGCATAACTGTACATACGTTTGAATCTATTCTAATTAAATTATATCCCGTATTACTAGTTAGCGGCAATATTTGGCTTGCCATGCAAAATATAGTTTTACCATTCGGTGAAGTTATTTGTTTATCATTTGAATAGTGAGAATGTCCACACAATACAACGTCAAATTTAGATAATAATGATTCAACTTCATACGTATCTTCATCTCTTAGCCATGATAAAGAGTGGTGCATAAGGCAAATTTTATAACGGCACTCTTTAATTTTTTGAAATTCGTTATATAATAAATTAGCGCCAACTATAATTTTACCCTTGTCGTTTGCACTATCTGAAGCTAAATTCCATGAGGTATTAATTAAACATACTCCAATTTTTTGATTATTCACTGTGATTACTTTTGAGTTTACAATTTTATTGTTTTCTGGGCCCTCATTTATTTCGGACTCAAATTTTCTAAATCCGTCTAGTCGTTCTCTCAATTGATTTTCTTTAGGGTAATCTATCTCCAATTTGCCACTATAATTTGCTAAATATTTATTTAAACCCTCATCATAAATTTTATTAATTTTAGTTAAATCTATTTCATGGTTGCCTGGGACTATAAAAAAATTCGATAAATTTATTGATAAATCCTCTAATAATGGCAAGAGAAAGTTATATAAAGCCAATTCATATTGTTTTTCGCATGAATACCCATAGTCCCCTCGTTGAATTAAATCCCCCGTAAAACAAACTATTGTTGACTTAAGTTCTTCCTCATTAAGTAGCGCTCTAATATCGTTAATTAATGATGATGTAACACGATTTATATCATTAACTAAAGCAGAACTAATATGGGTGTCCGAAATGTGAATTATATTTATCCTATTATCAATCATAGTTCGTTCCTCCTTTGCATATAATTTTTAATATGAGTGCTTTTAAGATTTTTAAATTATTACTAACATCAAACTTTGACTCTTTTGAAGAGTTCAAATGTTATTTAGATTATTTATGTAACCTCGATGAATAAACATCGGCAATTTTGTGGACATGAAATATATATTTATAAAAATAGTATATCATATATAATCTCATTTTGCAAGGGGAAAGAGAAAAGAGCAATGCTTACGCATTGCTCTTTTCTCTTTCAATGACAAAGCCCGCAACACCATTAACGAAAATATATTCCGTCTTTGTGGTGTTCAAACTCTGTCGACACTGGTGGAGTAGGCGAGAGTTGAACTCGCGTCTTACCGGATTGTCGAAAGGCTTTCTACATGCTTATGCCGCAATTATCTTAATGCATGATCTTCTGCGGACGAAAAATCACACATGCAGAAATCTGAATTCCGCCGCTCCGCCGATTTCAAATCGAAACGGCAGTACCCCGCCTGCATTGACGCCCGCAACCTCCCGACGGGAAAGAGGCGCAGACGGAACCGCTTAAATGTTAATTAAGCAGCCAACGCCACAGGGGCGCTGTAGTTTGCATTGTTATCTGCATTTAAATTTAAGCCGAATGTTTTATCGAGGCCACTCGTTCCTCGGCATGCTTACCTTTCCGCGCACCGGCAATCGAAACCGGTGCTACCCCACGATGCGGATACGGGAATGCTTTCCCTATCCTTTTTTATTATACACCGAAACGCAAAAAAATGCAACCGAATCGCAGAAGATGCGCCTTATATCGGTATTTTGCGGCTTTTGCTTCGCGCCCGAACAGCGCAAAGCGGCCAAATGATCCGGAAACACATGCTGAAAAGCGCAAAAACGCCGCCGCACACGACCGACAATAGAGCCCGACCGCGCTGCGTTCATAAACGCCGCGATTTCAAGAGCAAACGCCGCTATCCTGAGGCGATCGTTCGCATTCTTCATGCTTTGCAACTTCCTTTTTATCCTGCACGGATTCAGAATTCTTTTCGCACAGGGCGATCAGCATAGAATATACAAGAGTCGGGAAAATATGGAAAAGATGATTGTCCGCCATGCTCATAACGCTCAGGACCGCGATCACGAAAAAGAAAAACAGGCGTTCCGCGGTCGGCTTTTTGAAGACGAGAATCAATCCCTGCACGATATGGAAGGTATATGCGGCGACGCCGAATATGCCGCAGCATGCGAGCATCTGCACATATGTATTGTGATACATGTCCGGAAAGATCCAGTTTTCGATATGATACGACCAATCGGGCGCGATGGGCGTACAGAAGCCGACGCCGAAAATCGGCGCGCGCAGAAAATTTTTCACGCCGGATTCCCAGATCTCCCAGCGCCCGGAATCGTCCATGCCGCGCTCGATGTAATGGCGGAAGATCTGCCCCAGTTTATCGGCAAAGACAATGCACAGGATCACGGCGGCCGCTACGCAAACCAGATTGAAAACACGCACAAAACGGACGTGCCGCCCCTTGATGCTGAGAAGGATCATGCATGCAAGGAGCGCGGCCGCCCCCACCAAAACGGAGGTGCGGCTGAGCGTGAGCACCACGCCCCCGAACACAACGAATCCGAAAATATAGTAAAATATGCCGAATTTGTCCTTATACGCAAGATAGAAGCAGGCAGGCATGAACATGGCCAGCATACCGCCGATATTGTTGCTCATGCCCCAGCCGAGCACGAGGGCGGATTTATCGATGGAACCGTCTTTGACCGCACCGTCGAAAAGAAAAATATCGGCAAGCTGTATAAGGATCACCGCGCAGGCGATGACGAGGATGCGGGCAACGTATTGCGCCGTATCCTTTTTCCATTCCATCGTGTTGTAGAAATAAATATAAAAATACACGAACGAAAGGGCGATGGCGATGCCGCAAATAAGATTCGCGATCGTGTAACCGCTGTAAAATACCCCGTTCAGAACGAGCACGGCGCCCATGGCAAAAAGTCCCCAGCGCGCCTTCGTGCGCGTTTTGAATACGTTTCCCTGCCCTTTATAGGCGATCATACGGAAAATGGTGGCGGCGAAGACCAGCGCGAGCAGGCAGCCCGTCGTGATCAAAAAATACGGCCGGTTGAGATAATCGGACGAAAACGGAGGCTGCGGCGTGTGGCGCTGGCTCATACCGTATACGACCAAAACGAGCGGTACGATCAAAGACTTCGTATCCTTTGAGAACAGCGTCGTAAAAAGTATGATCGCGGCTGTGACGGCGAACAGGGCCAGTTCGAACCCGGCAAACGAACACACAAGCACGAGCACCGCGTAAATAAGCGGATAATAATTCCCGTCAAAAAATTGTAAGATATGGCGCAGAACAGGTTTTTCTCCGACCCGCATCATTTTTTCGTTCAGCATAACTCTCCTCGCTTCGGCTTTCTATCGCGCCGTTTCTTATCCCGTTTTTTTTCGGATCCGCCGCGGGCCGGTGAACGGCCCGCGGCGGAACGTGCTTTTATCCCGATCTCATCTGCCAAATGCGGACAGACGCCCGATGCCGTCGTATTTGATGCCGGCATCTTCGTCCGCCAACTGCTTTTCGTAACTGTTGACGCTGTTTTTTCCGAACATGTAAAAGCGGAAATCCTGCGTGCCCGCGGCGGCGACCAGATAGGCGCCCTGATGCGCCATCCCCTCGTCATCCGCCCCGTCGAGGATGGAAAGATTGACCCTGTAACCGCTGCCGTAGTCCTCACGCAGGGACGTTTCGAGCCCGTCCATGGAAATCTGCGCATAATTTTTTCCGCCGCCGTACAAAGCGATGCCGCCGTGCACGACCTGCTCTCCGTCGTATTCGGCGATCAGATTCCCGTATTTTTCAGGTTCTTTGCTGCATGCGTAATTCAGCATGCCGGCGATGTCCAACTGGAATTCCGGCAGAGCGGATTCGATCAGCGTACTGCTGTCGATCAGGTCGAGCCGTTTCCAGTCGTAAATGCGCACGTCCGACTCCATGCGCAGCACGGAGGCGAACGACGTGCCGCCCGTGCCCGGCCAGCCTTCAAAATTCATACCGGAGGACGAAGAATTCTGATAAAGCACCACACCGGAAAAATTGCTCTCTACGCCGACGGCGAACAGGCCGCTCGTTTCCAGCACGCTGTCTTTGAGCGTCACGTCCGTCATTACGTATTGTTCATAGAAATAATCGTCGTTCAGATAGTCATTCGTCTGAACGGCATAAGGATTGCCGTTTTTGTCCAGAAGATCCGGTTCGCAGCACTTCTCCGGATCGGAACTGATCGAATCGTTCGCGCGCAACGCCCTGTTCGCGCCGATCTTGAGAATAAATTCGCGCGCCTGCGAAAGGATGCATCCCTCGATCCGCACTTCGATCCGCTCTTCGTCGCACCCCCTATTTTGGGCAAGGCTGTCGATAAAATACTGATCGCCGCTGCGGTTGCCGCCGTAAACGCGCACCACCGTCCTGCCGTTGCGGACGCGGCAGTTCAGAATCTGCGTATCCGCGTTGACTTCCAGCACGGTGCCGACGTTGTTGAGATTTTCCAGTTTATATTGGTCGTCCTCGTACAGAGATTCGTCGCTGCAGCCGTAAAGGGATACGTTGTGCAGCGTCACCCCGTCGGTGCGCACGAGATAAGAGATGTTGTCCTGCGCGGCGACGGAGGCGAGTTGCCCGTAACTGACGAAATACAGCGGCCCGAAATACAGTTGCGGCGTGCCCGTGGCATCCTGTGCATTGGTAAAATATTCGGCGTTCAGCGAATGTCCGTTGCCGTACACGTCGTTTTTGAATTCGATGACGTATTTTACTTTGGCCTCCGCCTCTCTGTTCGTATTTTTGTAATACTCGATGTTATAGGTGGACTTCATTTCGCCGAGCATATTCCGGCGCGTGCTTAAAGGATACGGCGTTCCGTCATCCTGGGTACCGAGCATGACGTCCGCTCCCAGAACGATGGGTAGCCCCTGCTTTGCGGCGAGAAAAACCTCGTCGCTCGTATCGCAGAGCACCCCGTCTTTTACAACGTCAAACGTGACCGCGGTGCCGATATTCTGCCCGAACGAACCGTTCGCTTTCCAGGTAAACGAAACAGTGACCTCCCCCGTCCCTTTCACGTGCAGGAACACTTTGTCCTCCTGCACGGTCACTTCGGCGAGCGAGGGATCGGAAATTCCGATGTCGAAATCGGCCAGCGCATCCGCCTCCTGCATATTATTGTACGTTTTTACGACAAGTTCGTATGCGTACGTTTGAAGGGCGGCGTTTTCGTCAAAAGTGCGCCCCGCAACGGCCGTGCGCCCCGCAAGCCCGACCGCCGTCTCGTTCACGATCTGCACGGACGTGACCGCGCGGACGACCTCGACGTCGATCTCCACCGGCCGGACGTTGAGCGCGACCGAACCGCGGTAAGGCGTGACCACAAGGGTAAACGTGCCCGCGCCGCCTGCGGTAATGCCGCAGGAAAGCCCGTTTTCCGCCGTGACCGCATCGATCTCTTCCGAAGAAAGGGTGCCCGCTTCGACCTCGAAAAGATAAGTGATCCCTTCGGAAACGACGGAGGGCACTGCGGAAAAGACGACCTCGGACCCCACCAGCATGACGGTATCCTCTCCCTGTACGGGAAGGGTGGAGCGGACGGTAAAGGCAAACTCGCGGAAGGAAATCAGCACGGAATCTTCCGCATCTCCCGCACGGATCGCGACTTCAAATTCGGAGAGATGATCGTCGGCAAAAGTCAGGGAAATTTTATAGCAATCTTCTCCCGCGCCCTCTGCCTTCTGCACCTCAAAATCAAGGAGATTATCGTTGGGGACGACGGTCGGCTCGCTCTCTGCCTGCACGAAAAATTCTGCGCGGAGGCGCTGCTCTTCGACGGTCAGGATGGTTTCGGCGCCGCCGTTGACGGTAATGCCGGATGCGGTCTGCTGCTGGACGGCGGTGAACGCAATGCGGCGCTCGATGCTGCCGGATACGCCGTTTTCCACGGAAAAACAGACAGTCGCCTCTCCGCCGAAAGGCAGAAGAAGGGTGCCCGCCTCTTCGTCGACGACCGCAAAGCCGCTTTCCGTTTTTGCCGTAACGCGCGAAAAGCCGCCGGGGATCAGCGCCGCTTCGTAACGGTACAGCCCCGTCACGACGGTTGCGGAATAGCCGGACTCCGTCTCTTCGAGCGAGATCTCTTCGCCCGCGGCGGAATACAGCGAAACGTTCATGCCGTACGGTTTGGAAGAGGAAACGATGACGGTGATGCTGTCGGTATACGCGCCGTCTTTGCTGACGGCGACGACCCTTGCCGTGCCGACGGAAGATGCCCCGATCCTGCCCTCTTCGCTGACGGTAATATCGGCAAGTTCCGTCCCCTCCACCTCTTCCACGCGGAAGGAATATTCTTTATTGGAAGCATTTTCGGGGAAAACCTGTGCCTCGACGACAAAATCGTTATCATAGTCGACCAGATCGATGCGGAGCGTATCGTCTTCGGGGGCGTTCATGATCTGAATGCCGCTTGCCGAAACGGATACCCCGAGGCTTGCGACGTTGCCCGACGAAAATACGATGAATACGAACAGGAGCGGCAAAACGAGCATGAGCGCGATGATATTTTTTCTCAAAGCAGACCACCTCCGCTGAATCGGTAATATTTATCGTTCAATCTGCGGATCAAAAACAGATAGCCGAGCGCCGCAAAAAGGAACGCCGCTCCGCCCGCAATGACAAAAGTGAGATAGGAAAAACGATTTGCAAGCCCGCGCAGGGAAAGCATCATGCGCACCAGCACGACCGCGCCGCCGATCAAAAAGGATACGACGAGCCCCGCCAGGATGACGGAACTGACCGTATTGCCCGATTCTTTGATCTCGCCGTCCGGTTCGGTGGAAAATTTCGCGTGATCGAAATCGATGCGGGTTGCGATGCACACCTGCGCAAACCCGAACAAAAGCCCCGTAGCGAACAGGAAAATGCCGTTCAGCACGGACAGATAACCCGCCGCGCAGAGCAGGACCGAACATAAGATCTGCGAAACGCAGGTCACGATCATGCAGAGAAGCACTTTCGAAAAAATGACCGTTTTGGGGCTGACGGGCATGGCTTTGACGGAATAAAACATCTGCCCGTCGCGGCTGATATTGGTCGTGCAGAACACGTTTGCCAGCGAGCCGAACAAAAGCGTGAGAAAAACGGACAATTCGAGGCTGCAGTCAACGGCGATCAGTTTGACGACCAAAGACGAGCCGACGGACATGCAAAAATAGACCATCAACGGCATGACGACGGCGATCGCGAAATACGAAAACATGTAATTCGGGGTGCGGAAAATCATGAGGAATTCTTTTTTCACGAGCGCCGCAAGCGGCGAATGCGCGGAAACGAGAGAGTTTCTTGCCCCCTTTACTTTTGCCTGACCCGAAATGCGCGACTGCAGAGAGCGGAGCAGAAGTTTTTTGATCGCGAACGCGGAAATCAGCGCGCACGCGACGAGCGCCGCGGCGATCACGAGACAACTGACGAGCATCTCTCTTCCGAGCAGGATATTCGCGATCAGATTGGCAGGATACAGCGCGGCAACGACGGAGGCGATCCTCGTCATCACTCTTTCGTTGAAAAAGTATTTCAGATCGTCGCCGAGGAGCATCTCTTTGACCCCTTCCAACAGATACGCATACAGAAAAAGGAGCGCCGCGGTTATAAGCGTGACCACGATAAAACTGATGACGAACCGATTTTTCAGTGCAAGTTTCAGCGCGTGAAAAGGCAGCGCAAAGATGGACGCGATACCCACCGACAAAAGGGGCAGAAGGAAACACGCCAGCACGGTAAAGACAAAAAACAGTGCCGGCTGAGATGCGTGCGCCGCGACCGTGAGGTTGACGGTCAGAAGGGCAACCGCCGCAAACAGCACCTGCCCCAGATAAATATAAATGAGTTTAGAAACGTAAAGGGTGCGCGCGCCGACGGGAAGAGCAGCCATGATCTTCATATCGTCGGCGGCAAACAGTGCGCGGTTAATCTGCGAGATGCCGCTTATGACCATGGCGATCAGAACGACGATATAGACGATAGACAAAAGTTCGTACAGCCGTTCGGTAGGGTCAAGAACGCCGTTGAGCGTGATATTGAGATAGATATCGAGAAATTTTCCGAAAAACACGACGAACACGGCGACAAACGCGAACGTGAGCAGAATGCGGAAAATAAACCCGACGGCGTCGAAATTGCCCTTTCTGAAAGCGGCGGAGCGTTCCCGCCACTGCTTTTTCAAAAGCGTGCCGAGGAGGGAAAAATCAATCTTGTCTTTCATAATTCAGAAAATACTCCTCGAAATCGAACTGAGAATCTTTTTCCGTGATCTCGCGCACGTTGATGTCGGAAACCTGTTTGCCCTTTCTGATCAGCACGACGCGGTCGCAAAGTTTCGCCACCGTAGAGAGCGCGTGCGAAGAAAACAGGATCCCGTTCCCCTTTTTTGCGTAATCGAGCATGAAGATCTGAACGGCGCGCATGGTGCGCGGGTCCAGCCCCGTCATCGGTTCGTCTAAGATCCAGAGCCTGGGCATGTGAATGAGCGAGCCCATCATGCAGATCTTCTGCCGCATGCCGTGCGAATAGGACGCGATCAGGTTGCGGACGCTGTCACCAAGGCAAAAGACGCTTTCCAGTTCGGCAAAGCGCTCTTTGCGCAAAGCGGAAGACACTTTGTAGATATCCGCCATAAAATCGATATACTGCAGGCCCGTCATTTTTACGAAAACGGAGTGATCGTCCGTTACGAAACCCATGTTCGCCTTTGCTTTCAGGGGGGATTTTACAATGTCGTAACCGCAAATAGAGATGCTGCCCTGATCGAAAGGCAACATCCCCTCTAAACAGCGGAGCGTCGTGGATTTGCCTGCGCCGTTGTGGCCGAGCAAACCCACGATTTCGCCCTGATTGACGGAAAAGGACACGTTTTCGACCGCCCAATCCGCCTTTTTTGAATACTTTTTATACAGTCCGTCCACGCGGACGATCTCGTCCGCGTGAGACGTTTGCTGTTCTGCCATGAATCTGACCCTCTTTCGCTTTCTTGTGCAGAAAGAACGAATTTTATTCCGTCCAACCCGCCTCGGTATAAGTATAAGTTTTGCCCGTAATCATATTGATGACCCCATCGCTCCAATAAAGTTGCGCTTCTTTCGTGATCGTCTGCTTAGTAGAATCATACCCTTCCTGCGAACTCATCGTCAAAGTAGCAGACGAAGAAGTTACAACCTTTGCGCCGTCGCCGCCGTAAACCAATCCGCCAAAAATTCCGTTAATATTCAGCGTTCCGTTGACGGTCAGTTTTCCTTCTTCTGCGATCGATGGATATTGTCTGCTTCCGGTCGTTTCTTTATCTTCAAACTCGGTATATACGATCAACTGACCGTTTTGATTGACCGTTGCATTTTCGCCGATCGTCACGGAAGAACCGGTCAAAAGTTTGTATTTCAGGCCAATATCATACGTACCGTCCTCAAAAACGATATTCATATTGTAAGGAATTCCAAGGACTACATCTTTTGTCGTGACTGTTACAGGGAAAATAAATATAATTATTTTCATGCTCAGTGCATTGTCTTTCGCACCACCGAAAAGTTGCAACGTCGTATCGCCAGCCGCAGCGGTTGCACCGTAAGCAGAGTAATCGTGAGCAACAAATGATTTATTCAAATAACCGCCCTCGTTGAGTTCAAACACACCGGCCGTTCCGACAATGACAGCATCAACTTTATTGTATTGGCTAAGTGCATACAGATTTGCTCGGCCATAATACAACGCACCGTAGTCAACGCGGAAGTTCGCCTGAATATTCGGCATTTCATACTGCCAGAAAGGTGCGATCTGCTTATAAACATTTGAAGTCCATGTCCCGCCGCGGAAATCGCGGACGACGAAGGGAGCATAGACCGTTGCGCCCGCATACGCGCGCACATTGCCGTTCCCCTTGACATACCCGTAAGAATCGAGCGTGCCATTCACGTTGAGCGCACCTTCAAGACTGATCTGCCCGTATGCTCCGGCGGTATGCCCCTGCAAATTTCCCTGCCCCGGATACCCGATGACTCCTCCGATGCTGAGCGTGCCCTCATCCTCAACGGTCAGCGTGACGCCCTGCGGCACGGTCAATTCACTGTACAGATATGTCTCCTCATTTTCATCCGCATAGCGAGTACTCGCCGTATCTGTTGCGCCGTCGGTATGGTTCGTATCCGCAGAGGTTGCCGAAGCACTATACGGCACCAAAAGCGTTACGCCGCTTGCCACGGTGTAGTACCCTTCGCCATCGTACAGGTTGAACTGTTCTTTCACTTCGGCGGAGGCAAACGCGGTGTCTTTGGTGACGATGACAATTTTATTATCTCCGTTCGCCGCAGCAACGAGCGCGTCTTCGATGGTGTAGAGCGTGCCGCCCACATCTACCGATTTGACTTTCAGCCACGTCGCCATGGAAGAAGTTTTTCCCTCGCCGAATACCACGACGTAGTAATCGTTGCCGGCGTTGCTCGTAAACGTTACGGTATAGGTACCGCCGGTGCCGTCAGCGGAGACATCCGCCGCCGTTTCGGCAGAGCAGAGCGCTTTCAGGTCTTCATTGCTTAAAGTTACGCCCGATTCCTCGGCAACGTAATCAAAATCGAGTGCCACAACAAAATCGGGATCCGCCGTGCCGAGATCGATCTCTGCGCCGTTCAGCGTTACGGTGATCGTCTGCAGCCGCGTTTCCACGGTGATCTTCAGTTCAAACGGGTTATAATTGTTCGCGTCCGCGCAATAGACCGCATCGAATTCGCCGCCCTTTTCCAGAGGCGTTTCGGTATTTTTCCATGCGAATCCTTCGTTCAGGAGCACTTCCGCAAGCGTTTTGCCCGCGCGGCGGACGATGATATCGTCGCCCTTGATCTTGTCTTCGGGGATATCCTCCGCACCGTAGTTTGCCTTGCTGACGGTTATTTCAACTTCATACGAAGCGCCCTTGTAATCGTCCGTTCCCGCGACGGATACGGTAAAGGTCAGTTTGCCGCCCTCGGGAACGTCGGTAAAGGTATTTGCGCCCTCTTCTACGGTCAGCGTGCCGAACTTCGCTTGCAGAACGCCGTCGAAAGAAACCGTCTGCAGCGTTCCGTTATAGGTATAACTGCCGAACTCGCCGATCTTTTCAATCGAGTTACCCGCCTGCGTGATTTCTGCCGTGTACTGGCCGTCATGCGTCGTATAGTTGGGCGCGCTGATGCGGAAATGCACGACGTACTTGCCGGCGTGCAGCGCCTGCGGCATGTCTTCGCTGAATGCGCCGTCCCCTACGGCGTATTCGATCTTCAAGCCATCGGGCTCATTTTTGACGGAGATTTTTCCGAGGGAGATCTCTTCGCCCGTGTAAGGGGTACTGAAATCGGATGCGCCCTCAATTTCGAAACTGCTGTCCGTAAACTTGATGGACACGCTATAATTTATGATAAAGTTAGAACTGAGATCGGTGCCTTCGCCGCCCAAGGTGACGGTGCAGCCGTCTTTCCAGGCAAAACCGTTCTGCAACTCGGTGCCGTTCAGGGTGTATTCGCCCTGCGCGGTGCTTTCCTGCGTGAACGTGCCGCCCAGCACATAGCCTTCGGGCATACCCGAAACGGAAAATTCGTTTGCCGCGATCGACCATGCGTTTCCGCTCGTCAGGTTGTTATTCGTATAAGACAGAGTGATCTCGCGCGCGACCACCTCGAACGCATGCGTTTCGGGGGAAGCGACGAATTGGTAATTGTCCGCCGTAAGCGTGCCCAAACCGGCCTGCACGGTGTAACTGCCGACGGAAAGGATATCGCCGACCGCTTCTCCGCCGTCCGTTTTCTGATACACCGCCGAGCGCTCGCCATTGACGACGGAATCGGTATCGTCGTAAACGAACCCGTCAAAACGGAAGGACACTTCCGGAACGTCGGGATACGTATATTCCGTGCCGTCCAAAGTGACGGACACCGTCAGCGTCGCTTTCGTGACGGTAAACGCGCAGTCGGAAGCATAGATTATCTCGTAGTTGGCAGGCTCGTCGTATCCGCTGACCGCGGCGGTATAATCGCCGACGGTGAGATTTCCGCTGAACGCCTCTCCGTTCTTTTTGTAAGAAATGACGGGCGTGCCCGTGAGCAGGGATTCGTTTTCGCCGTCGATAAATCCGCTGTACGTGATCGCCGGGCTTTCCGTGCCGTATACGATGTCATCGCCGCTCACGCCGATCGTGAGCGCCTTTTTCTCTACCGTGAAGTCTGCGCCGGTAAATGTCGTTTCATAATCGGAAAGGAGCGCATTGCCCGCTTCCGTGTCGGAGACCTTCGCCGTTACGGTATATTCGCCCGCCGCAAGTTTTTCTCCTGCAACAGCGCCGCCCTGCACGACAGAGGTTTCGAACACATCGCCGTACTTTTCTTCATCCGCGCCCACAAAGCCCGCAAACACATATCCCTGCACCGCGGGCGCTTCTTCGCCGTACGTTACCGAATCTTTTTCCAATTTCACCGTAACGCTGAGAGATGCCTTTTCGACCTCTACGGTCTGCGAATTCAGTTCCTTCTGCGTTACGACAGCGCCGCCATCGTACGCATACGTTGCCGTCACGGTGACGGTTACCGTCTGCGAACCGGCCTTGGGCCAGGAATAATTTGCTCCTTTTGACCCGTCGGACCAGGCATAGGCATAGGTCACGCCGTCGATTTCGGGCAAATCCAGCGAGACGGGGTCGCCGCCGTAAACGTTGGTTTCGGGCAGAATGAGTTTTGCGCCCGAAAGATCTACGGAAAATTTCGCGTAAGCGGAGATCGCCCGATCGGGCATTCCGTCTGCATACGCCTCCGCCAGCGTCTCGCCGAAAGTTTCGTCCGCATACCAGCCGTCAAAAACGAGGCCGTCGGGAATATTTTCGGGCGCCTCGATCTCAGAGAGATCGGCGCCGAATTCCAGATCGATCCCCTCCGGCTCGCTGCCCGGCACGTTGAGCGTGAGCGTATTCACGTTTTTGGTATATACGGCCGTGATCGTCGTAAAGCGGGATATGGCGGTATAATCGCCGTCCCATTCTTTGAAGGTATACCCCTCGTGCACGGGCGGCACGGGCGGTTCCGCGTCTTCGCCCGCGGCGACAGACTGCGTGTCGATCACTTCATCCGTAACGCCGTCCACAAATTCGACGGTATAATAGACGGGCGGGATCTCCGTCCTGTCGTATACCGCATAATATGTAAGATCCGACGTCACGTTCTGTTCCAACCCGGCGACGGGTTCGCCGTCTTCGGTCAGGCTCCAGCCCTTGAACGTATAGGTATACGTATCGTCGGCATCCTTCTTCGGATCCGTTTCGGGCCCCGCAACGGCGTCGTTTTCGTCCACCGTTTCGGTATGGAACACTGTATCGCCGTTCATGAATGTTACCTTGAAAGTCTTCACTTCGTCGCAGGCGACGAACACCGCCAGCGAAAAGCAGAGCATCAAAAGCCCCGCGATCAGCCATCTTTTTCTCAAAACATACCTCCCAAATGATTTTCAGCGCCGCTTTCTTTCTCCCGTATTTTATGCGGGTCCGCGTTTTTTTGTAAACGTGCGCGCGGTCACTTATCCTCATTTTTATTTCATCTTATAGTGATACCATTTTATTATACACCCCCCCCCCAGGAAAAGCAACATATTTTAACGCATACTTCATTTTTTCGACAAAAATCCCCTGTTCTATGCGTAAATTATCATAAAAAACAAGGCGGAGAGGAAAAATTATCCACACCGCCTTGCAGGATCGCTTTCTTTTCAGAATTTGAAAGGAGTTACCTGATATACGTAATAATTGAGCCAGTTGGTATAAAACAAATTCGCCGCGCTCGTCCAGGTCACTTTTACGTCCGTATGCGTATCGTCCGTAAAGTAGTTGAAGGGCGGCTTGATCTTCAGGCCTTTGGCAAGGTCGCGCTCGTATTCCGTTTTGAGCGTGAAACGGTCGTACTCCATGTGCCCGGTCAGAAATATTTTTTTGTTGTCCCTGGATTTTGCGATGGATAGGCCCGTATATTCCGACTCGCTGAGGATGATAAGGTCGTCGATCTTTTTTACGTCTTCCATATCCACCGTGGTGTGGCGGGAATGCGGAACGTAAAACACGTCGTCGATCCCCTTCAAAAGCGGGTCGTGCTGCTCGATATACTTTTTATGCGGAAAGACGCCGAATAATTTTTCGGGCAGCAGTTTTTTGTCGACGCCGTAATAATAGTACAGCGCCGCCTGCGCGCCCCAGCAGATGTATATGGTGCTCGTCACCTGTTTATCCGCAAAATCGAAAATCTTTTTCAGTTCGTCCCAATACTTGACTTCTTCAAACGGCATCGTCTCTACGGGGGCGCCCGTGATGATCATGCCGTCGAAATGCTTGTCCTTTATATCGTCGAACTTTTTGTAAAATTTTTCCAGATGCGCCGCCGCCGTGTTCTTGCTCTTGTACGTTTCCGTATAAAGAAGGGTTATGTTCACCTGCAAAGGAGAGTTGGAGAGAAGGCGCATGAACTGCGTTTCCGTTTCCACCTTGGTGGGCATAAGATTGAGAATGGCGATTTCCAGCGGACGGATGTCCTGCGTGAACGCGCGTTCGTCGTTCATGACGAATATGTTTTCCTCTTTGAGCGCGGAAAACGCCGGAATGTCTTTGGATATTACGATAGGCATGTGTCTTTCTCTCCTTTTCTCGTTCGTGCAATGCGATCATTTCCGAAGGTCGCCCGGCCGATCGCGCGATCAGATGCCGGCGAGCGCCTGTTCGATGTCTGCGATGATATCGTCCGCATTTTCAATGCCGACGGAGAGGCGCACCAGGTTTTCGGGCACGCCCGCCTCTTCAAGTTCCGCCTTGGACAACTGGCGATGCGTCGTGGACGCGGGGTGCAGAACGCAACTTCTGACGTCCGCCACGTGCGTCTCCTGCGTAATGAGTTTGAGCGATTCCATAAATACGGCCGCCTTTTTCACGTCTCCCTTGATGCCGAAACTGAGCATGCCGCCCTGCCCGTCGGGAAGATATTTCTCCGCAAGTTTGTGGTATTTGTTCGCGGGAAGGCTCGCATGCCATACCCAATCGATCTTGGGATGGCTGTCAAGGTATGCCGCCACCTTTTTCGCGTTCGCGCTGTGGCGCTCCATGCGCAGGGCGAGCGTATCGCAGCCCAGCCAACTTAAAAAGGCGTTCTGCGGGCTCATCATCGCGCCGATGTCGCGCATCATCTGCGCGCGGCATTTGGTGGCAAACTGCGCCGACGGCAGATCCGCATAGACGAGCCCGTGATAACTTTCGTCCGGTTCGTTGAAGGAGGCGTAACGGGGATTGTTTTTGAAGTTGAAATTTCCGCCGTCCACGATCATGCCGCCAAGCGCCGCCGCATGACCGTCGAGATATTTGGTGGAAGAGTGGATGATCACGTTGGCGCCCCATTCAAAGGGACGGCACAAAATCGGCGTGGCGAGCGTATTGTCTACCGCAAAGAGTACGCCGTACTTTTTCGCGATGCCCGCGATCTTTTCAAAATCGAGGATCTTGATGGCGGGGTTGGCGATCGTTTCGGTGAAAATCAGGCGCGTCTTGTCGTCGATGAGTTTTTCGATCTCTTCCGCAGGCGCGTCCGGGTCGAAAAAGCGGGTCTCGATGCCGAGTTTGGGCAACGTTACCGCAAACAGGTTGAATGTGCCGCCGTAAATCGCGGAAGAAGAGACGATATTGTCCCCCGCGCAGCATACGGTGAACGCCGCGAGCGTGCTTGCCGCCATGCCCGAAGAGCAGCCGACCGCCGCCGCGCCCCCTTCCAGTTCGGTCACCTTGCCTTCAAACGCCGCCACGGTGGGATTTGCGAGGCGGGAATAGAAGTATCCGTCCGCCTTCAGGTCGAAAAGATCCGCCATCCCCTGCGTGCTGTCGTAAAAATACGTGGTGCTCTGGCTGATGGGAGGGATCCTCGATTCTCCCGATTTGGGGCGGTAACCGCCCTGTACGCAGATCGTATCCTTTTTGTAACTCATTTTATATCTCCTTTGATTGAAAAATTTTTATCCGCATGATGCGCGGCTCAAAGATATTCTTTGATCTGCCTGTCCTTGTCGCGGGCGATATCCTTTTCTTTGAGCGTGCGCTTTTTGTCATAGGTGTGCTTGCCGCGGCAGAGAGCGACCTCTACCTTGACGAGCGACTTTTCAAAATATACCCTGAGGGGCACGAGCGTATACCCCTTTTCGTTGACTTTTCCGACGATTTTTGAAATTTCCGCCTTGTGGAGAAGGAGGCGCCTGTCCCGCCGAGAATCGCGCGTATTGAACGCGCCGCTCTTGTCGTAAACGGCGATATGCATGTTTTTCAGCGTTACTTCGCCCTTGCGCACGAAACAAAAACTGTCGTTCAGACTGCAGTTGTTCTTGCGCAGAGATTTGACTTCGCTCCCTTCCAGGACGATGCCCGCTTCAAACTTTTCCTCGATAAAATATTCGAACGAGGCGGATTTGTTTTGCGCGATCAGTTTCATAATATCATTCCTTCACAAGCGCCATTACCACGCTGTCGTAATATTTTCCGCGCTTGAAAACGCTCTTTTTCTTGATGCCCTCCTGCACGAATCCGCACTTTTGCAACACGCGCACCGAGGCCGCATTCGGGGAAAACACTTCCGCATGAATGCGCGCGATATCCCTCTTTTCGAATGCCTCCGCGCATATTCTCCGAACCGCCGCCGTCATGATCCCTTTGCCCCAATATGCGGGATTCAGCCAGTAGCCGATCTCGGCGCTCTTAGCATACACGTCCTGCCCGAGCGTGACCGCGATCCCGCCGACCGCACGGCCGTTTACCGCAATCGCATAGTAAATATCCCTCTTTTGCCGCGACGCAAAGGCAATAAATTCTCTCGCGGACTGCGGCGTATAGGGGTACGGAAAGGAATCGCGCATATATGCGGAAATGCGCGCGTCCTTCGCGCTTTCCGCAAGGGACGGCTCGAGAGAAGGCTCCCATTTTTGCAGCGTAAATTCCACGTTCAGCGCACCTCCTCTTTCAGCAGACCGTACAGCAGAAGATCGTAATATCTGCCCTCTTTACAGACGCTGCGGCGCAATACGCCCTCCTGTACAAAGCCGCATTTTTGCAGCACCCGCGCCGAGGCGAGGTTTTCGGAAAAGACCTGCGCCTGTATGCGGACAATATCCGTCTGACCGAACACGTCCGCGCAAGCGCTTCCGACCGCGGCGGTCATGATCCCCCTGCCCCAGCAGGCGGGATGCAGCCAATAGCCGATTTCCGCCGAAGTCCGCAAAACGCCGTGCCCCCTCGAAAGGCTGACACATCCGACGGCTCCGCCGTCCACGACGATCGCTTTGTTCCATAAAAATTTTCCGGAATTTGCCGCAGCGATAAAACGGCGGGCGTCTTCGGGCGTGTAAGGGTTGGGGAATCCTTCGTTGAGATAGCGGACGATGCGGGCATCGTTCGCATTTTTCGCGAGAGACGGCGCAAGTCCTTCCGTCCAGCCGCACAGTTCAAACTGCATATATTTTCTCCTTTGCCGCCCGTACCGCGCACTCTATTATACCATACTTTGAAAAAAAGCGTTGCGTTTTATTGCGTTTTTCTTGCATCCGTTTCCGGCACAAACCGCACGCGGCGGGTGCCGATATCGCAGGCGGCAACGACGACCCTGATCTTATCGCCGATCTTATAAGCGCGATCTGCCCCGGAAAGGGTGAGCCGCTCTTCGGAAAAAACGTAATCGTCCTCAGGCAGATCCTCCGCCCTGATCAGCCCCTCTACGCTGTTGTCCAGTTCGACGAACACGCCGAACGCCGCAACGCCGGAAACGACGCCTTCGTACGATTCTCCGATCCTGCCGCGCATAAACCAGCATTTATACAACTCGTCCACGTCGCGCTCCGCCTCGTCCGCACGGCGCTCCGTCTCCGAACAGCGCAGAGCGGCGGACGGCGCAAAGGAGGATAATTTTTCCGCATCCTCCGCACGGCCGTTCAAAACAAACTTCAGAACGCGGTGCACGAACAAATCGGGATAACGGCGGATAGGCGAAGTAAAATGGCAATAACAGTCGGACGCGAGCCCGAAATGCCCCACGTTTTCCGCCGAATAACGCGCTTTGGACATGGAGCGCAGCATGACGCGGTTGACCACGCGGCGCAGCGGATCGCCGTCCAGCGAAGACAAAATTTTCGCATAATCGTACGGCCGCACGTTTTCCGCACGGAACCCCGCGCGCAGCCCCATGCTTGCGAGATATGCTTTGAAGGCGTTCGCCTTTTCTTCGGACGGCTTTTCGTGCACGCGGAAGAGGCAGGGCATCTCGTACCCCTGCAGAAATTCCGCGACCCGTTCGTTTGCGAAGATCATGAACGCTTCGATCATGCGGTGCGCCGCGGTGCGCTCGTACGGCTCGATCTCCACTCCCTTTTCCGTAAGGGAGATCTTCGCCTCTTTTACGTCCAGGTCGATCCCGCCCCGCTTTTCCCGCCTTGCGACGAGAATATCCGACAGCGCCGCCGCGTCCGCCAGCATTTTTGAGATCTGTTCACAATCTTTGCGCGCATCGGCGTCGCCGTCCAGAATTTTAGCAACTTCCGTATAGGTCATCCGACGGTCGGAACGGATCACGCTCTCATAAATGCGGCAGTCCTTCGCGTTTCCCGCGCCGTCCACGAGCGCTTCGCAGGTAACGGTCAGCCTGTCCTCTCCCTGCAGAAGAGAGCACGCGCCGTTGCAAAGTTCCTCTGGCAGCATGGGGAGCACCCTGTCGGGGAAATAGACGCTCGTTCCGCGCGAAAAGGCCTCTTTGTCCAGCGCGCCGCCCCGCTTTACATAATGGGAAACGTCCGCTATGTGCACGTACAGCCGGAACAGTTCCCCCTCTCTTCCGACGGAGATCGCGTCGTCGAAATCGCGCGCGTCCTCGCCGTCGATCGTGACCGTCAATAAATCCGTAAGATCTTCTCTGCCCCCGCGGGGCATCTTTTCCGCCGCCGCGCGGCGCGCTTCGGCAGATACTTTTTCGGGAAATTGTTCCGCAAGGCCGGCGGCACGGATGATCGCGTCCTCTTCGGCGGGGAGTTCTCCGCTTCGGCCGAGCACTTCTTCCACGACGCCCTCGGGCGAACGCCCCGCGGGAAAAGCCGTGAGCCTGACCAGCACCTTTTCTCCCGTGACCGCCCGCACGTTGCCGCCGGTAACGCGGATATCGTCGAAAAACCTGCGGTCGTCGGGGGAAACGTATCCGCCCCGCCGCTCGCGGAAATAGGTGCCCGTTACGACAGACATGCCGCGCTTGAGCACAGAATAGACTTCTCCTTCTTCTCCCCTTTCTCCGCGCACGATCTTGACGAGCACGGTATCGCCGTGCATTGCGCCCGCAAGCGCCCGATGCGGGATAAAGACGTCTTCCCCCTCTTCCCGTTCGAGAAAAGCGAACCCCCTCTCGTTTCCGCGCAGGGTCCCTTTGACGAGCCCCAGCCGTTCGGGAAGCGCATAGCGGTTTTTCGGATCGAGGACGATCCTGCCCTCGCGTTCGAGAGAATCGAGCACGGCAAACACGGCGGCTTTCTCCGATTTGCCCGATACGCCGAGCAGGCGGCAGATATCGCTTCCGCGCTTGTACTCAAATTCTCCGGTCCTGAATTTTTCTTCTATGATCTCGTAAGCAGACATTCCTTTCTCCGTTCATTCCGATACCTGAAACATGATCCTTTTTAAGAACCTGCTGCCGGCAGACCGTCGGCGGCGGACATAAATAAAAAAGGACGGTTATTCGCAAGAATAGCCGTCCTGTGTTCACGATCCGATCAGAGTCCCCAAACGCCGTCCAACTGCAAAATAAAGAATGCAACTGCAAACACGGCGAGCACGACGAGGCAGATGACCGTCCATCTCTTCATCTTGCTTTCCAGGGATCTGCCCTTGTTCTTTCCGAAGAAAGTTTCGCTCGAGCCGCCCAGTGCGTCGATACCGGTGGAATTGCCCGGCTGAATGAGCACCAGAATAATAGCGGCCAAAGCGCAGACGATCATCGCGATGAGCAGAATCAGACAAACTATTCTGTAAGCGGTATACTGTGCGTCGTCGTTCATCGGCGCAAGCATGTTATACATAAAAGACATCATATCGGACATTCTCTTTTTCTCCGTTATCGTATTTCGGAAATTCGATACTTGAAACAGTATATCATATCCAAACGGATTTTTCAACCGTTTTTACGATGAGATTTGCATATTTTTTGTCAAATCTGCGGCAAATCGCGATTATTTTTCGATCAGGCTCTTTCCCGTCATCTCTGCGGGAACGGGCAGGCCCATCATATCGAGAAGGGTGGGCGCAAGGTCGGCAAGCACGCCGCCCGACCGCAACTTCGCGTTTTTGAGCGCGTCGCAGACCAGAACGACGGGCACGGGATTGGTCGTATGCGCCGTAAAGGGCGAACCGTCTTCTGCGATCATCTTGTCCGCATTGCCGTGATCGGCGGTCAGAATGGCGCCGCCGCCCATTTCCAAAATCTTTTTGAGCACCCTGTCCACACAGGCATCCACCGCGGCGACCGCCTTTTCCGCCGCTTCCAGCACGCCGGTATGCCCCACCATGTCGCAGTTGGCAAAATTCAGGATCATCGCGTCGTACTCGCCCGTGGAGAGTTCTTCGATGACTTTATCCGTCACTTCGTACGCGCTCATTTCCGGTTTAAGGTCGTATGTGGCCACCTTCGGGGAAGGGATCAGCACTCTGTTTTCTCCGGGGTTGGGCGCCTCGACGCCGCCGTTGAAGAAGAAAGTCACGTGCGCGTACTTTTCCGTTTCGGCAATGCGCAGTTGCTTTTTGCCGAGCGAGGAAAGGTATTCTCCCAGCGTGTTTTTCAGGCTCTGCGGTTTGAACGCGACGGACACGTGCGAAAACGTCGCATCGTATTGCGTAAAGCAGACGTATACGGGCGCAAGATAGCCCGTCTTTCTTTCGAATCCGTTAAAATCCGGCTCGGTAAACGCGCGGGTGATCTCTCTTGCGCGATCGGGACGGAAGTTGAAGAAGATCACGCTGTCCCCCTGCCCGACCAGCGCGACGGGCCTGCCGTTTTCCGTCACGTTCGTGGGCAGAATAAATTCGTCCGTCACGTCCTTTTTGTAAGATTCTTCGATCGCCGCGGCGGCGTCGTCTGCCTGAATCCCGTTGCCGAGGGTGAGCATTTCGTACGCCTTGACGACGCGTTCCCAGCGGTTGTCTCTGTCCATCGCGTAATATCTGCCGCAGACGGAAGCGACTTTGCCGATGCCGATCTCGCGCATTTTATCCTGCAGAGCGCGCACGAATCCCGCGCCGGAAGTGGGCGAAACGTCTCTGCCGTCCATAAAGCAATGCACGTAAACCTCGTTCAGCCCCTGCCGTTTGCACATTTCCAAAAGCGCGTAAAGGTGCGTATTGTGGCTGTGCACGCCGCCGTCGGACAAAAGCCCCCATACGTGCAGTTTTTTGTTGTTTTTCTTCGCGTTATCCATGGCGGAAAGGAGCGCTTCGTTTTTGAAGAATTCTCCGTCTTCGATCTCTTTGGTGATCTTGGTCAGTTCCTGATAGACGATGCGGCCGGCGCCCATATTCAGGTGCCCTACTTCCGAGTTTCCCATCTGTCCGTCGGGGAGCCCCACGCTCATGCCCGATGCACCCAACTGCGAGCAAGGATATTCGCGCTCGTACCTCTTTACGTTCGGGCTGCCCTCCAGTTCGATGGCGTTGCCGTTTTTGTCGGGATTGATGCCGTAACCGTCCATAATAATGATCGCATAAGGTTTTTTCATAAACGATACCTCGTAAAAAATCTTTTTCCGCAGTATATTATATCTTATCGGAAAGTTTTTTGCAAGTAACAAATACCGCCAAACGCAAAAACTGAAAAAGGGCGCTCCGTATATTTTGATATTTTTTGCAGTTTTAACGAAAAATGTCAAATTATCACGCAATTACTTGACAAACATGCCGATGAAGTGTTAGTATTATGGAAACAGAATGGGAGGGTAGCGGGAGAGACGCGGCAAATCGGTTCCGAAATACGCACAGACACAGGCTTAAAACGATGCGTTTAAGGCTTTTACCTTAAAACTAAAACGCATCTGAAAATATACGGTTATGTTTGCGAAAATCCTCAAAACACTCAGAAAAGAAAATGGCACTACCCAATGCGAACTTGCTGACAAACTGAACGTCAAGCAGTCTACGGTAAGCAGTTGGGAGATCGGCAGATCCAGACCCACCTTCGAACAGGTCGTCGAAATTTCCAATATCTTCGGCACCACGACGGATTATCTGCTGGGAAAATCCGATTTTGAAAAAAACGCCGTCTATACGGACAACAAGACCCTGCAGAATTTTTATACGGACTTCTGCAAACTCAGCAAATCGGAACAATTATTCATCGTAAGATCGGTCAGAGCTTACGTCGAAGGGAAAGAATAATTCTTGCCCTTGCGGCTCGGCTGCAATTTGCGCGAAGGCAGATCGCGGCCGTTTCGTTATCCTTATAGTTAATCCCGCTAACTATTAACGCATTAAATTTTTACCGCCTTTTATGATCGGAAGGCGGTATTTTTTGTTCTTTCGGATAAAAAAATACGGAGAACCGTTATTGCGGTTCTCCGTTCGTTTTTTCGATCACATCCGCCCTGCCGGCTCGGCCGGGCGGTTATTTATCTGTCGTCGTCGCAGCGTTCGATGGAGCGTATGTACGCGTTTTCCGCCATGATCTGGCCGATGCGCGTGGAAGAAAACTCCTCCGCCGTACTCAATGTGGCCATATACATGACTTTTTCCCCTTCCTTTACGACGTTGAGGCGGGTGAAACGCTGCACTCCGAAAAGTTCCTGGATGCGCTTGTTTTCATCCGTCTTCTGCTCAAAGCAGATTTTGATCTGCATATAAATCTTCGTGCGGAAGGGCCTGAGATGGGTGTGCAGGATGCACTGCACGCAGATCAGGATCACCGTCGCGCCGATCGCCACGATATACAACCCGCAGCCTGCGGCCATACCGACGCCGGCCGTCGCCCAAACGCCCGCAGCCGTCGTCAGGCCGTGTACGACCTGCCTGCGGTAGATGATCATGCCCGCGCCCAAAAAGCCGATGCCCGATACGATCTGCGCGGCGACGCGGGATGCGTCGAAATCGCCCATATCGGTAAAGCCGTATTTCGAAACGACCATGATCAGCGCGGCCCCCGCGCAGACGATGGTATGCGTGCGGATCCCCGCCTCTTTGAAGCGCAGTTTCCGCTCGAATCCGATGGCGAAACCGAGCACTACTGCGAGCAGGATACTGCCCAAATAGATGAGTTGATCGATGATAAAGTCAATTCCAAATTCCGGCATACTTCTCCTTTTCTTTAATTTTATATACTTTTTTCTTCTTATTTACGGCCCGCGGCCGCATTTTACCCTAATATTTTATATTCCCGCCGGCGGAGGGATATTCTGCCCCCTCAAAGATACCACAGTTCTTTTTTACCCACGGAAACGGCGTCCGCCCCCGCGGAAAGCGCGGCGAGCATCTCTTCTTTTTCCCCGATCAGACCGCCCGCGATGATGCGGCGGTTCCCCGCGCGCTCCCGAAAAAGGCGGATCTGTTTGGGCAGCACGCCCGGCATCAGCTCGACGTAGTCGGGCAAAGACGCCTGCAAACTTTCCAGCGCGGTGTGAACGGATACGGAATCGATGATAAAAAACCTCTGCACGGTGGAAAGCCCTGCAGCCTTGGCGGCGGCAATGATGCTCGAGCGGGTGCTGATGATCCCGCCCGCGCCGAGCGAAGCGAGAAAAGCCATGCCCGCCCTGTCCTTTCCGAGCCCGTCGCACATGTCTGCATGGACGAACAGTTGCTTTCCCGCCCTCTCGCATGCGGTAAGCGCCCCTTTCAGGCCGCCGATTTCGCTTTTCAGCAGAAACACCGCGTCCACGGGGGAAAGCAGCGCATCGGATAATTCCTCTCCGCTCCGAACGGCGGCGATCACGGGATTTTCAAATCTGAGCATGCTCAATCCTCTCGGGGAATATTAGCGTACGGACGGGTAGCGATCACGTTCGCCCCCTCGCCGTCCGCATTCTCAATAATGATATCACCGATCGCAACATTTGTAAACAATTTTGCCGCCCTTATCTGCCTCATAATTACAAAAATTTTTGTTTTTTTCACAGGACGGTCGGTTTTTACCGAGATCATTCCGTATTCTCCGCGGACGGAACTTGTCACGATACGTCGGGGACAGGTGACCTCCGCTTCCGCATACGCCTTTCCCTTCGGGCAGAAATTCCCTTCGACGCTGATCCCGTCGCCGACGGTCACGGTCAGCGCGCACCCGCGCGGGCATTCGATGCATACGAAATTTTTCTTTTTCATCTTTCACGCCTCCTCTCTTTCGACGGATATTTCCACTTTATCCGCTCCCGCAATCTGTTCGGGGGTCAGCGTCACGTACTCCATTTCTCCGGGCGCGACGGCGATTTTTTTGATCGTCTTTTCAAATTTTCCCGCCCTTATATGTACGCGCGCGCCGCGGAAGGCCTCTTTCACGCGAAAATACAGTTTCTGCGGCAGGGTACCGTTCCTGTTCAGCCGCTGCGGCAGAACGTATCCGACCCTTTCCCCCGCCTCTACGGGAATATAATCCTTTTTTTGTTCGCCGCCGAGCACGTAGGCCGCCGCTGCGCGGCCCGCGATCTCCGCTTCTTCCGAAACAAAGTCGACCAGATCGTGCACGTGCAGCACGTTGCCGCAGGCAAAGACCCCTTCGATATCCGTCTCGCGGCTGCCGTCCACGCGCACGCCTTTCGTACGCGCGTCCAAAGAGAGCCCCGCTTTTTTGGAGAGTTCGTTTTCAGGGATCAGCCCCACGGAAAAGAGCACGGTGTCGCAGTCGAAGTGTTTTTCCGTACCGGGGATCGGATTTTTGTTGCCGTCCACCTGTACCGCGGTCACGCCGCTCACCCTCTCTTCCCCTTCGATCTCAAGGATGGTATGCTCCAGATACAGGGGGATACCGAAATCGTCGAGACATTGCGCGATATTGCGCCGAAGTCCGCTCGAATGCGGCATGATCTCGAGCACGCACAGAACTTTTGCCCCCTCCAGCGTCATGCGGCGCGCCATGATCAGGCCGATGTCGCCCGACCCGAGGATGACGACCCTTTTGCCGGGGAGCCTGCCGTACATATTGACGTACTTCTGCGCCGTACCTGCGCTGAACACGCCTGCAGGGCGCGTACCGGCGACGTTGAGGGCGCCCCGGCTCCGCTCTCTGCATCCCATGGCGAGCACGACCGCCTTTGCCTCGATGGTAAAGACGCCCCTTTCGTTCATGCAGGTGACGGCTTTTTCTTTGGAAAGGCCGGTGACAAAAGTTCCCGTCATGATCTCGATCCCCCGTGCTTTGGCGGCATCGATGAATTTGTATGCGTATTCGGGGCCCGTCATATTTTCTTTGAACCGGGTCAGCCCGAACCCGTTGTGGATGCACTGTTTGAGCACGCCGCCCGGCTCGCTCTCCCTTTCGATCACGACGACGTCCTTCACGCCGCCGTCAAAAGCGGCGATCGCCGCGGCAAGCCCCGCCGGCCCTCCGCCGATCACGACAAGATCTCTTTTCATAATTCACCTCCCATGATGACGAAAGACCTGCCGCCCTTTTTCGTGACTTCTTCGGCGGTATAGCCGTATTCTTTCATCAATACGTTGAACACGTGCGGCTGACAAAAACCGCTCTGACACCTGCCCATACCCGCGCGCGTGCGCAGTTTCACCCCGTCCAGCGTATGCGCTCTGGGGTTTGCGCGGAGCGCGTCGAGGATCTCGCCCAACGTCACGTTTTCGCAGCGGCAGACGATTTTGCCGTATTCCGGACGCGCCGCGATGATCTCGTTCTTTTCCGCGTCGGACAGGCCGCGGAAATCCTTCCGCTCCCTGTGCCCGTCAAACAAAGGATTCGGCGCAGCGCCCGCTTTTTCCGCGATCGTTTCGGCGATAAATTTCCCGATGGCGGGGGCGGACGTCAACCCCGGGGATTCTATGCCCGCCGCATTGAAAAAGTTTTCCGCCGCGTCGCTTTCCCCGACGATAAAATCGTGCCGGTCGGAGTAAGCGCGCACGCCCGCAAAAGAGGTGATCGTCTCGTAAAACGGGATCCCGTCCATCATGCTCTCCGCCTTGGCGCGTATCTCCGCAAATCCTTCGGGGCGTACGGACAGATCGAAATCTTTTTCTTCCACGGAAGTCGGCCCGACGAGAAGATTCCCGTCCGTAGTCGGAGAAACCAGTACCCCTTTCCCCGCGGCGGTCGGCACGGCAAACACGGTGTGCCGCGCAAATCCTCCCGCGGCGCTGTCCAGCAGCATATATTCTCCCTTTCTGAATCCGATGCGGAAACTGTCGTCCCCGAACAGTTTCGCGACCCGTTCGCTCCCTGCGCCGGCTGCGTTCACGGCGAACCTCGCGCGGATCTCTCGCCCGTCTTCAGAGGTGAGGGCGAAGCAGCCTTTCTCTTTTACGACGGCTGAGACCCGAAACCCCGTCAGAAGCGCGGCGCCGTTATCCATGGCGTTGCCGACTGCCGCGATATTGAGGGTAAACGGGCAGACGATGCCGCCCGTGGGCGCAAAGAGCGCCGCCGTCACACG
>DXCO01000008.1 GCA_019115945.1 Candidatus Borkfalkia excrementavium | reverse complement strand
TTTTCGGCAATGGAAACCGCATATTCATGCGCCAACAAACTGAAGTTGAAGACGATGATTGCCAACGGCAATAAACGCGCACAGAAAGTATTGCACCTTGCTGAAAATTATGACAGTCTAATTTCCACGATACTTGTGGGAAATAATATTGTAAACATAACCACAACATCTTTGGCAGGTTTGCTTTTCGCCTCGCTGATCGCCAACGCGAGCCTGTCAGCCACCGTTTCTACCGTCGTAACCACCGTGGCAGTCTTGCTGTTCGGCGAGATCACTCCGAAAATGCTGGCTAAAGTATACCCGGAAAAATTCGCCATGACCGGTTACCCTCTCCTTGTATTTTTTACTTACCTGCTTTTTCCCGTAAACAAACTGTTTACGGGCTACAAATTCGTGCTTTCCAAAATTTTTAAATTAAAGAACGAAGAGATCGTAACGGAAGACGAGATCATTACCATGGTTGAGGAAGCGCGGGAAGACGGGACACTGAAGCAAGACGAATCCAAACTGATCCGTTCCGTTATTGAATTTGACGATCTTGAAGTCGGAGACATCTGCGTGCCTCGCGTCAATATCGTCGCAGTCGAGGTAACGACGCCTCTTGAGAAGATAAGAGATATTTTTCAGGAAAACGGTCTTTCAAGGTTGCCTGTATACGAAGGCACGATCGATACCGTCATCGGCTTTTTACACGAAAAGGACTTTTACGCCGTTTATCTGAATAAAACGGACAATATCCGTTCTGCAATCCGTGAAGTAACGTATACGACCGAGCATATAAAAATATCTTCCCTGCTCAAACAACTGCAAAAAAACAAGACCCACATGGCCATAGTTTTGGACGAATACGGCGGAACGCTCGGCATCATTACGCTTGAAGATATACTTGAAGAACTTGTCGGGGAAATCTGGGATGAACATGACAAAGAGGTCAATTATTTTATCCCCTGCCCCGACGGTTCCGTCAAAGTAGATGCCGAAGCCGATTTGAGCGACTTTTTCAATTATTTTGAACTGGACGAAGATGAATATAATTACGACGCCAATACGGTCAGCGGGTGGGTCATCGAATATCTGGGCGAAATTCCTCCGATCGGCACATCTTTCAATTTTGAAACGCTCAGCATCGATGTGACAAAGGCGACCGTCAAAAAAGTTTTGGAAATCAAAGTCGTCAAGGCAGAAAAGGCAGCGGACAATTCCGACGAAAAAAAATCCGACAAAAATTCTGATTCTGAAACGGAAACGAATTGACGTTTTCACTGCCGTTACGGGTTAAAAAATTCACGTTGTGCAAAGCAAATAAAAAGCGCAGAGAAAATCAAAGCCTCTGCGCTTTTTATTTTTCCGCAACAGAAGACGCTGTTGCCAACGATTGCAAATATTGGTCTGTTTCATTTCTTGTCTTGAATATATAAATTTGCCTGCCCTGCCTGTACTTATCTAAAAGTTCATATATTTTCGGCAAAACTTTATTTGAATAATCGCAGATCCATTGTCTGAAGCCCTCTTCGAACTCTGTTTCCAGCCATGGCAGATCGACTCTCTTTTTGCCGATCCTCGATATTGCACCTTCAAGGCAGATGTCCGTAGGAATATCCAATAAAAATACCGTATCGCACTCTTTCAGGCGCATTTCGAGCGTTCTTTGATAATTCCCGTCAATGATCCATTCGCTTTTCCGCATTAAATTTCTCAATTTCTCGTCAAAATCTTCGCGAAGCAAAGTCGTTTTATCCGATTTATACCACAACATATCGAGATAATAAAGAGGTATATTGACCAGCGCGGACAATTTTCTGGCAAACGTACTTTTACCGCTCCCCGAACAGCCGATCACGATTATCTTTTTCATTCCGATGCCGCCTGAAAATTATTTTATAAAAACCCCACCGTTTTGCCGACAAAACGGTGGGGCAAATTTATTCAGCAAAACCTTTCACAAATTTTTATACCCGGGCTTTTGATGTCCGTAAATACAGCGCAAAAAAGTCCGTCACAGCAATCTTACGCCGTTGATCATCAGAGAAAATTCTCTTCCCAAAAACTCGGCGGCCCTGCGGCAAAGTTGCATGCGCTTGAAATAAATTTCAAAATAACTCATTACAGGGCATTTATCGGTATCGATCGTAATATCGAGTATGATCTTATTTGACTCTTTTTCCACGTAAACGGAAGATTTTTCTGCCGCAAGGTTCACCCTGTCATGAATATTCAGATTATCCAGATTAACGCGCGTGGTATTGTTCCGCACGCGGCTCTTGTGCACGTCCGCTTTATCCGCCAAAATCAACGCCGCAGTAATATCGCTCACCGGCAGGCCTTCCGATTCGTCATGATTGCCGATCGCCATCATGATCGCCGCAGCGTCTTCGTACTCCATTCCCAAACGGGTCAAAATCTTGTAAGCAAGGATCGCCCCGCTCTGCGCATGATTGTATCTGTTCACGCTGTTGCCTATATCGTGCAGATATCCGGCGATTTTTGCAAGTTCGACGCGATGTTCGTCTTTGCCTATATCATGCAGGATCTGCCCCGCCCAACGGCTTACGATCGTCGAATGACGGACGGAATGCTCGGTAAAACCTAACGCTTCTATCTGACTCTCCGCCATAAACATGATCGCTTTTACTTCGCCGTCGTTGACGATGTCTTCAACTTTAATCAAGGATTATTTAATTTCCTCCACAATCAGATTTTCGTAAATTTCGTCGTATTTTTCTTTTGTAAACGAAATTTTTCCGAAGGTCGTGACCGTTGCCGTTCCGGCAGCGACGCCCGCGCGCAGAATTTCTTCAAGCGGCGCACCCTGTTCGAGCATCATGGACGCGGCGGCCAGCATTCCGTCCCCCGCTCCGACCGTAGAATTGATCGCGACGTTGATGCTTTTGCAGTAGTAGTTTTTTGTTCCGTCCGTAATGATCGCCCCCCTCTTCCCGAGAGAAAGAAGCACTCTTTTCGCGCCTTTATCGATCAAAGAATAGCAGCCTCGCAGCAGATCCGCCTGCGACTTGAATTCCTCTTTTAATGTCGACTGTAACTCCTCCTTGTTCGGTTTGACCAGATCGACTCCCGCATTCAGCGCGGCAAAGAGGCGCGCCCCTTCCGTATCCGCAACTTTAATCTTATCCGACGAGACGACATTGAAAAGTTTCGTGTAATAATTGCTTTCCACTCCGCGCGGAAGGCTGCCGGAAATGACTACGACGTCGCTTGTTCTGCTTAAATTCGCGACCAGTTCGATCAGTTCCGCCTGCTTATTTTCGCTGATGCTTTCTCCGACGTCGTTGACCTCCGTCAGCATAGATTTATTGTCGATAAATTTATAATTTTCGCGGACTCTTCCTTTGTTCCAGATAAATACACTCGGCACGCCTTCCCTGTCCAGCGCCTGTTCGAAAAGCGAACCGTTTTCATTATACATGAATCCGGTCGCATAACTTTTGCCTTTCAGGCGCGCAACGCCGATCGCGACATTTAAAGCCTTGCCCGTGAAACTCAGCGTTTTATTTTTGACATGATTCAATTTCCCGACATTCAGTGCGTCGAGTTCAATCGTAACGTCGGTACAGGGATTCAGACAAACCGTAAGTATCATTTTATCACTCCGTATATTATTACCAAAATCCGATCAGTTTAAACCGATCCGCAACCTATATCAAAAACGAACAAAATCACCGCAAAACCTTAACGAAAATTTGATATAATGCTATCTTATATTATATTACAAATTCGGTTTAATTTCAAGATTAAATATAGAATTTTTTACCGAAATTTGCCATTTTTAATAATTTTTCAAAAAGGGACCCGAATCATACGATCCCGGCCCCTTTCGCTTACCCTTACATTGAAATCATTTGTAAAGTTTCATACAATTCATAATTGAATTTCTTTTTCATGCTGACAGCTTCGATGATATCCATATCGATGATTTCATTTTTATGGATCCCAACAACGCGATTTCCGATACCGTCTTTCAAAAGGCGGACGGCTTTATTTCCGAACTGTGCGGCAAGCATCCTGTCAGCCATCGAAGGAGATCCGCCGCGCTGTACGTGGCCGATCGTCGTTCCTCTGACGGAATAAGTCGTCATAGCCTGTAATTTTTTGGAAAATTCTTCGGCCGTGGAAACGCCCTCGGCAAGGATAATGATATTTGAATGCTTTCCGTTTGCACGGCTCCTGTTGATACGGAACACGATATCGTCCATATTGTATTCGATTTCGGGGACGACGATGATTTCCGCCCCGCTTGCAATCCCCGAATACAGAGCGATGTCACCGCAGCGCCGCCCCATGACCTCAACGACGCTGATCCGCTCGTGCGAAGTCATCGTATCCCTGAGTTTATTGATGATATCAAGGCAGGTATTCACCGCCGTATCAAAACCGAGTGTATAATCCGTATATTCCAGATCGTTATCGATCGTTCCGGGAATGCCGATAGTAGGGATACCGTACTCTTCGCTCAGGCACTTGGCCCCTTTGAAGGATCCGTCCCCGCCGATCACGACCAAACCTTCGATCCCTCTGTCGTTCAGCGTCTTGACCGCCTGTTTCTGTCCTTCAACGGTATACATCTCGACGCAGCGCGCCGTTCTGAGCATGGTACCGCCCCTCTGCACGATATCGGAAACGCTGCGCATTTCCATGGGGACCATATCGTCATTGATCAGACCCGCATACCCTTGTCTGATCCCGAACACATCCATGCCGAAATATTTAGCCGTCCTTACAACGGCTCTGATACAGGCGTTCATCCCGGGGGCATCGCCGCCGCTGGTCAAAATACCTATTCTGTTCATAATACCCTCCAAAAAGATATTCTTCCGTATAAAAACTTTTTGAACCGCTTCCTCATTATATCAAATTCTCCGCAAAAACAAAAGTGTTTTTGCGGAGAATTTCAAAGTTTTATCCCCCAATTTTTGTTATGATCCGCTGCACATGATTTACACGATTTTAATATCGTCGTTGCTTAAATACAACTTCAATTCCTCTTTCAGGCCTCTGCAAAAATTGATGCCGGACATCTTATAACATTTAGGCCCGCGCTTGATTTTAATGATCTCTTTTCCTCCCGCATACAGCGAAAACAAAGCCGTAAAATCCTCAAACTCTTCGTCCGATAATTCGGTCGCATTCAGCCAAACAGCATGCTCTACAGGTTTAGAGGGAGGCGCCTCTGCAGCAGTTTCGCCGCTGAGCGAAAATTCCTTCATCGAATCCAATATGATAACGGGCGCTTTTTCGCTGTCCAACTGCATTTTCCCCGTAAGATAAACGATCTTATCCGTCGCAACGACGCTCTTGATCCTGTCAAACACGTTCGGAAAAGCGACGCATTCAATGCTCCCGTACATATCCTCCACCGAAATAAACGCCATCGGAGCGCCCGAACGGGTAATGATTTTCTTGAACGACCCGATGATCCCGCCCATTGTAACGGATGCGCCGTCCGTCAGTTCCGGATACGTGCGGTTTCCTTCTTCGTCCTCTTCAAACGTCTGCATTTTCAGGCAATTGAAAGAACAGTCCTTAAACGCCGAAGTGTATCCTTCAAACGGATGCCCGCTCACATAAACGCCGAGTATCGCCTTTTCCTTTGCCAGGCGCTCATTCGTTTCGAATTCAGGAATGTCAGGATATTGAATATCGTCGACGTCTTCTTCTATGATGTCCCCGAACAGGCTCATCTGCATGCTTTCTTTCTGTTTGCTGATCTTGTTCGCCCTGTCCAAAAGGCTCTCATAAACAGCGATCAGTTGTGCCCTGTTGACGCCGAAACCATCAAAAGCACCCGAAAGGATCAGCCCTTCCAACATGCGCTTGTTTAAAAACTTCGCACAGCGGAACACAAAATCGGGAAAACTTCTGAATTCCCCGTGCTCCGATCTTTCCTCAATGATCGACTGGGTCGCCCCGACGCCGACGCCCTTTAAAGCCCCCAGTCCGAACCGCACGGCATCTCCCTGCACGGAAAAATAAACCTTGCTCTTATTGACGTCCGGCTGCAAAACGGAAATCCCTTTTTCCTTGAGATATACGGTATATTTCGTGATTTCTTCGATCTTATCGATGCGATTGTTCAGGATCGCCGCCATGAACTCTTTCGGATAAAAGCGCTTGAGGTAGGCAGTTCTGTAAGCGAGGATCGCATAGCAGGTGGCATGCGCCTTATTGAAGGCGTAACTGGCAAAACTCTCCATATCGCCGAATATTTTCGCCGCAACCTCTTTGGGCACTCCTCTGCTGACGGCGCCCTCTATATTCCCGCCCGAATCGATATTCCCGAAAATGAATTTGTCCTTCTGCGCCATCAGTTCCGCCTTGTTCTTTTTGCCCATTGCGCGGCGGACGAGGTCTGCCTGACCGAGCGAAAAACCCGCCAAATCCTGAAAGATCTGCATGACCTGCTCCTGATAGATGATGACGCCGTACGTAACTTTCAGAATATGCTCCAAAAGAGGCGTATCATATTTCACTTTTGAAGGATTGAGTTTGTTTTCGATGTACGTGGGGATATATGCCATCGGCCCGGGGCGATACAGCGCAACGCCCGCTATGATATCTTCCAGACAGTCGGGTTTAAGGTCCTTCATGAACTTTTTCATGCCGCCTTGTTCCAACTGGAACACGGCATCCGTATCCCCTTCCGAAATCAGGGCGTACGCCTCCGGATTGTCGTAGCCGAGTTGATCGAAATCGATCTCGACCCCCGTATCTTCCAAAATGTAATCGCAGGCCTTTTTGATATCCGTCAAAGTCGTGAGCGCCAAAAAGTCCATTTTCAGCATGCCGATCGACTCGACCTCTTTCATATCGAACTGCGTCGTCACGTCTTCTCCGTTTCTGGAAAGAGGCACATTGTCCGCGATCGGCTTCCTGCAGATGACGACCCCCGCCGCATGCATCGACGTATTTCTCGGCATCCCCTCCAGTTTAAGAGCCATATCGATCACGCGGTGCAGTTGTTCGTCTCCTTCATACAGTTCTATAAATTCGTTGTTGCGCTTTTTTTCCTGTTCATCGATCTTCTTCAATAATTCCGACCGTTTTTCTTCATCTAAAGAAGGATCGTCGAGTTTGCTCCTCAGTTTTGGGATATTCCCGCCGAGAAGTTCGGTGATCGTCGATTTCCCGTCCATGACTTTGGTGACGCGGTCCGTCTCGGAATAAGGAACGCGAAGCACTCTGCCGACGTCTTTGATCGCTGCTTTCGAGGCGAGCGTTCCGAACGTAACGATTTGCGCGACGTTTTCCGGATGATATTTCTCCCGAACATATTCGATCACTTCCGGCCTTCTCTCGTTACAAAAGTCTACGTCAAAGTCCGGCATCGTCACGCGGTCAGGATTTAAGAAGCGCTCAAAGAACAAGTCATATTTCAGCGGATCCACATCCGTGATGCCGATCGCATACGCCACGATGCTCGCCGCACCGCTTCCCCTTCCGGGCCCTACGGGAATTTTTTTGCTCTTGGACCATTGAATAAAATCCATGACGATCAGATAGTATTCCGCAAATCCCATGCCGAGGATGATCCCCAATTCGTATTCGGCCCTCTTTTTGACGGCATCCGTTATTTCTCCGTAGCGGCGCCTCAATCCCTCCCACGTCAATTTCGTCAGATAATCTTTCGGATCGGAACCGTCTTCCGGAGTATATCCCGGGATCAGCGAATTGTCCTTGATCGGGTCTCCGTTGGGCTTCAGATCGAAGCAGGGCTCCTCGTTGCATTTCTGCGCGATAGCGACCGTATTGGAAATGGCTTCCGGCACATAGGAAAAGAGTGCGGCCATTTCTTCCGGCGATTTCAGGTAAAACTCATGCGTACCGAATTTCATGCGCTTCGGATCGTCGATCGTGCGTTTCGTCTGAATGCACATCAGAACGTCCTGCATCTCCCAGTCTTCTTTATTGATATAATGCACGTCGTTGGTCGCGACAGGCTGAATGTTCAGTTCCTTGGCAAGTTGCAGCAAAAGCGGAAGCACCCGTTTCTGCTCCTCCAGCCCGTGATCCTGTATTTCGATGTAAAAATCCTCACCGAAAATCTCTTTCAGTTCAAGCGCGGTCTTTTTCGCCCCCTCGTAATCCCCCTTCAGCAGCAATTTGGGGATCCTGCCCGCAAGACATGCCGAAAGGCACACCAACCCCTCGCTGTGCTCTTTCAGTATTTTATAGTCGATCCTGGGCTTATAATAAAAGCCGTCGACAAAAGCGACGGAATCGAGTTTTACTAAATTTTTGTACCCCTTTTTATTCTTGGCGAGCAGTATCAGGTGTTCGAATTCGCTCGAACTGTCCTTTACTTTATAATCCTGCGTCATATACATTTCGCAGCCGATGATCGCCTGAATATTGTTTTTTTTGCACAATTCCGCAAAATACAGTGTCGCGTACATGTTTCCGTGATCTGTAATCGCGATAGATTTAATATTGCTCTTCACGCAGTGATCGATCAGATCGTCCACTTTGCACGCCCCGTCGAGCAGGCTGTATTCCGTGTGAAGATGCAGATGCACAAATTCCGCCATTCTTATCCTTCCTGTATGAGTTACTCGATGTTCAGTTTAGTTTTGAAATAAAATCCGCCAATCCTCTCGCAGCCTGCCGGCAGTCCGCGCCTTCGGCATAGACAGTAAACTCGTCGCCCTTTACGAATTTCATGGATATCAGTCCGATAATGCTCTTTGCATTTCCGCGCTTCGTTCCGCTTTCGATGGTTATTTCGCTCTTGTATTTGCAGGCCTCGAAAACGATCTGCTGGGCATCGTACGCATTGTACGTGTCTTTTTTGTAAATAAATTTCGATTTTTCCATGTTTACTCTCCCCCGAGTTCTTTTGCCAGATTTTCAATTTTTCTCAGCCTGTGGTTGAGGCAACTCTTTGATATATGCAAATTTTCCGCAAGTTCTTTCAGCGAGGCTTCCTTATCCGCTATACGCGCCTGCGCTGTCTGACGCAATACAGGATCCAATTCCGCAAGTCCGACGATTTTATCGATCTGTTCGATCGCCTGTATCTGACGGACTGAGGCAAGGATGCTCTTGTCATAATTTTTCTGCAGGCAGTTTGCGACGCGGTTGATCTGGTTCCGTTCGTCGCGCCTTTCTGAAAGGGCGTCCAATTTTGCCAAAGCGGCGTGCGCCCCGATCAGATCGAGAAAATCGGAAATGCTCCCTCTGCTTTTCAAATATACGACCAAGGATCCCTTTCTCGCCACTTTTTTCGCCAAGATCTCCCGCACCGCGAGCAATTCGCAAAAATCGTCCGCAAGAAAGCCGTTTGAAAAGACGATTTCCAGATGATATCCCGAATGCGAATCTTCCCCTTTCGGGACGCTGCAACTGCCGCTCCCCAAAAAGGCCCCCGCGATATATGCGACTTCGCAACACTCGTTTTCAACGATATATTTATCCAGATCCATACGGAACCCGAACTCATCTCCGTTCCATTCCGCAATGCCAAGTTCTTTCAGAATAAATGCAGATTCATCGCTCAGGCACTCAAAAATAAGCCTGTCCTTCCCGTTCCGGATATCCGTCTTCGCCTGCACGATATTCAATTGCGCCCCGTATAATTCCTCGATCAGTCCGATAAAAAATTCCGCGACGGTCTCGTTTTCGGTCACAAATTCAAAGCCGATCCGGTTTCCTTTGCGGACGATACTTCCCGCCGTGCGCAAAAAAGCGGAGAGCGCGGCCGTCTTGCAGCATGCGTTCTCAAACCCGTTTCTGACCAATTCTTTTTTGATTTCACCCGTAAAATTCGAGGTATTCACGTCACAGATTTCTCTCTTTATATTCTCTGAACCGAAATCGCGGAAATCTTCCCTCCACGTTATCGATCTGCCCGAGGGGCACGTCGACGCGGGAGAGCAACTCGTCCACGATTTTCGTATCACCGATGCGGTCCACCGAATGCGCGTCCGAATCGATGATAAAGCGGACGCCCGTATCGCGCACCGCGGCAAGTTGTTCGTCCGTCAAGTGCACTTTTTTGGAATTGAGTTCGATATATGTCCCGTAATCGCGCGCCGCTTTGGCCACTTCCACAACGTCGCAGAAACTCAGATAATTCAGATGCGTAATCGCATCGATGGGATATTTCTGAATGCTGTTGACAAGCGCGCGCGTATTATATGCGATCAACTTTTGGCTCGCTTCTTTCTTAAAGACGGTATACAAATAATTTTTCACCAAAATATGGTTGAAATCGCGGATCCGCTCAAACTTTACAAAACGGTGTATCCCCATAAGGAAAATGTCGAAATCTTTATAATCCCGTTCATCGAGATCCGTTTTTCCGCTTTCCCCTAAAAGATTGGCTTCGATCCCCACATAGACGTTGATCCCCGTCTTTTCGGATGCCTCTTTGCAGTCTCTGATCAGAGAAGGCATCCTTTTATGGCGAAGGCCGAACGCCATCTGTTTGAACCCGTGGTCGGTGATCGCAATTTCTTTGAGCCCGATCTCCTTTGCGCGCACGGCGTTTTCCATGACCGTGCCTTTGCCGTGGCTGTAAATCGTGTGCGTATGATAATCGCCGGTAAGATGCATCGATTAAAAATCTCCTATGTAACGGATCTCTTCTTCCAAAGAGACGTGAAAAATTCTGCAGACCTCGGACCTGATCCTCTCGATCAAAGTGCGCACGTTTTCGGCAGTCGCGCCGCCACTGTTGATAATAAAATTCGCATGTCGTTCCGATACGACGGCGCCCCCTTCCCGAGCGCCTTTCAACCCCGCCTGTTCGATGAGCGCCCCTGCTGAAACGCCCGGCGGATTTTTGAAAACGCATCCCATGCTTCTGCCTGCGGGGAGCCGTTTTCTGTTCTCGAGTACGGTACGGATCTCTTCACCGATCTCCTCCGATTTTCTTCGTTCAAGCGACAATTCCGCATTCAGAATGATGCGGCTGCTCTCCGAAAACAGGGTGCGCTTATAAGAAAAGCGGCACTCATCGCGCAAAAATTTCCGTATTTTTCCATCCGGTTCCAAAACGGTAACCGATCTGATCCTGTCCCCGATATGGCCTTCCGCAACGCCTGCGTTCATCAAAACGGCGCCGCCCACGCTCGCAGGGATCCCCGCCATAAAAGAGAGCCCGCCGAGACCTTTTTTCTGCGCGTACCGCAAGAGAGAAGATATCCTTACCCCGCATTCGGCACACAGCAAACCGTCCGCAACGTCGATCGCATTCAGGCGGTCGGTCTTGATCACGACCCCTTGAAACCCGTTATCCGACGCCAAAACATTTGCACCCGCGCCCAATACCAGCCAACGCGCGCCCTCGCCGTTTAACACCTCGAGCGCTTGCGTAAGTTGCGCGATATTTTCAGGAAACACTGCCAACGGCGCGTTTCCGCCGATCCCGATCGTCGTATTTTGCGCAAAAGAAAAATTTCTTTCCGTGTTCTTTACGGACAGCCGCTGTTCGATCCTTTCCAGAGAAAAGTCCATTTTTCTTCTCCTTTATTGTACTACAAATCGTTAAAATTTACAATGTTATGCGAGATAATTTTTTATTTTTTTTGCGCCGTTTTCGTCTCCCTTTAAGATTTGCCATGCAAGTTCGGAGAATGCTTTTCGGGCATTTTCGTCAACGTATGCCGCCAGTATATTCTGCGGCGCGTTCTTCTCCGCCTCGCTCATGATCGGATCGTCCGCGCCGTAAATTGAAAAATACGGGCTCATCATCCCTATTTTCGTAAGTTGCTTCTGCATTGGCTCTGATACAAGAAGTCCGATAAACTGATTGCACAAATTGAAAATTTTCGTCTCGTCGGAGAGGACGGATATATACTGATACAGATCGCTGAATGCATACAGCGGTTTTGCCAGAACGTTAAATTCTCTCGTAATAAAGCGATATACGTCTCTTTGAGAGCCGAGCATATATTTATATTCCCCGCCGATCAGGGCCGTATAAGCGCGGACGGACGGCATTACGTCGAATTGCCCACGCATTCCTTCCAGGGCCGCAGCGGCAGCGGGAAATGCACCGTTCCCCTGCGAAATGACCGTATTCGTATCGGACACGTCGGTAAAATCGCCGTCGGCCGTGAAGAGCATATAACCGCCCCTGCACCACGGCACGCCATACGCCGCGCCACCGGAAGAGGTCGCCGCGCATTCATACTTTTTCAGCGGAAGCGCATAGTCGGACACAAAATCGATCCCCGTTCCATATGAAATCAGATCCGGAACATTGCCCTCCCTCAAAGCATTTGCGGCACTCTCTGCAGAGTGAGCGGCAACCATCACGAGGACCCCGGGATTTTCTTTCTCAAACTTTTTTGCAACCGTACTCAAAAAGGAAGACCTGGCCCCTCTGCCCCCCTCAAAACTGTCGATCTGCCAGACCCTTAGGATCCCCGAATACCCCTGTGCCTGCGGACGTGATTTTTTGGTCAGCGCGGGATAAGCAAACAGCAAACTTGCACAAACGGCGGCAATGAGCAGAACGGTCAAAATAAATGCGGATACTTTTTCACGTTTTTTTGCCATAGATATAATAATATATTGGCAGAGACGGTTGAAAATACCATAAAATGCCGAAATGCATCCTCGTATTCCACAATCATGCGGTCTTTTCAGGTCTTGAGGCCAGTCTCTCCGGCGCAATCGCCAAATATTCCCTAAATGTACCCATGAAAAAGGGCCTGCAGATTTTATTAAAAATCTGCAGACCCTTACCCATTATCTTCCGATCGTTCTTCCTATCAGTTCCTGCGCAGCGTCATATCCCATGCTCTTGAGCCTGAAATTGCGCGCCGCAACTTCGATAATGATAGAAAGGTTTCTGCCTGGTTTGACGGGCACGACGTGCTTGAGGACCTTTAATCCGAGAATATTTTCATACAGGGTCCCTTCCCCCAGCCGGTCGTACTCCTTTCCTTCCACCCAGTTTTCCAGTTCTATGACAAGTTCGATCTCCTTTTCGTTCAAAATCGAACCGGAACCGTACATGTTTTTGATATTGATGATGCCGATACCCCGAAGTTCCATAAAATAACGGATCGTTTCGGGCGATGTGCCGACCAACGTCTCCGAAACTCGTTTTACGATCACGCTGTCATCTGCGACCAACCTGTGTCCGCGTTTGATCAACTCCATCGCCGTTTCGCTTTTTCCGATGCCGCTGTGTCCCGTCAGCAGGATCCCGACGCCGGAAACGTCCATCAGAACGCCGTGCATCGTCGTTGACGGCGCCAGTTTTTTATTCAGATAAAAAAACAAATCGTTCATCAGCGCGGTCGTAACGCGATCCGTCCGCAAAATGGGGCACCCCGTAAGCCTCGCCTCTTCGATCAATTCATGCAGGACGGGCAGATCCCTCGCCAGAATGATGCAGGGAATATCGCGGTAGGAAAGCAGCGTTTTGATGCGTTCCGAGCGCACTTCCTGAGAGAGATCTCTTAAAAATTCATACTCCGAATTGCCGAAAACAAGGATCCTCGAGGAATCGAAATACTTAAAAAATCCCGCCAACTGCAACCCCGGCCGCGTCACGCTGTACGAAGAAAGCGTCACTCTTCCGCGCCCCGCAAATACGATTTCCAGCCCTAAATCCCCGCAAAAGTTTTCCAGCAAGATCGTCTCTTGTTCGTTCATATATTCTCCCCCAAACCAAATTTTTTAATTACATAAGCGACGCCGTCCGCATCGCAGTGCTTTGTAACGAAATGCGCGGCCTCTTTCGCCTCTTTGACGGCGTTTTCCACCGCAACGCCCAGGCCCGCAGTTTTCAGCATCGGAACGTCGTTGCAGTTATCGCCGACCGCAATGATCTGCTTTAACGGTATTCCGTAATAATCCGCCAAAAATCTGACCGCGCTGCCCTTATCGCATCCGTTTGCCGTAATTTCGACAAGAAAATCCGAACTGGTCGTAACGTCGTACCGCTTTCCGTACCTTTCTTGCAACTGTTCAAAAACTTTTATTTTTTCTTCAGGGCTGCACATGACGAGAATCTTCTGCGGGCGTATCCCGTCCTTTCGGACTCTTTCGGATATCCGAAAGGGAGTGACGATTCCCGTTACTTTACAGATCCGTTCATAACTATCCAGAAAAAAATCCTTTTTATTTACGTAAAAATCGTTGCCGTCGTAAACGTGGATATGGTAATCGTTCGATTGCAGAAATTCGCAGATCTCGATCGCTTCGGCGCAATCGATGCGGATATCGCGCAAAACTTTTCCGTCCTCCGCCTCGCAGATAAACGCACCCTGATATGCCGTAACAGGTCCCTTCAGGCCCAATTCGCGCGCATACGGCAAAATCGAACTGATCATTCTTCCCGTACAGAGCGCAAAGACGCCGCCGTTTTCCGTATATTGTTGAATCGCCCGTATGTTCCCTTCCGAAATCCCCCCTTCGCTTCTGCCCAGCGTTCCGTCAAAATCGGAAACGATCATCCTGTAATTTAATGCCATATGTCAAAGTTCTTCCTCTAAATATTTTTTGATGCGGATCGCCGCGGCTTCGCTGATTCCTTCTACGGATGCAATCTGTCTGACGTCCGCTTTCATGATTTTATCCAGCGACCCAAATTTCTCCAACAGTGCAAGCCTGCGCACTTTTCCGATCCCCTCGATCTCCGTCAGCACAGACGAGAGCGAACGCTTACTGTGGATGTTTCTGAAATAGGTAATCGCAAAACGGTGCGCCTCGTCGCGGATACGCTGCAGCATATGCAGGCAAAAATCGCGTTTATCCAAAACGATACTCTCTTTCCCGTCGAGCGTAAAAATCTCCTCTTCACGCTTTGCAAGGGAGATTAGGTCTATCCCCGCAACGCCCAACTCTTCAAAAATTTCCTTTACCGCGGACAACTGTCCTTTGCCGCCGTCTATGATGATGAGATCGGGTTTCGGAAAGCGATCTTCCTCTTCCGTACCCAATTTGGTCAGGCGACGCCTGAGCACTTCCTGAAGGCTGGCAAAATCGTCCGCCCCCTCCACCGTTCTGATCCTGAATCTGCGGTAACTGTCGCGGTCGGCCTCTCCGTCTATAAAAACGACCATTGACCCGACCTTGTCCGTCCCGCTGATGTTGGAAATATCGTAACATTCCATACGGCGCGGATAGCGGGATAAATGCAGAAGTTCCTGAAGCCGTTTGCAGGCATTCAGCGTCATGTCCTCTTTATGCCTGATCTTATCGATCGCCTTTTCGAGATATTCCGACGCATTGTTTTCCGCCATTTCGAGCAACTGTCTGCGGATGCCCTGGCGCGGAATGACGACGTTTACGTTTTTCCCCAGGCGTTCGCGGATAAAATCTTCCAGCAGATCGCTCTCGCAAAAGTCCTGCGCGACGATCTCGTCCGGAATTTCGTGTGCGGAATAGTACTGTGCGATAAAGGAAGTCAGCGCGTCTGAATCGGAAGACGCATTTTCGAGCGCAAACGTGCTCGCCCCCTGCATGATCCCTTTTCTTGTGATCAGAACATTGACCGCCGCGTACATATTGTTGCTGACGTATGCGATGATATCCGCATTCAGATCGCGGTTGAGGGAAGTGATCCTTTTCAGCCGGATCTTGTCGAGCATCTCAAGTTTGTCCCTGCAGTCCATCGCAAGTTCAAACTCTTCCGCCTCGGCAAACGACTGCATTTTTTCCCGCAGAAGCGTTTCTACTTCGCTGTCGTCCCCGTCCAAAAAGCGCATCGCCTTTTTGACGCGCGCCGCATACTCCTCCTCCGTGCACATATGCGCACAGGGCGCGGGACAGCGATGGATATGATAATTCAGGCAGGGCCGTTTCGGCTTTTCCCCGATGGATACGGCGCACGTGCGCACGCCGAACGCGATGTTCACGATCTCCAGAACGTCCTTGACGCGCACCCCTCCCATATAAGGGCCGAAATATTTGCTTCCCTTTCTGAGTTTGCGGGAAACGGAAAAGGCGGGAAATTTTTCCGAAGTACTCACTTTGATGTAAGGATACGTTTTATCGTCCTTCAAAAGGATATTGTATTTCGGTTTATATTTTTTGATCAGATTGTTTTCGAGCGCAAGGGCGTCGATCTCCGATTTGGTAATGATATAGTAAAAATCGGAGATATTGGCGACCATCGCCATAACTTTTTCCGTCTTGACGGAGGCATGGAAATACTGTCTGACGCGGTTTTTCAGGTTGCGCGCCTTACCGACGTAGATCACGTTGCCGTCTCCGTCCAGCATAATATAAACGCCCGGGTCGTCGGGAAGCAGTTTTAACTTTTCGCGAATCACACTCATATTATATATTAAAGTCAAACGTCTGCGCTTTTGCCGCACAGATCGTCTCTCATTTATTATACAATACCGGGGCAAAATTTGCAATAAAAAAGAGCAACACCGCGTCGCTCTTTTTTCCGTCAATATCCCAGAAACTCCACCCCTTTCAGAAGCACGTCGTTCACCGTGTCGTTTTTCAGGCTGTAAAAGATCACCTTACCGCATCGCACGCTCTTTACGATCCCCACATTTTTCAAAAGCCGCAACTGATGCGATACCGTCGTCTGATTGATATCCAGAACGCGCGATATATCCGTCACGCACATTTCCGTGATCGCCAATGCGGACAATATGCGGACCCGCGTGCTGTCCGCAAAAATTGAAAAAAAGCACACGATCCCGTCCAAAATTTCCCCTTCGGGAACATAGTCCTCCACCAAAGACTGCGTTCTTTTATCCAGCAGCAACGTATCTTCCATACCACACACCTCCTCCGCACTTATGCGGAAATTTATATATTCATTCTAATCAATAGCGGGTGATATGTCAATCTATACATTTGAACAATCTTGTCGAATGCTGTCGGGAAACGTCCCGTTTTGCAGAAAAGGAGGTAAAACTTGGATAACTTTCTTTTATGGATCGTCCTGCTGTACCTACTCAAGCGCGGAGGTAGCATAGGAAACAAAGAACTGCTCCTCTGTCTGACATTGCTTTGCTGCGGAAACAGAATTCTGAGTGCACTGCTCTCTTCCCTCAACAATTCCTGTTCCGATTGCTGCGGCTGTTCCAACAACTGCTGCTCCTGATCCTCTCTTTTTCAAAAGGATACCCCCGAAAGTTTATTCGGGGGTATCGCCTTACTTAATTTTTTTCACCTGATATCCGGCTTCTTCGACGGCTTTGATCAAAACCTCGTCGGAAACATCCGTTTCCACATACGCGCGCTTCTTTTTCAGATCGACCGTCGCTTTCACGCCGTCGATCGCATTCAGCGCATTTTCCACTCTTGCGCTGCAATGCGCGCAACTCATCCCTTCGATAAAAACAGTCTTTGTCATATTTCTTTCTCCTTCGCCTTGCTCGGCTTGTTTTTTATATTTCGGCCTGAACCGCATCAGCCGCAACGCATTCATCACGACAAATACCGAACTCAGGCTCATTGCCAATGCCCCGATCATGGGATTCAAAATCACGTCCGCCGCATAAAGAACGCCAGCTGCGATCGGGATACATAATATATTATAGATAAATGCCCAAAACAAATTTTCTTTGATGTTTCTGACGGCGGCCTTACTCAAATCGATCGCGGAATTTACCGCCCGCAGATCTCCGCCGACCAGTACGACGTCTGCCGAATCGATCGCAACGTCCGTTCCGTTCCCCATTGCGATCCCCACGTCCGCTTCTTTCAGCGCGGGAGAATCGTTGATGCCGTCTCCGACCATGGCCGTAATCCCCGCTTTCTTATTTTCAAGGACCGCGTTCAGTTTGTCTTCCGGCAGTACCTCCGAATATACTTTATCGATCCCCACGAGCGCAGCGATTGCATTGGCCGCACCGGCGCTGTCCCCCGTCAGCATGACGGGCATGATATTTCTCGCCTTTAATCCGGCAACCGCCTCTGCGCTTCCCTCTTTCAGCGTATCCGAAACGCCGAACAATGCGGCAATCTTTCCTCCCAAAGAGAAATAGAGCACTGTCTTCCCCGTATCCGCCAGTTCCCGCGCCGCCTCTTCTGCCGCCGCAAGATCTATCCCTTTCTCTTCCAGCAACCGCTTGTTGCCGATCAGAACTTCCATCCCCCCGCTTTGCGCGCAGGCACCTTTACCGGGAATATAGACAAAATTTTCCGTTTTTGCAAACCTTGTACCCTCCTGCTTTGCGAACGCGACGACGCATTCGGCCAGCGGGTGATTGGAATTCTGTTCGATCCCTCCGGCGACGGACAAAACGTCCTCCCTCGGAAAATCGCCGTACAGCAAAAAATCCGTAACTTTGGGTTTCCCTTCCGTGATCGTCGCCGTTTTGTCAAGCAAAACCGTGCGCACGTCCTTTGCCTTTTGCAGCGCCTCCGCATCCTTATACAAAATCCCTAAAGAAGCGCCCCTTCCCGTTGCCGCCATAACGGCCACGGGAGTCGCCAATCCGAGCGCGCAGGGGCAGGATATAACGAGGACGCTGATGGACATGCTCAGAATTTCAGATACCTGAACGCCCGCAGCCCCCGTCGCCCAAAGGATCATCCAGACGGCGAACGTGACGGCCGCGATCAGCAACACGACCGGAACAAAGATCCCCGCGATCTTATCCACTGTCTTTTCGATCGGTGCTTTGGAAGTTCCCGCGTTGCGCACCATCTTGATAATTTTGGAAAGCACGGTATCTTCCCCCACCTTCTCCGCGCGGATCTTGATCACGTTCCCTTTATTGACGGAAGCGCTCGTCACAAAATCGCCTGCCTGTACTTCGACCGGCAGACTTTCTCCCGTGATCGCCGATTTATCTACAAACGAATTGCCCTCCACGATCACGCCGTCCGCAGGGATGCTGTCTCCCTGCCTGACCACAATGACGTCCCCTTTCACGATTTCTCCCAGGCGGATCGTCTTCTGTTCTCCCTCTCTTTCAACCGTAACGGTATCGGGCGCAAGTCTCAAAAGACTCTCAACTTCTTCTCCCGTCTTCTTTTTTGAGCGCGCCTCCAGCCATTTTCCCAAAGTGACCAGCGTAAGCACCATGGCGGCCGATTCAAAAAACAGGTTGTTCATAGCAAAGTGCATCCCGTTCTCTTTCGTCGGGATAACAAACATGATCACAACGCTGTAAAGATAAGAAACTGCCGCTCCCAAACTCACGAGGGTATCCATATTCGGGACCCGCTTTACAGCCGCCCTGATGCCGCTCTTGAAAAAAGCTCTGTTGATAAAAAGAATGGGCGTCGTAAGCAACAACTGGATCAGGGCAAAATTTGAACCGATCTCCCAAAACCAGGGCAGAGGCGCCCCAAACATGTGGATCATGGTAAAATACATCAGGGGGATCAAAAAGCACAGCGAAGTCAAAAATCGGATCTTCAATTTTTTCGCTTCTTCCGCAAAAGAATTTACTTTTTTTTCATCATTCTTCCGCTGTTCGGCGGCACCCGCATCATATCCGCTCGCCCCGTACCCGAGAGCCACAACCGCAGAAACGATCTCTTCTTCAGATACGCGCTTCTCGTCATAATCGACGGCCATGCTTTCCCCCATCAGGCTTACTTCCGCCTTTTTGACTCCGTCCATTTTATTGACGGTCTTTTGTATCCCCGCCGAACAGGCGGCACAGGTCATTCCCGTGATCCTGAACTTTTTCTGCATAAAATTAACTCTCTTTAATCACTACTTTTTTAGTTGCAATTATAATACACCCATCCGCAGAAAATGTCAAGAAAAAAATACATATTTGCGGAAAAGAAAAAACAACGGCAGAATTTGCCGTTGCTTTACGAGCCAATAAAAAATCAATTACTTTTTCTCTTCGACGTTTATGACCTCTTTCCCGTCATAAAAACCGCACTTTTTGCACACCTTATGAGATTCCTTCAGTTCGTGGCAATGCGGGCATTCCACCAAATTGGGAGCCGAAGCCTTAAAATTTGCATATCTCGTATTTGTTCTCTGCTTAGATTGTTTAGACTTGGGTACCGCCATGATTTATACACCTCGTTTCAGTATTTACGTTCAAATATCGATTGACTTACAAATTATATAATATTTATAATTCTTTGTCAACTTTTTTTTCCGGTTTTTCAGCGAATTCGAAAAAATCGGAACGCTCAATATAACCGACCCCGTATAATTGCGTATATCTGCCCATCGATATTTCAAGGCCGGTCAAGGAAAACTTTTTCGCGGAAAAATTTTCCGATGCCGTAATCCCCGCAATATTGTCGTAACGGATCACCGCTATGTTTTTCGTCCAGACGCCGTAACAAAACACTGCGTGCTCCTCTCTGAATCCGTAGCCTTGATTCAAGTGCAGCAATAAAATCGTAATCAATGGAGCAAAGCAAAGGAACAGAGCCCAAGGAGTCAAAAATATGCTCAGTATCAAAATTCCGATCATCGGCACAATGATCTTTTCCAGATACGGCACAATTCTGCGGCCCCCGATCTTTTTCAATTCCCCATTTTCCGAAAAGTCAGGCTCAAAAGCGGACGCCAGTTTCATCGCGTTTTCTTTGGTCATCAAAAAGGGAAAATAGTCGTGATCGGAAAGGCCCTTGGCCTTTTGTTTCGTCTCGACACTGATCTTATACAATCCGAACAGGCGTTCCACGAATCCCTGCCGCAAGCGGAAAGATAAGATGCTGTCATAATAAAGGCTGTTTTCCGTTCTGGACAACTTGCCGAAACTGATCCGGACTTCTTGGGAAAGAATTTCGACCTTGTAATCGGCGTAATGGATATAAGCATAAATATGTTTTGCGAAGTACCCGATCAGAAAGACGAGATACACAGCAAGCACACCCAACACATAATAACCGCTCCGCGACCAGGAACCGACGATCACAACAGCAACGGGAAGAGTCGAGAGAAGCACCAGCGCCAACCACGCGGTCAACTTCACGAAAGATGACAGCATGGACAAATATTTCTCCTTGCCGACCTCAACCCTGTCGTCGGAATCCGTATCCTCTGCTTCCGAGGCGGCGACCATAGGGACAGATTCAAAAAATTCTTCTGCATCCTTTCCGGACAGGAGGATATCGATCATATCCGCTCTCGTCTCGACTTCCACCTTGACGATGGCGAAGATTTTTGCGACAAGTCCCGTTCGGGAACGAACGCTCACGATATCTGAAAAAAGAACTTCCAAACGCCTCGCGCCCCTTACAAAAATCAGCCCTTCTTCCTGCAATATGATTTTTGTCTTGCGTTCCGTCGCCGAAAAGATCAGCCAAAAAATGAAAGCAATGCCGAGCGCAGACAAAAATATCGCGGCGATCTCAAAGGGGGTCATTTCCCTGATGCGCCCGACCATGAGCACATCCGCCCACAAAGCGATAAAGGCGGCAAGTAAATAAACAAAAACCGTATAAATGAGTCTTCTATGCCTGCTCTGACAAAACTCTTTCGTCATAGAGACCTCCGAATTGCGATAATATCCCGTTCGCTGTCTCTGCCGATAGATACCGGAACACTGCCGTTCCCGAATCCCAACAGAACTTGAGATTGAAATAAAAATCGCCCTTGATCCGATGCTTTTTGATCCTGATCTCATATACCGCACTGCGGCGGAATACCGCCAATTTGGAACAAAAAACGCCCTTGTATACGCGCAGCGTCTCATCCCGCAGCGAATAAGCATACCGCTTGGAAAAAAGCAGGCCGTTTAAGAGAACGAAAAGAACGTCTGCCAACGTGATCAATACAACGGCCACGATAAACACGCCCAAAAAATCAGGAGCGGTGACCATAAGATAATAAAAGGGCGCAGTCGCGATCAAACCGCAGGCAAAAAGAATCCACGTTCTGGCCAGATTCCTTTTTATATAATTGTCGTTGGGATAAACGTAATTTTCTTCCCTTTTCATTTCAGTTCAGCAAATCCTTTGTTTCTCTTGCGATCACGAGTTCCTCGTTCGTGGGGATCACAAGCACTTTCACCCTGGAACCCGGCGCGGTTATATCGTGAATATTGCCGTCGTTTTTCATTTCGTTGCGCGCCTCGTCGATGGCGATCCCGAGGAAATCCATATCCGTGCAGATAGCCTTGCGGACAGGCCACGTATTTTCTCCGATCCCCGCCGTAAATACGAGGCAATCCACTCCGTTCATTGCCGCCGCATAGGCGCCGATATATTTTTTGCAACCGTAAACGAAGAGGTCGATCGCCAGTTGCGCGCGTCCGTTGCCTTCCGCAGCCGCTTTGGTCAGGTCGCGGAAATCGCTCGATACGCCGGATACCCCCGCAACGCCGCATTTTTTGTTCAGGTATTCGATGCAATCGAGAATGGAGTAATTCTTTTTCGCCGCGAGAAATTCAAGCACGGCCGGATCAATGTCGCCCGAACGCGTACCCATCGGCACGCCCGCCAACGGCGTAAATCCCATGCTCGTATCCACGCATTTCCCGTCCTTCACGGCGCTGATCGAAGAACCGCCCCCGAGATGGCAGGTAATGATCTTCGTCCCCTCCGCTTTGCCGCCGAGGTATTTGATCGCCTCCTGCGAAACATACTTATGGCTTGTACCGTGAAAACCATATTTGCGGATCTTATAATTCTTATAATCATCGTAATCGATGGCATACATATAGGCGTGCGGCGGCATGGTCGAATGGAACGCGGTATCGAATACGAGCGCCATCGGCGTATCCGGCATAACTTCCTTGCAAGCCTCTATGCCCAAAATGTTGGCGGGCATGTGCAGAGGGCCGAGTTCCGCATTTTTCTTGCAGATCTGCAAAACCTCGTCCGTCAGCAGCACGGAGCTGTCGAAATCCCCGCCGCTGTGCAGGACCCTGTGCCCGACCGCATCGATTTCAGACATGGAACGGATCGCGCCGTATTCGGGATCGACAAGGACGTCCAGAACCGCCTGCATCGCCACTTTGTGGTTCGGCATGTCCTTTTCGATCACTTTTTCGCCCTTTCCTGATTTATGCTTCAGCACAGAGCCGCGGATCCCGATCCTCTCGACTCCGCCTTTGACGATCACGGACTCCGTGTCCATATCGAACAACTGATATTTCAGGGATGAACTTCCCGCATTTACAACCAAAATTTTCATATCTTCCGAATCCCCTTTTTCCGATTATTCCTGCGTCTGCAAAACGGTGATCGCGATCGTCGCGACGATGTCTTCCCACTTGCATCCGCGGGAAAGATCGTTCAGCGGTTTCGCAAACCCCTGACAGACAGGGCCGACCGCCTGGAATCCCCCGAGGCGTTCCGTCAGTTTATAACCGATATTTCCCGCATCCAGATCGGGGAATATCAGCACATTGGCATGTCCCGCGACTTTTGAACCGGGCGCTTTGGATTTTGCCACGGAAGGCACGAGCGCCGCATCCAACTGCAATTCGCCGTCAATTGCAAGTTCGGGAGCCTTCTCCTTTGCGAGCGCAAACGCCGCCGCTACTTTTTCCACGTCCGCATGCTTTGCGCTTCCTTTCGTGGAAAACGAGAGCATCGCGACGCGAGGTTCCAGCCCCGCGATCTTTTGTGCCGTCTTGGCAGACATGATCGCAATTTCGGCCAACTGTTCGCTCGTGGGGTTTTCGTTGAGTCCGCAATCGGAATAAATATATGCGCCGTCCTCGCAATAGGGATTCCCGCTTTCGGGGGCGATCATCAGAAAACAACTTGAAACCAAAGGGACGCCCGGCGCGGCTTTGACGATCTGCAGGCCGGGACGCAGCGTATTGGCGGTCGAATGGCATGCGCCGGAAACGAGCCCGTCCGCATCCCCCGCCTTCAGCATGAGCACGCCGAAATAGGTATTGTCGTAAGAAAGTTTGTCAGCCTCTTCTTCCGTCATCCCCTTTGCCTTACGCAGATTGTAGAGCAGCGCGGCATATTCCGCACGCTTTTCGCTCTCCGCGGGGTTAACGATCTCCACGCCGGTGAGATCCACGTCGGGGTTCGCCTTTTTAATCTCTTCGGCGTTACCGAGCAGGATGACCCGCGCTATCTTCTGTTTCACCGTTTCCGATGCAGCCTTCACTACGCGGCTGTCCTCGCCCTCGCACAGGACGATGCGCCTGTCGAGCGAAGCCGCTTTTTTCTTGATCCCTTCCAAGAAATTTGCCATAATAAGTTCATACCTCAATCGCTTTATTTTTTGTCGTAAATGATATATAATAAATTTGGAACACGGCCGAGCCGGCTTTTTTTGCCGCCGGACGACGTCCGTTAATTATTATATAGCATTTCAAAAAAAATGTAAAGGTTTTGACTTGATAAATGAAAATTTGCGGCATAATTTGCGAATATAATCCCTTCCACAACGGACATGCATATCTGTTGTCTGAAGCGAAAAAACAGAGCGGCGCAGACGCACTGCTCTGCGTCATGAGCGGCAACTTCACCCAGCGCGGAGAAATGGCCGTTCTCGATAAATTCACGCGGGCAAAGCATGCCGTTTTGGCGGGTGCGGATGCGGTCATAGAACTTCCCGCCGTATTCGCGATCTCCCCCGCGGAAATCTTCGCCAAAGGCGCCGTAAAACTTCTCGCCTCCTGCCCGTCCTTCGATACGCTCGCATTCGGCTGTGAAGGCGGAGACCGTATCTCCTTTCTGCAGACGGCGAAAGCGACTGCCGACGAAAGCCGCGAACTGAAGGCTGCCATACGCGCAAATCTGAAGGCGGGCATGAGCCTTACGAAAGCGCGGCACGAAGCCATCGCGGCGGCGCATCTGCCAAACGCCGACGCATCCCTGCTCTCTTCCCCCAATAACATTTTGGGGATCGAGTATACGAAAGCCCTTCTCCACTGCAATTCCCCGGCACAGATCCTGCCCGTCAAGAGGATCGGAGGGGGATATTCCGATCCCGATCTTCTCAAAAATTTTTCTTCGGCAACGGCGATCCGCGGCGGGGTTGCGGAAGGGAAATTCCGCGCAATCAAAAAGAACGTTCCCCCTTTCGTCTTTGCAGATCTGAAAAAAGCGACCTTTTCGGACGCATATAAAAAAATCGCCGTATATAAGGCGCTCTCCGAACCGGCGGAAAATCTGAAAAAGATTCTCGACTGCACGGAAGGGCTGGAAAACAGGATCAAAGCGCTGGCAAGGGGCACTTCCGATTACGACGCTCTCGTCGCAAAAATCACGACAAAGCGATACATTTCCTCGCGGATCCGCCGCATTCTTGCGGCGGCCGTACTCGGCATCGATGAAGACTTGGTGCGGCAAAGCCTGAAAACAAAATTGTATCTGAAGGTGCTCGCAGTAAAAAAGGAACGGGCAGACGGCCTGTTTTCCGAACTCAAAAGAGCCGAGATCCCTCTGCTCACAAGAAAGAGCAACGAAAACGATCTTTCCCCCAAAGCGAGACAGACATTCGAAAAGGACATTCTCGCCAACGATCTTTACAATTTTATGCACGGCATCGAAAGCAACGAACACCGTACGCTGTTCGTATAAAAAACATACCCGCCGCGAATGCGGCGGGTTCTTTTTCTGTACGGTCCGAGATTGATCTGTAAGCCGAGTTCTGTCGTGTACGGTCATCTATCTCGACGCATCGTCGCCGATGCGCTCCAGCGATATTTACGGTTCATGCCGGACGAGCAGCCCTGTATGGCAAAAACCCAATCTTGCACCGGACGGGGTTTACACGGCACGCCGCGTTACCGCGGCGTCGGTGAGCTCTTACCTCCCCTTTCCATCCTTACAGATTTCTCTGCGGTCTGTTTCTGTTGCACTTTCCTTGGAGTCGCCTCCACCGGACGTTATCCGGCGTCCTGCTCTGCGGTGCTCGGACTTTCCTCATAGCCGAAACTACGCGACCGTATGATCAACTCAAACCGTTGAAATATTATACAATATCGGCGGCGTTTTTGTCAATTTTTTCGCATGTTTGCCGGGAAAGTATTTTTTATTTAGAATACTTGATTTTTGTAACGAAATGTAATACAATATACTCGGTTAATTTTGTTATCATTTTTACGGAGATATCATATATGAAAAAAACAAAAATTGTCTGCACTCTCGGGCCGGCCTGCCGCGACGAAGAAATCCTGACGAAAATGGCGCTTGCCGGCATGAACGTCGCGCGCCTCAACTTTTCTCACGGCGACTATGAAGAACACAAAAAAAATATCGAACTGATCAAGCGCGTACGGGAAAAACTGAATATCCCCCTCCCCATCATGCTCGATACGAAAGGCCCTGAACTTCGCATCAAGACCTTCAAAGACCACAAGATCTTCCTTAAAGAAGGCGACGAATTCACCTTCACCACCGAAGAGATCGAAGGCGACCAGACCCGCGTATCCGTCTCTTACAAAGGGATCGTAAACGATCTGGAACCGGGCGACACCATTCTTCTCAACAACGGTCTTCTCATTTTCCGCGTGACCGACGTTAATAAGACCGAGGTCAAGACCCGCGTGGAAGTCGGCGGCAATCTTTCCGATAAAAAGAGTATGTTCTTCCCCGATAAAACGCTCAGCCTCAAATACCTGAGCGAACAGGACAAGAACGATATTTTATTCGGCATCGAACAGGGCATTGATTTTATCGCCTGCTCCTTTACGTCCAAAGCGCAGGACATCAAGGATATCCGAAAGCTTCTCGAAGAAAACGGCAATCCCGATATCGACCTTATCGCAAAAATCGAAAGCCGCAGCGGCGTCAACAATATCGATGAAATTCTGGAAGTGGCGAACGGCATCATGGTCGCGCGCGGAGATCTCGGCGTGGAAGTGCCCTACGAAGAGTTGCCTCAGATCCAAAAGATGCTCATCAATAAATGCCGCGTCGCAAGCAAGCGCTGTATAACCGCCACGGAAATGCTTGAATCGATGATCAATCAGCCCCGTCCCACCCGTGCGGAAATTTCCGACGTTGCAAACGCCGTATACGACGGCACGAGCGCCGTCATGCTTTCGGGCGAAACCGCAGGCGGGAAATTTCCCGTTCAGGCAGTCGAAGCAATGGCAAAAATCTGCGTAGAGACGGAAAAACACCTCGCAACCAAATACGGAGACGAACGCCCCGACATCACGAGCCCTGCCGACGCGCTTTCCCACTCTGCTTGCGTCCTTGCCGAGGATATCGGAGCAAAAGCGATCGTCGTCTGCTCCCGCTCGGGCGGCACAGCAAGAATGGTCTCCCGCTTCCGCCCCAATATCGATATCATCGGGATGACGGTCGAGCCCATGTCCTACCGTAAACTCGCCCTGTCGTGGGGCGTTACGCCCGTTCTTTCCGAAGAATTCAATTCGATGGACGTACTTTTCTATCATGCCAAACGGGCAGCGATTCAGTCTGGCCTTGTCAAAAAAGGTGATCTGATCGTCATCACCGGCGGCAACCCCAACGGCAAATCCGGCAATTCCAACGTGATCAACATCGAACAGATATAATAATATTAAAACAGACGAACCGTCCGCAAATTTCTTGGCAAACTGACCAAGATACCTGCGGGCGGTTTTATTTTCTGACGCAAAACACTTGCATCAAAAAGCGGAACTGCGTGTAAACCTATAACAGACTGACCCGCAGAACGGGCCAGCCTGTTATAGTGAGAGAATATGAAAAAAGTTTTGTGTAATCGGTCTGTTGCTTTTTATGGCTGTATTATAACGCGCAAATATGATTATTTTATGAAAAGAAAATGACACTATTATAAAAAATACACGCTTTTCGGCTCGTCAGGCAAATTTTTCAAAAATCTTGACCGCCGTACCGATCCCGTCCGCCGCAGAACTCGTTATTCCGCCCGAATAACCGCTGCCCTCTCCGCAAGGAAAAACACCGCCGCATTGCAAACATTCCCCGCTCTCACCGCGAAGGATGCGTACGGGAGAAGAAAACCTCGTTTCCACCCCCGTAAGCAAAGCGTCGGGGTCTGCAAAACCTTTCAGCCTCCTGTCCATATCCGTCAGTGCCGCCTTCATCGAGCAAGAGACATATTCGGGAAAAATGCGGTTCAGGTCGCACATGGCAGTCCCCGCAGAATACGTCGGCAAAACTTCGCCGAAATGTTTTGAAACCCTGCCGCCGACAAAATCTTCCGCCCTCTGGATCGGCGCGGCATAAGTTTCTCCTCCTGCACGGTAGGCCGACTGCTCCAGTTTTCTCTGATATTCAACGCCGGACAATACGTCTCCGTTAAAATAATCTTCTTTTTCGATCTGGACGAGGAGCGCGCTGTTGGCATTGATGCCGTCTCTGGCATAATTGCTCATTCCGTTCGTCACGACGCCGCCCCGTTCGCTCGCCGCAGGCATAACGTATCCGCCCGGGCACATACAAAAGGTAAACGCCGTACGCGCCCCCGCGTGGCTGACCAGTTTATAATCGGCCGGCGGAAGCAGATTATGCGACGCAGAATACTGCGCCAAATTGATTTTTGCCTGTAAGTGCTCTATCCTGACGCCCACCGCAAACTTGCGGGCTTCCAATGCAAAGCCGCGATCTTTGAGCAGGCAAAAAGTGTCGCGGCTGCTGTGCCCGATCGCCAGAACGAGCGCGTCCGCACCGAACGTATTTTTTTCGCCCGTCCGTACATTGACCGTATCGATCGCATAAACCTTTTGATCTCTGATGCGGATATCCGAAAAGCGCGTTTCAAACAGGAACTTGCCGCCATTCTCCTGTATATATGCCCGCATGTTTTTGAGAACTTCCCGCAGCCGATCGCTTCCGACGTGCGGTTTATTGAGGTAAGCGATCTCCTGCGGAGCGCCGAACCGTATAAAAGTTTCAAGCACTTCTCTATTCAGAGGATCTTTTGTCTGCGTGTTCAGTTTACCGTCCGAAAAGGTACCGGCGCCGCCCTCGCCAAACTGTACATTCGAGTTTTCGTCCAAAACTTTATTTTCTGAAAACTCTTTAATGCGGAGAACGCGCGCCTCAACGGTCTCTCCGCGTTCCAATATGACGGGCCTGAATCCGTGTCCGATCAGCCGTATCGCGCAAAACAGCCCCGCGGGACCGCTTCCGACTACGAAAATGCGTTTTTCCGGATGCTTCGTCTGAGGAAGTTCGCGCGGTTTTTCATCCGGCTTCTTCTTCTCCGCCTCGATCGAATAGACCCATCTGATATCCGATTTATTGCGGGCGTCCAAAGATTTTTTCAAAATTTTCAGATAGCCACAATGCCCGCGCATCTTATCCTCTGCAATTTTTTTCAAACGTGCCTCGTCTTCCCCGAGGCGCAATTTAATGTCATCGATTCTCATTCGCGATCGCCTCCGCGATGGCCGCCGCGCAGCGAGCGCCCGAAGAAAAGGCCCATTGCAGGTTATATCCTCCGCATTCTCCGTCCACGTCCAAGATCTCCCCCGCAAAATACAGCCCACGGACGATCCTGCTCATCAGGTTTTCGTCCACCTCTTCCATGCGTATCCCGCCCTTTGTGACCTGCGCGTCGTCGAATCCGGTATTCCCCTCTATCCTGAGCCGATACCCCTTAATTTGCCGCACGATTTCCTCAATCTTCTTTTGCAAATGACTGCATTTAGTCGATACTGGTATGCCGCAAGCGTTCAGAATGGCCTTCGCGACAGCACTGTGCACCACGCAGCGCAAAAAATCTTCCGCCGGCATCTCCGGATAATTTCTCGCCTTATTTGCCAAAAGCGAGCATAAACCTTCTCTGTCCGTAAACGGAAGAAAATCCAACAAAACACTGTCGCCCGACTTTGCGTAGGAAGAAAGTTTGTATGCAATATTTCCTCCGATGCCGAAATCGGAAAATATGACGTCTCCTCTAAAACTTTTGTCCTTGTTATTTTCAAGCCGCGCTTCTACGGCACTGCGAACGCCCTTCAGTCCTTTTATCTTATCCCGTTCCGTCTTCAGCCGCACAAGCGCGGGAAACAGTTGCGTGACCGAATGCCCCATCGATTTTGCAAGTTCATATCCGCTCCCGTCCGTTCCGAAGTGTTTTGCCGCGGCACCGCCGGAGGCGAGCACGAGATATGCAGACGCATATTTTCCTTTATCCGTCGTTACGATAAATCCATTTTCCTTTCGCCCGATCTGCAATACCCTTTCCCCAGTTTTCACTTCCACTTTTCTCTTTTGCAAAGCAAATCGGAATATATCCGTGACCGAAGCAGCCTGAAAAGAAGAGGGATAAATTTTCCCCTCATCCCCTTCCGCAAAGCAACCGCCCAATTCTGTCAGATACGAAAGTAAGTCCTGTTTTCCGAATGCGTTCAAAATTTCCGCAACCGTTTTGGGCGCGGATGTACAGTAGTGACCTGCATCCATATCCGAATTTGTAATATTGCCCTGCCCGTTTCCCGTGGCCGACAATTTTTTCCGAGGCGATCGTTCCTTTCCAGAATGGCGACGTCACAAATCCCCGCATCCGCAAGACGCAGAGCGCACATCATTCCCGCAGCGCCTCCGCCTATGATCAAAACAGTTCTGTAATCCATAAATTTATTGTACCGTATTTCCGATCAAAAGTCAATTTCAGCAACTTATAAAATAAAAATCGAACGCCGCTTGACAAATTTTTTATTTTGTATTACTATATAATAAAGAAAATATCGTCAAGGTGTAAAAATGGACAAAATCATACAATATTGTAAAGATAACCCCATTCTTGTCATCATTTTGGCTGCATTGCTCGTTGCTGTAATCGTCATTATCGTTGTCATTGCCGTACACTCTTCCAGAAAAAAGAAAAGGGCGAAAGAAGCAGCGCTTAAAGCAGAAAATGCCGCTGTCCCGTCTGAACAACCTGCACCCGTGAACAGGGAGCAGCTGTCCGTACAGCCGGATGGCATCAGCACGGCGCCTGCAGCCGACCCCGCAGAAGACGAGCCGGTACAGGAAGAAGACATCGAATCTATGCCCGAACAGCCGGATACACAGGCACAGCCCGCTATATCGGAAGCGGATGAAGGAGTTCCCGCTGCTCCCGTTCAACCTGCCGAGCCCCGCGAAAAACCTGCCCAGGCAAAAACACGTTCGGCAGTAAAAGCGCAGAAAACGCAACCCAACACAGATGCGGCAGAACAGACTGCCCCTCAGGCGGTCGTCCATGCAGATGCCGACGAGAGCAAAGCGGAAGAAGATAAAAAATATGCGGGCAAATGGGTCATCTGCAAAAACGAAGAAAACGATACCTATTACTTCACCCTTCTCGCATCCAACGGAGAAAAACTTCTCGAAAGCATCGAGTACACCTCTTTGACGGGCGCCAAAAACGGTATCAAAACGCATAAAAACAACATCCTGAAAGGCAATATCGTCATTTCGAGAAGCAAGAGCAACCAATATTATTTCAAATTGCTCAACGGCTCCAAGCAACTTTTATGTACGGGAGAAACGTATAAAACACGGACGAATTGCGAAAATGCGGTCGAATCCGTCAAACGGTTTGCCGAAACGGCAGTCGTTTCCGTCGACGTCGACAAAGAAAATTCCTGATCGAACATTTAATAAAACGCGAGGCGGCTCTTTTTGAGGCCGCCTCGTTTTGATATAAAACCCGTTTATTTTTCCAACGATTCAAACAGATCTTTAAGATACTCACCTTCAAACAACTCGATCAGTCCCCTGTCGCAACAGGAAGCGAGCGACGGGTCAAACGGAATCTTCGCCACGTTCTTCACCCCATATTTTTCGGCGAGTTCTCCGATCTTGCTTTTACCGAAAATTTCGATCGTCTTTCCGCAATCCGGGCATTTGACGTAACTCATGTTCTCCACAAACCCGAGCACGGGAATATTCATCTTTTTCGCCATAATGACAGCCTTCTCCACGATCATGGAAACAAGTTCCTGCGGAGAAGTGACGACTATGATCCCGTCAAGCGGGAGCGACTGATAAATGCTCAAAGGTACGTCGCCCGTTCCCGGCGGCATATCCACGAACATAAAATCGACGTCATTCCAGATCACGTCCGTCCAGAACTGAAGTACGGTTCCCGCAATGACGGGACCGCGCCAGATCACAGGTTCTGTATCCCCGTCCAGCAGTAAATTCATAGACATGATCTCGATACCCGTCTTGCTGAGCACGGGCAGGATCCCGAGCGCATTTCCCGTCGCCTTCTCCTCAATCCCGAACATTTTCGGAATGGAGGGCCCCGTAATATCGGCGTCCATGATCGCGGCGCGATAACCGTATCTCTGCGCCGTAACGGCGAGCATTGCAGTCGTAAGAGATTTTCCTACCCCGCCTTTGCCGCTGACAATTCCGATCACTTTTTTTATATTACTCAATTCATGCGGCGCCTTTCTGAAATCGCGTTCGGAACAATCTTCCCCGCAACTGCCGCAGTCATGGCTGCAATTTTGTGACATAAATCATCCTCTCCTTATAACAGATCTTTCGGATCGTATTCCGCTTTTTTATATAATTTATTTTTCTTTCCTTCAATATCCCGTGCGAACACATCCTGCCATTCCCGGGCGTCAAAATCTTCCACGGTGCACGTAACGTAATGCTCCGAGCAATTCAGTTCTTTCGTCAAAGTTTTGACAAGAGCGGCCGCCAATCTTTCCTTTTGCTCTTCGCTTCGGCCTTTAAGCATTTTAACGCTGATATGAGGCATAAAAATCTTTCTCCTTTTTTCGTCAAATATTTTTTCGCGGACAGACGGCCAAGGCAGAAAACTGAAATAATTTTCCTCTCAACCGTCCGCAAAACAGTTGCAAATTTACGTTTTTTACGGTACAATACTAATGCTGTGCTAGGTGGGGAGTTAGCGGTGCCCTGTATCTGCAATCCGCTATAGCAGAACCGAACGCCTCCTTCGGATCGGTGCGTGGAAGGCCGCGCTCCGTAAGGGATGTTGATAGCAAGGTCTTATGCAACGGATCGCCGTGAACCGTGTCAGGATAGGGATATAGCAGCACTAAGCGGATTGATTCGTGTGCCATGAGGTAGCTTTGAGGGAGTTACCTGCGGTTTTAACGCTTCGGCGTGCCGTTTCAACGGAGGATGCACAGTATTTTGATTTATTTGCCCCGATTTTATTTCGGGGCTGATTTTTTAACGGAAACAGCCGATATTTTTCGGCTGTTTCCGTTTTTCGATCAAGACGAAACTTTGCGGACGTATGCGGTTATATCTCTGTCCTTAAAATAATCGTAGCGATACATAAGTTCCAGCATTTCCTGCTTGTCATAGTATGCGCTGGTGTCCAACAAAAACTTCACCACATTGTCTGACAGATAATCTCTGTCGTCCGCCCCGTCTGCGCCCTCGTCCAAGATCCTGTCAAGGTCGTAAATGAAGTGATCTCCTTCATCCGAAAGATACAAAAATCTCTTCACATCCGCATAGTCAAACGTCTGCCACGTGCCGTCCAGTTGCACCTGTACCGTCTCGATCTTGTCGCCGTCTTCTGATTTCACGAACCGGATCTGGCCGTCTTCCGATTCTATCGTATTGTCATCCTCGGTATAACTTTTGGTATTGAGGAATACTCTGTCGCCGTCGGTATAAATATCATCCGAAAACAATCCGGATTCTCTGCTGACAAAAACCGATTCGTCTTTCGCAAAGAGGCTGATCCCCTGATACAGATTGAGATTATACTCATATCCCAAAAGATCGAGCAGCGTCGGGAGAATATCAAAAGAATTACAGGACTTCGTGATCTTTCTCCCGCCTTCGTCCGTAACGGACGAAGAAAGAGAATAATTTATGTCATAATAAAATTCCCCGTTGTAAGCGCTTTCTGCCTTGCCTCCGGAAAATTCCTGAACATCGTTCGTATACTCTACGCCGTCGTAAAGATCTGTTTCCACCTGCAAAGACATGCAGTTCCCCGACCAGATAAAGAAGGGTATATTATAATTTTTCAGATTCCAGTATTCCGATTCGGGAATCCCCTTCAGCGTATAACTTTGCTGCGTATAATAAGCGTTGTGGTCGGCATAGAAGACGAACGTCGTATTCTCCAATTCGCCCTGCTGCTGCAGACTGTGGATCAGCCTGTTGATCCCCACGTCAAGATCCATCATCCCCGCCTGATAACGCTTATACCGCAAATATGCGCTTTTGTTCTCCGACTTTTCAACGGCGACCGCAAACTGATCGTCTACGTAAGTCTGCGGATAATCGTCGATGCGCTCGTAATACATTTCGAGGTCCTTAACAACATACAGATCGGAAAGTTTATTCTTTTCCGATTGACTCAGATCCGCAGTATAATCGCCGTAACGTGTCAGATCGTCGTAATTGCCGTGGCTGATCAGCGTCATCATCATGGTAAAAAACGCGCTGTCTCCCGCATCTTTATCGGTAAACTCCGCGAAATACTGAGAAAGAACTTCGCTGTCCCTGTCAAAATCGTAAAAGCCGTCCTTATTATAGTGCCCCTTCAGCCTGCCCATCGTATCGAGGAAATGCCCATGTTCAAAACCGTACGTACCGCCGTCACCGTACGTATCCTCGCGGTTATAATAGGATCCCTCGTTCGCATGGAAATAATTTGTCGTATATCCGCTGTCTTTCAGAATATTCGGCAGTGCGAATGCAAAGTCATGTTCGAGCAACCCGTCAGGATTGCTGATCGTCGGGGCAATGGAATTATCGATATCGGAAGGATAACTCCCCAAAACCGACATCGCTTCCGAATGGTTCGTCTTGTCGCGGGCATGATAGTCGGTCATCGCCCACCCTTCCGTCGCAAGCGCATACAGCGTAGGCGTGTAATCCTTATTGATGGCATACCATTCGCCCGACTCGATCACGATGAGGACGACGTTCTGCCCTTCAAATTTCCCCGTCATCAGGTTTTCGTTCCCCTCATACGGCTCCAAAGAAGAACTCCACGCCCCTTCGGAAAAATAATCGTCCAGCGTCTCCATGCCGCGCTGGCGATCCGCCTCTTTTTCCTCTTCGGAAACGGAAGAAGCGACACTCACAAAATTGACGATATTTTTGTAATAAAAGCCGAACGTGCCAAATTTTTTATACGCTTTGGCCGTCAGAAACTGTGTATCGTATAAATTTGCATCGTCTTTATAAATATACAGTTCATCGTCCACTGACGCGGTGGCGAAAGAATCGAGGGCTACGTAATACAGCCCGAAGGAAAAACCGGACGCAAGACAAAAAATACATACCAGCAAAACGACGGCCTGTAAGCGGAAAGACTGTTTTGCCCTTACTTTACGCAATTTGAACAAAACGAAACCTTCCAGAACAAACACGATGATCAGTTCCACAATAAAGAGGTAATTCAGAAATTCGTTTGTAAACACGCCGCCGACTTCTTTTGCCAGATTCAGCATGCTCAAACTGAAAACCATATTGCTCATGCCGTAAAGCGATTCATTGACGATCGAAAGCAGGATCTGCACCACGAGCATAAGGCAGATCAGGATCGCCTGCGCCGTAAAATTGGGCACGATAAAAATGACCGCGGCGACAAAGAGCAAGATCGCCAGATCCAGCCAAAAATAGGTAGGAAAAATCCCGATCCCCATCGTGTTAAAGGTTATGAACTCTATGACGATCGCCGCAATGATATAACTGCCGACGTAGAGCGATTTTTTCAATAGTAAACTTTTCACGAGCAACCCCGCCTTTATTTACCGTTTTTATCCCCGAAAAATTCTTTATAAATGGCGCGCACACATTTTTCATAGTCGGCGTTGTCTATGCCGACGATAATGTTCAATTCGCTCGATCCCTGGTCGATCATGCGCACGTTTACGCCTGCAGCCGAAAGCGCGCCGAACAGTCGGGCGGATGTACCGATATTTGCCGCCATTCCGTGCCCTACCGTTGCGACCAATGCGATATCTTCCAACACGCGGATATAATCGGGGGACAATTCTTCCCGCATTTCTTCCACCAGTTTTTCAAGCGTGCCGTTCTTGAGGTATTTGCTTTCGATGACGAGTGAAAGGGTATCGATCCCCGAGGGCATATGCTCGAAATTGATCTTTTCCCGTTCAAGAATGGAAAGAGCCCTGCGCGCAAATCCGATTTCGGAATTCATCAAAGATTTTTCAAGATAGATTACGGTAAAGTCCTTTTTTCCAGCAACGCCCGTAACGATGTTGCCGTGCGGCGTATACTTTTTCGACGGCAGAATCAACGTGCCTGCATCTTCGGGCCGGAATGTGTTTTTTATGACGATCGGGATATCCCCTTTCCTTACGGGGAATATAGCATCCGCATGCAAAACATTGGCGCCCATATACGAAAGTTCGCGAAGTTCCTTAAAAGAGATGACTTCGATCTTTTCGGGCTTGTATACGATCCGGGGATCACAAGCGAGAAAACCGCTGACGTCCGTCCAGTTTTCGTATATTTCTGCATTGACCGCACGCGCAATAATAGAGCCGCTGATATCGCTGCCGCCCCTGGAAAAAGTCTTTATTCTGCCGTCCGCCCCTGTTCCGTAAAATCCGGGGATGACGGCGTTTTTCGCTTTTGCCAGCCTTCTTTCGATCAAAGGATACGACTTTTTCTCGTCAAACGAACCGTTTTTGTCAAAAAAGATGATCTCTTTCGCGTCCACGAATTCCCAGCCGAGTTTTACGGCTACGATGCACGCATTCAGAAATTCCCCTCTCGACGCAGTAAAATCCGCGTCTTTATTTTCCTCGATCTCTTTTTCCGTCCTGTCGAGAATCGAATCGATGTCAAACTGCAGTTCCAATTCGCTGATAATGGAATGAAAGCGTTGCCTGATCTTCGCAAACGTCTCGCTGCAATCTCCGGTTTCAACGCTCTCTTTATAACAGGTATACAGCAGATCCGTCACTTTGATATCGTCGGAAAAGCGCTTTCCGGGAGCGGAAACCACGGCATATTTTCGGGAAGGATCGGAAAGAATGATCTCCGCAACCTTACTTATATTGTTGCCGTCCGCCAGAGACGTGCCTCCGAATTTGCATACCTTCACACTCATTTTAAGATCTCCTTGCCTTCGATATAATATCTTTTCTCGGCACTCTCCCCCATAGAAAAGGTCTTTCGCGGCAGACATCCGTGTTTTTTGACCGTTGCAAACAAATCTTCCTTCTTCATTTTCGGAAGCAGGATCCCCACGCAATCCGCGTTCTCACGCGTCAGACGCGCGACCTCGTCTTCTCCGTGAATGTAATCCACCTCTCCTCCGAAACGGGAAATGTAATCGGAAATATATCCGTCCGCGTATTCGACCGCCGCGGCGACGTCCGTTCCCAAGGAAAATGGAATCTTCCTGCCGCCGACGACAAGCGCGGCTTCCCCGCCCTGTACAGGAGCGAACCCCGCAAGAAATTTCTGCGGATCTTTGATCCCCTTTACGATTCTATGTATCGCCTCGAAACGGATCCCCTTATCGTACAGATTGACCGCTTCGCACAGGACAAAGCGGGCGGGATGATCTTTCCGCTCCTCTTCCGTTAGGCCGGTTTTGATCTTTTCCCATAATGTTTTCGCGGTGGCGAGCGAATGATTTCCGTCTCCCACCATAAAGACCGTGCCCTCTTTGTCGGCCACGGACGCAAACGCGTCCGTCACTCTCTCTGTCTGCGGAATAAAATAGCCGCGGATATGCCCGCCGCCCATATTCAGATCGAAATCGTATACCTTTTCCAATTTTTCACGCGAACTCTTCCATGCTCCGAGCACACAATCTTCCGGATCGTCGTACAAGAGCATCACGTGTGGAAATTCCAAAGGCGCGCCCTCCCTGATCTTCAGGCGAGGGGGAATGCGCTCCAATATGGTCGCCTCCGTCGCTTTGATCGCGGCTTTTGCTCCCTTTTCGTAAGAATACCCTTCCAGATCCACCGCCAGCACAATGCCGAACCGCGTGGGCGAAAAAAAGGTATCCCTCTCAACAAGTATAAACCCGCTCGGCATCTTTTTAAAAATGCCCCGTTCCCGATACGCGCACATATTGGAAAAGATCTCTTGCGTCCGTTCCTCTACATGGTCCGAAAGATAAATTTCGGGCAAAGTCAGCCGCAACGTGGAAGGCTTTTCTCCCACCAGGCGGTCGAGTTCTTCCCAATAGTTCGGGTCGGACGTGTGCTGATCGCACGCAATGACGGCCCATGCGTTCATATCCGCCGATTCCGGCAACAAAATTTCAGCAGCCCTTACGCAATTTTTCATCTCTTAGTATATACCGCCTGTCATCAATTATAATTGGCCACGATATAAACGACGACCGCCAAACCGATCGCCAACAGTTTGATGGGAACATTGTCGATAAATATTCCCGCAATTTTCCGCCAAATACTTTTTTCTCTCATAATCTCTTCCTCCCGTCCGCACTCAGATCTTTCCAATAATAATCGTTGAGGGTCTTTCGCAGCAAATCATAATCGGCATAGCGGGATATCTTTCCGCGCTGCGCGATCGTGATCACGCCAGTCTCTTCGGAAACGATCAGGGCAATGACGTTCGACGTCTCCGTGATGCCGATGCCCGCCCGATGGCGCGTGCCGAGTTCTTTCGGAATGTTGACGTTCTGCGTCAGCGGAAGAAAACATCCCGCAGCCTGAATTTTATAATTATTGATGACCATTGCCCCGTCGTGAAGAGGCGCTTTCGGGAAAAATATCCCCTCTATGAGTTGCGAGGAAATATCCGCATCGAGCCTGACGCCGCTCTCCAAAACCTGCCGCGGCACGTTGTCGCTCGACAGAATGATCAAGGCCCCGATGTTATCTTTGGACATATTCTGCAAGGCCTTGATAATATCGTTGATATACCGCTCCACCTCGTCCTTCGAGACGAGCGCCTGATGGTTGGTTTTTTCGGAAATAAACTTGGGCGAACCGATATTCATGATATCACGTTTAACCTCTACGTTGAACACGACGAGCACCGCTCCCGAAAAAATCAGGGGGAACAGTACGTAGGCATACCCGCTCCATGCTTCGTTTGCGATGAACACAATCCCCGTGACCAAAGTAAAGAGCACGAACACGACGATCACGCTCTTCACGTTGCTGTTTTTGAGGATCCTGAACACATAATAAAAAACCGCCGCAAAGAGCAGAATCTCCAATACGTCGATAGCCTCAAAAGAGGTAAATATATTTCCTATTTTTGAAAAAATTTCTTTCATAATCCGAAACTCTGTATCCCGAATACTTTCTTCTATTATTTTACATGATATTACAAAAAAAATAAAGCAAAAAAGGGAGGTTATGCGTCGATATTTCCCGCATCGCCGAAAAAGAGTTCAGAATTTACTTTCAGAAGGGCGCCTGCGGGCGTCGCCTTTCCGTTCCGGATCGCATTCAGCGCGGCAAATGCGGAAAAATAACACTCCTTCAGGCGGCGCGGCGTGAAGGCGGCGGCCTGTCTTCTGCTCATTTTGACGGCATATTCTTTCATCCCGAGCGCAACGGCTGTCTCCGCATCCGATTTTTTCAGAGCCACGATCTCAAGCAGTTGCCGGAAATACAGGCACACCGAATTGAGCACGCTCATTTCGTCCAATCCTTTTTCCAAAAGTTCGTTCATGACCGACAGATACTTCG
>DXCO01000007.1 GCA_019115945.1 Candidatus Borkfalkia excrementavium | reverse complement strand
CTTATATTATTTTTGCTATTGTATCTTGCGAAACCTCCGGTGCCTTGACTTATGATAATTATTTAAAAATACATAACGGTATGACTTATTCGCAGGTTGCAGAAATTTTCGATTCTCCCGGGCAATTGGATGTGAGCAGCAGTTTTGAAGGTTATACCTTGGAATATTACACATGGCAAAATGCGTCCGGAACGAAAATTGTAACGGTAGGATTTGAAAACGGCAGGGTATGTACAAAAGCACAAATTGGACTTACTTAGATTTTATTTGCTCTCTTTAAACGGCGCGTGTAGAACGTCATCGATTAAAAAATCCGGCTCCCGAATATTTTCGGGAGCCGGATTTTTGTCTATGAATCAAAAATTTCAAAGCGGGCGGCAAATCACATGCTTTCCGCCGCAAACCGCATAGTGCGACCCGTTCGGCAGAGAGATCTCCGCTTCTACGCCGCTCGGGATCTCATATTCATAGCGAACGGAATCCTGCGTATAGCGCCAAGCCGCGCGCAGAGTACCGTATTTTGTTTCAAACGCAATGTCAGAAAATCCCAAACGCCGATCCGGATGCGGGCAGATCGAAATTTTCTTATACCCCGCTTCGATAGGGGTGATGCCCGCGCTGACGCCGAAGATCCAATCGAAAACGGCGCCGTAAGCGTAGTGGTTGAAGGAGTTCATGTCCTTGCTCCAGATCCTTCCGTTCTCGTCGATGCCGTCCCAATGTTCCCACATCGTGGTTGCGCCCATGTTGACGGAGAACAGCCACGAAGGTGCTTTTTCCTGGAACAGAAGGTCGTAAGCGACGTCCGATCTCCCGTTGGCCGAAAGTGCGTGCAAAATGTAGGGGGTGCCCAAAAATCCTGTGGACATTCTTCCGCCGCATTGCTCGATGAGGGATACGAGCGCATCGGTAAGTTTTTGTCTGTCCTTTTCCTCGCACAGGCCGAAATGCAGCATCAGCGCCAGCGCCGTCTGCGTATAGCAGGTAGGTTTATCCGCCTTGCCGATGAGCGCAGGTTCACCCTTGGGGAATCCGTTTTCGGTATATTCTTTTGCGAACGCTTCTCCGATCTTTTTGCGGAGAACTTTATATTCGGATGCGTCCTTTCCCAAAACCTCTCTTGCGGCGATCACCAGGTCAACGGAGTACGCATAAAACGCTGTAGAGATCAGGCCGATATCCGTCGCGCCGACATAGGTGCCGTAGGGGGCGTCGGTCGCCAGCCAATCGCCGTAGTGGCCGCCCGTATTCCAAAGATAAGGATCGTCGCCCGTATTTTTAATATACGCCACCCATTTCTCCATGCTGTCCAGGCATTCGGCGAGAATGGCCTTGTCTCCGTATGCCCTGTAAATTTCCCAGGGGCAGATGGTGAGCGCGTCTCCCCAGCCCGAGGAGACGCGGGTGCTCAGTTCGCCCGCTTTCGGAGAAACGCCTTCAATGCTTCCGTCCTCATTTTGGTCGTGCACAAGATCCTTCATCCATTTATGGAAAAATCTGTCCACGTCAAAATTGATGGCAGCGGTGCGGCAGAAGACCTGCGCGTCGCCCAGCCAACCCAGGCGTTCGTCCCTCTGCGGGCAGTCGGTGGGTACGTCGATATAGTTGCTCAACTGTCCCCATACGATATTGCTGTACAGTTGATTGATCTTTTCGTTTCCGCTGACAAAGCGGCAGGTGCGTTTCAGATCCGAATGCAGCGCGAGTGCGGAGAAACAGCCGAGGTCGACCGTCTCTTCGGGATATTCGTCCAAACGGATATAGCGGAAGCCCTGGAAACTGAATACCGGCAAAAATTCATCCTCTCCGCCGCTCAAGGTATAGGTGCACAGATTCGTCGCCTGCCGATAGTTTTCATTGTAAAAATTCCCGTCTTTATCGAGGATCTCCGCGGGTACGAATGAGATCTTTTGCCCTCGTTTTCCGTGAATGCGCACGCGCACCCAGCCCGCCATATTCTGTCCGAAGTCGATCACGCGCTCACCCTTGGGTGTCACGATAAATGCGCGGGGATAGACTGTCTCGTCCGCAACCACTTTTTCCCCGATCTGTCCGATCACTTTGGTTTTGACGGATACGGTCCGCGCGTTCCCTTTCTTTTCGGGCACGATGCGGGCGTCCTGCGTTTCCCCGAAATACAGTTCGGAATAGAGGATTTTACTCGTCCATACTTCCCAACTTTCATCGGTCACGATCTTCTCTTTTGTTCCGTCCGCATAGGCGAGCGTAAGCGTTGCCCGAACGGAAGGCATCTGCGCATAGGGGCGGTCTTTGCTGCGCCAACCCAGCATCTCCGCGCAAGCCCACCCGTCGCCGAGTAAAAATTCAAGTTGTGCGGAATCTTTGTCAAAAAACGCCGTCACGTCGTAGGTCTGTTCCTGAACGAAGTGTTTATAGTTCGTCCATCCGGGCATAAAAACGCCGTCCGTAATGCTTTTGCCGTCGATCATGGCGCGGTAACAGCCCATCGCGGTCGCGCGCAAAGTCGCCTTTTTCACCTTTTTTCCGATGCCGATCTGCTTGCGGAAAGAGGGGCAGCAACCGAAATTTTCAGGCGCTGCGATCCATTTTGCTTGCTCCATAAAGATATGCCTCTTTAGAAGATGCCGCTGGAATTGAACCGGAAAACGGTTGCCGGCATCTTTTCGGATTTTGGTCAAAAGACCGATTTTCTGAGGGGCAGAATCGCAAAAACCGTAGGTCAAAAACGATAAAAAACGAACAGAAATATTGAAAGAAACTACCCTTATTTATTATATCATTGATGGGAAAAATAGTCAATCGATGGTAAAAAATATTCGCCTGGAAAGGAGTATTTTCGGAGGATTTTGTATCGAAAAAAATACAAATTTTCAATTTGGGAAAGGGGACCCGAAATGCCTGCCCGGGCGGTCGGCGGTCTCATATAAAAAATGACATTTGCAACAATTTTGATTCGGAAATCCCGCCAAAAATATTCCCCGTTCATTGCCCCTTTTTGTTTGACAAAATCAGATCGAATGTATATACTATATGTGTATTCAAAAATCTGCACGGCACAATATGTTGTGTAAACCGCCGTTCGTGACTGGTGGAAAACGCGGAATGACCGCAGGGGAACGAACGGAGAAGATCGCCGACCACCTGGGCAGTTGTCAAAAACGGCTGCGCAGGTTTTTTTATTCGGCAAAATTTTCAACGGAGGCATTTGAATGCAGACGGTTTTTAACAAAGGATCGTATGAAACCAACATTGACGTGCGCGATTTCATTCAGAAAAATTACACGCCATATACAGGCGGAGCCGAATTTTTGTCCGGCCCTACGGAGCGCACGGCGCGCCTGATGGACAAAATCAACGGGTTGCTGAAAGCGGAGAGCGAAAAGGGCGGCGTGCTCGACGTCGATACCGAGCGTGTATCCTCTCTTTTGACCTATCCCGCAGGTTACGTCGACAGGGAAAACGAGATCATCGTGGGGTTGCAGACGGACGCACCCTTAAAGCGGGGCGTAAATCCTTTCGGAGGGATCCGCATGGCAAGGCAGGCGTGCGAGGCATACGGATTCAAACTTTCCGATAAGGTAGAGGAGGAATTCAGTTATAAAACCACGCACAACGACGGCGTTTTCCACGTTTATACGGACGAGATGAAAGCGGTGCGCCATGCGGGGCTTCTGACCGGGTTGCCCGATGCATACGGCAGGGGGCGGATCATCGGCGATTACAGGAGAGTCGCGCTGTACGGGGTGGACAGGCTGATCGCGGAAAAGGAAAAAGACCGCCGCGCCTACGGCAAAAAACAGATGAGCGAGGAAAATATCCGTACGCTCGAAGAACTGTTTAAGCAGATCGATTTTCTGAAAAAACTCAAAGAAATGGCGCTTCTGTACGGCATCGATATTTCCGCGCCGGCGACAAACGCGCGCGAGGCGATCCAGTGGACCTACTTCGCCTATCTTGCGGCGATCAAAGAGCAGAACGGGGCGGCCATGAGCCTGGGCAGGGTCTCGACCTTTTTCGATATTTATATCGAACGGGATATGCGTGACGGATTGCTCGACGAAAAGGGCGCGCAGGAACTTATAGACGATTTTGTCATGAAACTGCGCATCACCCGACAGTTGCGCACGCCTGAATACAACGACCTGTTCGGCGGCGACCCGACATGGACGACGGAAAGCCTCGGCGGTATGGGCGAAGACGGCAGAACGCTCGTGACAAGGACGTCCTTCCGCATGCTCAACACCCTCTACAATCTGGGTGCGGCGCCCGAACCCAATCTTACGGTGCTTTGGTCGGAAAAACTTCCCGAGCCCTTCAAAAATTTCTGTGCAAAAGTATCCATCGATACGGATTCCATTCAATACGAAAACGATGACGTGATGCGGCCGATCTACGGCGACGATTACGGGATCGCCTGCTGTGTTTCTGCGATGAAGATCGGAAAACAGATGCAGTTTTTCGGCGCCCGGTGCAACCTTGCAAAACTGTTGCTTCTCTCCCTCTATGGAGGAAAAGACGAAAAGAGCGGCAAACAACTCGGGCCGGAAGGCGAGAGTTTCAAAGGCGTTCTCAGTTATGACAAAGTGCGCGCCGCCTATTCCAAGTATATCGGGTGGCTCTGCAATCTGTATGTCAATACGCTGAACGTCATTCACTACATGCACGATAAGTACGCCTATGAAAAGATTCAGATGGCGCTTCACGATACCGAGGTGGAACGCTTCCTCGCGTGCGGGGTGGCGGGGCTGTCCGTTGCGGTGGATTCCCTTTCCGCCATCAAATACGCAAAGGTCACGCCCGTATATAACGAAGAGGGGATCATCTGCGATTTCCGGACGGAAGGGGACTTCCCCAAATACGGCAACGACGACGACCGTGCGGACAGGATCGCGGTGGAACTTTTGGAAGAGTTTTCTGCCTGCTTGAAAGAGACGCCTGCATACCGCAATGCAAAGCATACGCTTTCCGTGCTGACGATCACATCCAACGTGGTTTACGGCAAAAAGACGGGGGCAACGCCTGACGGGCGTGCGGCAGGGGACCCCTTTGCTCCCGGCGCGAATCCCATGCACAACAGGGATGTCTCCGGGGCGCTTGCCTCTCTGAACTCCGTTGCAAAACTTCCTTACGATTGTTGCAGAGACGGGATTTCCAATACTTTTTCGATCGTTCCTTCCGCACTCGGGCAGGATCGGGAGGACAGGGCGGAAAATCTGTGCGATCTTCTCGACGGATACTTCGGGCAGGGAGCGCATCATCTCAACGTAAATGTTTTTGACCGCGAAAAACTTGTGCTCGCGATGGAGCATCCGGAATTGTATCCGAACGTGACCATCCGCGTTTCCGGATATGCCGTAAACTTCCATAAACTGTCCAGGGCGCACCAACTGGAAGTACTCAAGCGTACCTATCACGGCAGAATCTGACGAAACGGCATTTCGCGCCCTGCGGCGACCTGAGATTACGCTATCGGTCGGGTATTTGCGGCGTCGATTTTTTCGGAAAAATGATCGGAATGGGTTGGCGAAGTTTTTGAGAGTGCAGCGGTTTCGTGAAAAAGGAGGCAGTAATTAATGGACAGGTCTGAACTTTGGAATACGGCCGGATCGATCGATTCCGTCTATTGCGGTTCAGGGGTGGACGGAAAAGGATTGCGCTGCGTTGTCTTCTTTTCCGGCTGTAATTTGCGCTGTCCCTTCTGTCATAATCCGGAAACTCTGTTCAAAGGGGGCGAGCAGATCCGTGCAGGAGAGTTGGCGGAAAGGCTTATGAAATATAAACCGTATTTTCGCCGCGGCGGGGTGACGCTTTCGGGCGGAGAGCCATTTCTGCAAAAAAAGTTTTTGCTTTCCCTCGTCGATCTTCTGCATGCGCAGGGGATCCACGTTCTTGCGGAAACGAACGGGCAGATCGCCGACGGAGAGATCCTTTCGGTATTGGACGGGGTGATCGTAGATATAAAAAACCAGGAAGGAGAGGACCTTTCCGTATACCGGCGGTTTATCGTGGAATGCGGGCGGCACAATATTTCCGTTCAGGCGACCTGCGTACTCGTTCCCGGTAAAAACGACACGCCTGCAAAAATTGCGGAACTTGCCCGGCTGCTTAAAAATATTCCTTTTCAGTTTCTTCCGTTTCGTAAATTGTGTGCGGAAAAATACGAAAATTTAGGGCTGGTTTTCCCTTATGCCGGGATAGAGGAATGCGACGAAAATGCGCTTAAAAACGCTGAAAATATTTATAAATCAGTGGTTTTTGACAAATAATCAAGTACTATGGCAGACATAATGCGAAAAAATATGGGGTTTATATAAAAGAGGCGGACCTTAGGGCCCGCCTCTTTTATATGCACTTTTAACCGTTTCTTTTCAGATATTTTAGCGCTTCCGTTCCCGCGATCATCCCGTCATAGACCGCCTTTGCGATCTGCTGCAATCCTGCAATGCAATCGCCCGCCGCATAAATTCCGGGGATATTCGTCGCGCGTTTTTCGTCTGTCACGATCTTATTGTTCGCCGTTTCCAGACCGAGTTTTCTGGAAAGTTCAAGCGCGCCTGCAGAACCGCAGGCCACAAATACGCCATCGATTTTTTCTCGTGTGCCGTCTTCGAAAACGATTTCGGAGATCCTGTCTTCTCCCTCGAAAGAGGAGATCTTTTTCTCATAAACGGGGATCTGATCTTTCCGATCAAATTCCGGTGCAAGGCCGTTCGTATAAATAGCGACGTCTTCGATGATATTTTTCAAAACAAGGTATTCGCTCAGGGCATATCCGCCGTTGCCGATGACGGCAACCTTTTTGCCTCTGTAAAAAAATCCGTCGCAGATCGCGCAGTAACTGACGCCGTTTCCTTCAAATCGGTCGATGTTGCCGATAGGGGGAACATTGCGCGAAGTTCCGCAGGCGATCACGATCGCACCGGCGTCCAACTGTGAATTGAGCGTCTTGACGACGTAGCCGCTTTCCCCGAATTCTATCCCGCAAACCTCATCGTTCAAAATGGTAACGCCAAGGTTTTCCGCCTGTTTTACGCCCGTTTCGATGAGCGCCTTTGCGGAAATTCCTTTCTCGAATCCGTAGTAATTCTGTATCAGGTCCGCCTTTGCGAGTGCGCCGCCGTCCTTTGCGACGACAGTGACGTTTGCGCCACCCCGTACCGCATACAGGGCCGCGGAAATGCCCGCGGGGCCCTTGCCTATGATTATAAGTTGTTTCATGTTCGGTCTCCTTTCGCCGACGACATGTTTATGTGTAGATCGGAGATTTTTATTCGCCTCTTTTCAGTACGCGATAGCCCTTTTTGGGTTTGGGTTCGCTTCGTTTTCCCTTATAGAGGAAAGACAGCCCGATCAGAAGCCCTATGACGATGACAGCGGCGATGACGATGTACGCCCAAAGGGGAATGGGTTGTCCTTTGATCTCTTCCCACATTTCGTTTACGGCGGCGTTTGTGTCGTCGTCAAAATATTGCATGACGGCGCTGCGTTCGATGACCTCTTCGGTAGGGTATTGCGCGCCTACCTGCCTGTCGAGGCTCTCTTCAGACACCCAAATGGAATAATCTTCGATCTCGCCCGTTCCCTTGAAGAAATAATTCAGGTCGTGCCTTACAAGGGGATCGCCGTTTTCGTCGAGGTCTCCCTCTTCGCCCTCGGAATACCAGTCGAGCATTTCATTAAAGACGGCGTCGCCCGCGACGGCGCTCGTATAGCCGATGTAGTTCATGTTCGTCACTGCGTTCTCCGGCTCGGAAAGGAAGTTGATAAAGGCTTCCGCCAATTCCGTATTCGCGCCTTTGGGCATGACCCATCCGTCAAACCAGATATTGCTGCATTCTTCGGGAATCACGTAATTGAGGTAGGTATCGCTTTCTTCCGCTTCGTCCATTGCGAAAACAGCGTCTCCGCTCCAGGCGAAATTGATCGTGATCTTGCCCGTGATCATGTCCTGTTTGCCGCTGTCTACCTCAAAACCGTAAAGGTACTTTTTCAGATCGATGAGCGCGTCTTTGACGCTTTCGATCGTGTCTTCGTCCGTGCGGTTCATGATCTCCGTTACGGCTTCGTTGTATGTTTCCTGCGTCATTGCACCCGCTTCGTACTCCGCTTTCAGGCTGTTGAGTTCTTCGCGGTAAACGTATGCGACGCCGAGGAAATACGAATCGCGCACACTGTCTTTGATGGTCGATTTGTTCTGATATTTATCGCTCCAGATGCCCGCCCAGGACAGCAGATCTTCTTTATCCACATAATCCGGGTTGTATACGTAACCCATCGTTCCCCACATGTAAGCGGCGGAGTAATTGGTCCAGCCGTTTTTGTCGAACAGTTCTTTGATATAGGGGGACACATACATCGAATACGCGCCGTTTTGCAGAAAATCTTCGCTGAATTCTTCCACCATGCCCTCCGCGATCATTTTCATGATCATGTAGTCGGAAGGGCAGACGAGGTCGTATCCCGCGGCATTGATTTTCAGTTCGTTGTACATGTTTTCGTTTGTGCCGAAAGTGGAATATTCCACAGTCACGGTTTTTCCCGTCTTTTCCTTGTAGTCCTGTTCAAAAGCGGCGATTAGGTCGCGGTATCCGTTTTCGGCGTCGTCTTCGTCGCTGATATAGTCTTCCCAGTTATAGACGTGCAGTACATTGTCCGAAGAAGAGGAGGACGCGCAGCCGGACAGCAGCCCGACCGAAGCAAAGAGCATTGCGGCGGCCAGAGCGGCGGCAAAAAATCTTGCGGTTCTTTTCATTTGCGTTCCTCCTTGCTTTTTCTCGCCCGCAGATTAAAGACGAGCACCGCGGCGATCATGACGACGAAAATCAACGCGGACAGGGCGCGCAGAGCGGGGGTAGAACTGTTGGTCCCGTTCTTTACGGCGTTATAGACGTACGTGCTGATCGTGTCGAAAGTACGGGGCTTCGTGAAGGCTGTGATGATATAGTCATCCAAAGAGAGGGTGATCGAAAGCATAAATCCTGCGAGTATTCCCGAAAAAATCTGCGGGATGACGACCTTGAACAGCGCTTTTGACGGGCTTGCCCCCAGATCGAGCGCCGCTTCATAAACATTGGGGTCCATTTGCTTGAGTTTAGGCAGAACGGACAGGACGACGAAGGGGGTGCAGAGCACCATGTGCCCCACGATCAGAGAGAAATAGGTGCGGTAGAGCGCCACCATCGAAAAGAGAAGCGCAAGGGATATGGCGGTCACGATCTCCGCATTGATGACGGGGATCTGCGATACTCCCTTGACGGGCGCGGCAAATTTCTTTTTGCTGTAGAAAATGCCGATCGCACCCGCCGTGCCGAGGATGGTGGAGAGTGCCGCCGCGACGAGCGCGAGCCAGATCGTGTTGAACAGGATCTCCATGATTTCAGAATCCCTGAACAGATCCGCGTACAGTTTGAAGGAAAATCCCGTCCATTGTCCGATCACGGTCGCGTCGGTGAAACTGTATACGACCAAAAGGAGTATGGGGGAATAGATGAACAGCAGAACAAGAACGCAGAACGCTATCGATAAAATTTTCTTTACCATAAGTTTGTACCTCTCGCATCCGTTTTACTGTCCTTGAAACCGCCCGTGCAGATCATGGTGATGAAGATGATGAGCAGCAGGATAATGGAGATCATAGAGCCCATATGCCAGTTGTCAAAGGTCGTGAAATATTCGTCGATCAACTTGCCGAAAATGGTGATGTTGAAGTTGCTGAGCGTATCGCTGACGACGTAGTTCGTCATGGATGGCATAAAGACCATCGTGATGCCGGAGATCACGCCGGGCATGGAAAGGGGAAAAGTGATTTTTGTAAACACGGTCAGTTTGTTTCCGCCAAGGTCGGCCGCAGCCTCCATGTAACTGTTGTCCAGTTTTTCCAGCGTCGTGTAAAGGGGCAGGATCATGAAGGGCAGGAAATCATATACCATACCGATAATGGTGTTCAGATAGTTTTCCGTGCCGAGCAGCCCGACGAGGTCAAGAAGTTCCCGCAGCGCGGTAATGCGAAGCACGAAGTTGATCCACATGGGCATTATAAACAGCATCAGCAGGACGTATTTTCTCTTCCAGTGGCTGCGCGCGAGGATGTAGGCGAGCGGGTAGGCGATCAAAAGACAGATCGCCGTCGAAATGATCGCGATGGTAACGCTCATCAGCAGTGTGCCCAGTTTTGCGGCGCTCGTAAAAAAGTCGATAAAATTGCCGAACGTAAATACGAGATTGCCGTTTTCCCCCTCGCCCGTAAAGGCGTAAAAGAGGATGAGCAGCATGGGCAGAACAACAAACAGAACAAGGAACAGAGCGTAAGGAATGCACAACTGTTTTCTCGAAAAGTGCAGTTTCGTCATTTTTGTTTCGTCTCCTGTTTGAGCGTCATGCGGATTTTATCGGGCGCGATCTTGACCCCGACGTAATCGTTTTCGTTCCAAAGATCTTCCGTATCGAGCACGAAATCTTCCTCGTTTTCCTCGGTGCGCACGATGACCTGATAGTGGTCGCCCTTGTAAATAATGGAAACGATATGCCCCTGTGCGCCCCCTTCGTCGGCGTTGTCGCTGATCTCGATGTCTTTGAATTCCACTTCCACGTTGACTTCCGTGTCCGTCAGATCAAGTTTTTCTCCGTCGGCGGTGATCAGGTAGCCTTCCTCGTCCAATACGGAGTTGGGGTAGAGGCTGGTAACGTCGCACTCGAATTCGCCGTCGCCGAACGCCACCGTGTTTTTCTTGGTGATGTATCCGTCGTAGCGGTTGACGGTGAATTCCTTTTTCATGATGTGGATCCCGTCCGGCTGGATGATAAGGCCGATGGTTTCGCCCGTTTCGCGGCTCTCCGTGCTTTGGACGACGACTTCCGTTTTGCCGACCTTTACGGTGATTTCATAATGCACGCCTTTGAATACAACGCTGATGACCTTTCCGCGGAGCATGCCGTTTTCGGGCGTGGTCATGCCGATATCCTCGGGGCGGACGACGACGTCCACCTTTTCGTTTTTCTCAAAATCGTCCAGGCAGGGGAAATTGTGGTTGCAGAAGCGGACCAGCCGTTCTCCCACCATCGTGCCGTTGAAGATGTTGGAATCGCCGATAAAGTCCGCGACGAAAGCGTTTGCGGGCTCGTTGTAAATGGAGGTAGGGGTGCCGATCTGCTGGATCTTTCCGTCCTTCATGACGACGATCGTATCGCTCATGGTAAGCGCCTCTTCCTGATCGTGCGTAACGTAAATAAAGGTGATGCCGAGTTTTTTATGCATTTCTTTGAGTTCGATCTGCATCTCCTTGCGCATTTTCAGGTCGAGCGCGCCGAGCGGTTCGTCCAGCAGCAGGATCTCCGGCTCATTCACGATGGCGCGGGCGATGGCCACGCGTTGCTGCTGTCCGCCGGACAGCGTGGAAACGGAGCGCTTTTCAAACCCTTCCAGATCTACCACGGCAAGGGCGTTTTTCACCTTTTCGTCTATTTCTTTTCGGGTGAGCCTCTGCATTTTCGTATACGTCTCGCCCTTGTCGTTGACGTACGTAACGGGGATCTTTTTCAGTTTGAGCCCGAACGCCACGTTGTCATAAATATTATAATGCGGGAACAGGGCATAACGCTGGAACACCGTGTTGACCGGCCTTTTGTTGGGCGGCAGATTGGTGATGTCCTTTCCGTTGAGCAGCACCTTTCCCGACGTGGGAAGGTCAAATCCCGCGATCATGCGTAGGGTGGTCGTCTTTCCGCAGCCGGAGGGGCCCAAAAAGGTGATGAATTCGCCCTTTCTGACGTAAAGGCTGACGTCGTCCACCGCGGCGGTATCGTCAAAAATTTTGGTTACGTTTACGATTTCGATGATCTTTTCATCTTTTTTGAGGTTCGCCATTTCTTCATATTTCCTGTGAATCGAGATTTTTGTTTCGGAGCATGGGTACATTAAAAATTGGGAGGGGAGGAGATCCATATAAATTTTGCTTTCGTGTCCGCTTCGTTAGAGATCTTATGCGTGCGGTCGGCGGTAAAATAAAAACTTTCGCCCTTGCGACAGACGTACTTCTTTTTTCCCGTCTGCAGGGTGATTTTCCCCTCGAGCACGTAGCCGAATTCTTCGCCTTCGTGGGGGATATCCTCGCCCGTCGAGGCGCCCGGCGCAAGTTCGACGGTGACCGGTTCCATCAGGTTTTTCTGGGCGTTGGGCACCAGCCAGTTCTGAACGAATCCTTCCGATGATTTTTCGATGTAATCGTTCTCCGTAAAGATGATCTTTTCGTTTTTGTCTTCTTTGAAAAATTCGGCAAAACTGCTGCCGAGCGCGGAGAGGATATCCTCGAGCGTCGCGATCGACGGGCTCGTAAGGTCGTTTTCCAACTGCGAGATGTAACCTTTGGTCAGTTCGCATCTGTCCGCAAGTTCTTCCTGCGTCAGGTTTAGTTGCAATCGCATGTCCCTGATTCTGGTTCCCAATTCCATGGAGATGACCTTCTTTCTTTTTATTGGTTTGCCAGATATTTAACTTTAAGTTTAATAAAATTAAACAAACCAAATATATTATATAAATATCTGAAAAAAATGCAACTGTTTGCGGGCCATTTTTCAAAAATTATCCATTTTTTTTCACAAAATTTTTGCGATGGCGTCCAACTTTTTACTTTTTGTCGAATCACGGGGCACGGATCTCGGTTTAATGATAGTAAGAAAAAAGATAAATATGCAAAGACAACGTCAAAATAAAAGAGCGTTTCGGGCAGGGGAGGGCGGACAAAAAGCCTCACTTTTTTGGCGAAAAGCGAGGCTGTAAACTCAGTATGATACTAAACGGATCGGAAAAATTGCAGAATAAAAGCCCTCTCCGTCAAGACAAAGAGGGCATGTGATTTTTAACGCTCTGCGGAAATTATTCGGCGTCGGCCGCTTTCTTCTTCGCTCTCGTTTTCTTGGGAGCGGGCGCCGCCTCTTCGGCGACGGGCTGAACTTCCTCAGCCTTAGGGGCAGGGGCGGGTTCTTCTTTCGCCGCAGGCGCAAAAGTTCTGATCTCGTTCAGTTTTTTGGCGAGGGCAGACTTTTTGTTCGCCGCATTGTTTTTGTGCAGGATCCCTTTGGAGGCTGCCGAGTCAATGGCAGAGACGGTCACGGGAAGCAACTTTTCCGCTTCCGCAATGTCGCCCGCTGCGATCGCCGCATTATATTTTTTGATCGCCGTCTTTACGGCAGATTTGATCATCTTGTTCTGAGAAGTTTTCTTTTCGATGACAGCCACGCGCTTCTTCGCGGATTTAATGTTAGGCACTTTTATTCTCCTTTCTGTTCGATTGTCGTTTTGTACTTAGGTTATTTTAACACAAAAAAAACTGCTTGTAAACTGTTTTTTGCGATAAAAATGTAATTTCTTTCTTTGATTTTCAATATATTTATCAAAAAAAGAAGGGCGGGTGTTCGGATATGGATGACGATCGTGACTGCATCGCTTTTTTTGACAGCGGGATCGGCGGCTTGACGCTGCTGCGCGAGTGCGCCGCGAATCTGCCCGACGAGAAATTCGTGTATCTCGGTGACAACGCGCGGGCGCCTTACGGAAATAAGAGCGCGGAGGAAATAAAAACTCTGACGGCGCAGGCTTTTGCATACCTTGCCCGCTTCCCGCTCAAAGCCGCCGTCGTGGCCTGCAATACGGTCACGGCGGATTGTATCGGATTTCTGCGGGAACGATTTAGTTTTCCCATATTGGGAGTGGAACCGGCTGTCAAACCCGCCGCAAAAAGAGGGGGGACCGTGCTCGTTCTGTCGACGGCGGCGACTGCATCGAGCGCGAGGTTTCAGGCTCTCTTGGACAGGTGGTCAGGTGCCGCCCGCCTGATCCCGTACAGTCCGACGTCGCTCGCGGGCGAGATCGAAAAAAATATCTCGGATCTTTCCCGTCTCGATCTGTCCGTTTTACTGCCGAAAGTGCAGTGCGATGCCGTTGTCCTCGGCTGTACGCATTATATATTTGTCAAGAAAAGGATCGAAGATTTTTACGGTTGCCGCGCATATGACGGCAATGCGGGAACGGCCGCCCGCCTGGCCGCCACAGTAGGGGCTGCAAGTGCGGGCAGAGCGAAAAATTTTGCCCGGAAAGAGAAAATCAGCAAAGGAAATTTTGCCGGGAAAAGTGCGGATTTAATATCAAAAAACACGAACAAATGTTCAATTTTGAGGAAAAACGGCAAAAAAACGGTCGTTTTGTTCGTCGGGGAGAGCGCGGAAAAGAATAAAAGCGTGTTTGAAAGCCTTTTTTAATGCAAACATATGTTTGTAATTAGAGAAATCGGCAAAAAAATACCCGATTTTTCAAAAAAAATGGATAGAAGTGGTTGACAGTGGTCAAAAGTGGTGATATAATGAAAACATCAATCGGGAAGAGGGAAAAATGTATTCTTTCAACGGAAGGTTCAACAATCGGTTGGACGACAAAAACAGAATACGTATTCCCGCCAAGTACAAGGCGGATCTGGGGGCGGATTATAAGTTTGCATACGGGCCCGATCATTGTATTTACGTGCTGCCCTTTTCCGAGTATAAAAAAGTATTGGACAGTTTCGGCTCCGCTTCTCTTTTCGATACGGAAATTCAGGACGCGATCTCCGAATTCACGGGCATGGTCAGCGACGTGAGCGAGGACAGTCAGGGCAGGGCAGTCATTCCCGCGGATATGAAAGAATATGCGCAGATCGACAAAGATATCGTCATCACGGGCGCGGCGTCTTATCTGAAGATCGAGTCGGCTGAAAACTTTGCCAAGAGGAATGCGGGCAAAAACATCAACGACGTTTTTGCAAGGCTCAAAAGCCTCAGGGCGGAAAGCAAAGAATGATCGGTTTTTCACATAAGCCCGTCATGCTCGAAGAGTGTATGCAGGGGCTGAACCTTCATCCCGGCGGTATCTGGTACGACGGAACGATCGGCGGAGGCGGACATTCTTACGAGATCCTGAAGCGGACCTCGCCGGACGGAAGGCTGATCGCGACCGACCTCGACGACAATGCGATCGCCGCGGCGAAAGAGAGGCTTGCGCAATTCGGCGGAAGGTTCGAAATTTATAAAAGCAATTATAAAGAATACGAAAGGATTTTCTCTTTGGCGGGCATATCCGAAGCGGACGGTGTGCTTTTGGATTTCGGAGTTTCAAGTTTTCAGTTGGACGAGCCTGCGCGCGGGTTTTCCTATATGCAGGATGCGCCGCTGGACATGCGCATGGATCCCCAAGGGGAACTGACGGCCGAGGAGGTCGTGAACGAATATCCCGAAAGGGAACTGTACAGGATCATCCGCGATTACGGGGAAGAGAGGTTCGCAAAAAACATTGCGGCGGGGATCGCTGCGGAACGGAAAAAAGAAAAGATCCGTTCGAGCGCCCGTCTGGTATCGATCATTGAAAAAAACATTCCCGCAAAATTCCGTCAGAACGGGCCGTGCGCGCGCAAGACGTTTCAGGCGATACGCATCGAAGTGAACGGCGAGTTGGACAGGCTGGAAGAGACGGTGCGGGGGCTTTGCAGAAAACTCCGCAGGGGAGGCAGGATCTGCATCCTGACCTTTCATTCGCTGGAAGACAGGATCGTGAAGAATGTTTTCCGCGAACTGGAAACGGACTGTATCTGCGACAAGAGCCTGCCCGTGTGCGTTTGCGGCAAGAAAAAAGAAATCGAAATCATCACAAAAAAGCCGATCACGGCGAGCGACAAAGAATTAGGAGAAAACAGACGTTCCAAAAGTGCGAAATTACGCATAGCGGAAAAGATTTGAGAATATAATTTAAGGAGAAAAGGCAACATGGCTACAGGGCTTCCGGTATTGGAGAGGGAAAAAACAAGAGAAGAAAGCGCCGAACTCAAGGCGTACGGAAAACTGAGCGGAAGAGACGAGTCTCGCGAAATGACGGAGGATCAGAAGGCTCTGCATTTCAACGCGCGCATTTCGGAAAATTATCAGAAACTGATCAATCCCGATTTCAAGAGTGCGGAAGAGATCGCCGTGGAAGCGCCCGTATTCATGCCCCAACAGCAGGCACAATCCGCGTTTATGCCCGAGCGTCAGGCCAAGTCCGCATATGTGCAGCAGCCGGCCGCCGCGCCCGAACGTGCGAGGGTTTCGGATATTTTCAGGGCGGATTCTCCCATCCGTTCCGCCGGTCTTGATTTTGCGGAACCTACCGTTTATGCCGAACCGGCCGCGGCTTCTTCGGAACCCGTGCAGGAGTTTGCTCCGCAGGAACAGTTCTATGCGGAAGAGGCGGAAGATCTGAGGCCGACCGCTACGACGATCCAATATCGGAGCGATCTTTACGAAAACGAAAAGCCCACCGCCGTCGAAGAGAAAAAAGGCTATTCCATGACGACGAAAGGGAAACTGCTCATGGCGGTATACGCTTTGGTCGTGGTCGTCATTCTGGCGCTGATCATCATCAACACGAGCGTGATCAAATCGCTGGATGCGGAAACGGCTCTGCGCGAAAGGCAGCTGAGCGATGTTGCTTCCCAGTACCAGACGCTGCGGGACGAGATCGATCATCTTACCAGCGAAGAGTCCATCATCGACAGAGCGGAAGATATCGGAATGTATTTCCCCGACTAAAATTGAAAGATTTACGAATGAATTTCGGTCTCGCGCGTGCGGCTTGCATGAAGCCGGCGAGCGAGGCCGTTTTTTATGCAGATCAGGGCAAGGAGGTTGACGCGCGAAAAAATTTTCCGTGCGCAGGCGGAGTGCGAAAAAATAAAGAGAAATACGGTTCGGGCGGTTTTTCCGCCACGATTTTACGAAAGAGGTTATTTGCGGCGCTGCTCGCGATAGCCTTTCTTTTTTTGTTCATATTTGCAAGGTTCTTTTACATACAGGTGATCCGGAGCGACGAAATGCGCTACCGCGCGCTCGATCAGTGGACGAGGGAAATTCCCGTCGTGGCGGAACGGGGCGAGATTCTCGACCGCAACGGAACGGTCCTTGCGGGAAACGTGACGTCTTACACCGTCTTTGTCCGCCCGAACGCCGTAAAGGACAAGGCGCACACCGCGGATGTTTTATCCGAAATTTTCGGAAATGACAGGGAGGAGTTGTATCGGGAACTGACGACTTCGAAAGTTTCCGAACTGACGGTGGCAAAACACGTGGAAAAATCTCTCGCGGACCGGCTCGGCGAGTACGATCTGCCCGGAGTATATTACGCGCGGGACAATACGCGCACATATCCCTATTCGGATATGCTCA
>DXCO01000006.1 GCA_019115945.1 Candidatus Borkfalkia excrementavium | reverse complement strand
CGATTTTACAGTTTGAATACGGTATCGGGCGGCAGAAGAAAACCTTCTGCCGCCCGACTCGTTTGTTCAAGCATGTTTTTGACCGAGAACATATAACTTTTTCAGGTTTGTTCCTTATTTCGGTTGTTTCGGCCATGATTTTAATATCGGAATGATTTGATTTCTGAACAAGCGCCCCGCGTTGAGCGGAGCGCTTTACGTCTTGTTACTGCTGTTCTTTTTCGGCGGCGCGCGCCTTTACGATTTTTTCCGATTCCGCGAAAGGCACCTCTTCGTAGCGCTCCAGTTCCGCAACGAATTTTCCGCGCCCCTGCGTCATGCTTCGAAGGTCTGTCGCATATTTTGCAAGTTCCGCCTGCGGCGCTTCGGCGTTCACGATCTGCATTTCTTCCATCATATCGATGCCGAGGATGCGGCCGCGGCGCTTGTTCATGTCGCCCATAATGTCGCCCAGATATGCCTCGGGGATGGCGATCTTCAGTTTCATGATGGGCTCCAAGAGCACGGGATTTGCGTTTTTCAGCCCCTCTTTGAAGGCGATGGCGGCGGCGAGTTTGAACGCCATTTCGGACGAATCGACGTCGTGATAACTGCCGTCGTAGAGGACCGCCCGCAGTCCGGTCACGGGATAGCCCGCCAGAACGCCGTGGGGGAGGCACTCTCTGAGCCCCTTTTCCACCGCGGGGATATATTGTTTGGGTACGCTTCCGCCGACCACTTCTTCGGCAAACTCGAAATCGCCGTCAAAGGGCTCGAAGCGCACTTTGCAGTGCCCGTACTGCCCGTGTCCGCCCGATTGCTTTTTGTGCTTGCCCTCCGCCTCGACCGTCTTTCGGATGGTTTCGCGGTAGGCGATCTTTGGCGTTTTGAGCACTGCCGACACGTTGAATTTTGCTTTGAGTTTTTTATTGATCACGTCAAGGTGCGTTTCGCCCTGACCGCTGATGAGCATCTCTCCCGTCTCGGGATTTTTGGTTACGGCAAAAGTGTAATCTTCTTCGGCAAGTTTGTTCAGCCCGGCAAAGATCTTGTCTTCGTCGCCCTTTTTCTCCGCATATATGGCCATCGAAAGGACGGGGCGGGGGAAGTGGATGGGGTCGAATTTGACCTTTGCGCTTTCGTCGCAGAGGGTGTCTCCCGTGTTCGTCGCCGCAAGTTTGCTCACCGCGCCGATATCGCCCGCCGTGAGTTCGGAAACGGCTTCCTGCTTTTTGCCTTTGAGAAGATAGATCTGCGAAATGCGCTCCGTCTTTTCAGTGGTCGCGTTGTATACGGTGCTGCCCGCTTTGAGCGTGCCGCGGAAAACTTTCATGACGTTGAGTTTTCCGACGAAGGGGTCCACGACCGTCTTAAAGACCTGTGCCGCGAACGGCGCGTCCGCCTCGCAGGTGATGCCGACAAGTTCGTCCTTTCCTACGGAATTTGCAAGGATCTCTCTGCGCTCTTCTGCGCTGGGCATGTATTTTACGATCTCGTCCATCAGGTTTATGATGCCGCGGTTCTGCAGCGCCGAGCCCGCCATGACGGGGATGGTGTTTACGTTGTAGATCCCTTTGCGGATACCGTGGATGATCTCGTCTTTGCTGAGTTCGCCCTCTTCGAAATATTTATCGAGGAGCGCCTCGTCGTTTTCGGCGGCCGTTTCGGTCAGGTTCGCCTGCATCTCCGCAAGCGTGCCTTTCAGTTCTTCGGGGATGGGGATGGGCTGTTTCTGCGCCTCGTCGGCAAAGTGATAGCACGTCTCTTTGAGGGCGTTGATATAGCCGACCATCTTATTTCCCTCCATAAGGGGGATCTGGATGGGCGCGATCTTGCCGGCGTATTTTTCTTTCAGCGCGGCAACGGTGCCCGCATAATCGGCATTGTCCTTGTCTACGCCGTTGATAAAGATGACCATGGGGATCTTGTTTTTCAGGCATTTGTCGATGGCCTTTTCCGCTCCGACCGACAAAGAGCCCGTCGCCCCCGTTACCACGAGCGCGCCGCCCGCTGCGCGAAGCGCCTCGTTTTCTTCCCCTTCAAAGTCGTAAAATCCGGGAACGTCTAAAAGATTGATCTTGACTCCGTTCCATACGGTGAACGCCGCGGCGAGCGAAATGGACATTTTTCTCGCGATTTCCTGCTCGTCGTAGTCCGTCACGGTGTTGCCGTCCGTCACCTTGCCCAATCGGTCGGTCGATTTGCCGTTGAACAGGATCGCCTCGCAGACGGAGGTTTTGCCTTCCCCGCTGTGCCCGATGACCGCAATATTTCTGATGTTTTCCGCATTGATGCTCATAAATTTTCCCCTTCGGCTGCGGGCGAGCCCTTGCTTAGATTTTTATATGCCCGCAACATTGCTATATCTCATTATACTATATATTCGGCCGTTTTTCAATAGCAAACGGAAAATTTATTTCATTTTTTTGCAATTTTTTTCAAAATGAGAAGAAGAGGACGGTCGGACAGGCACAATGTATATACAAAAAATATCCCGCGCCGTTCGCTGAACGCTCGGCGCGGGATATGTATTACGTGCGATCGCAGTCCTTTTCCTGCTCTTCGCGAAGCGTCCAAAGGAGGGAATCGTCGGGCGGGGTCACGTGTTCGTAGGTGATCAGTTCGCCCTTTCTGATCGTTTTTGCCGCGGCGTTGCCCGTCAGCATGTGCGCGGGAACGGGTGCAAGAGGTCCGCGCGTACGGGCGGGCAGGATCAGCGTGTCGAACATATCGCCGTGATCGCCCGCAAAAATTTCTCCGGCGGCGATGTCGCGTTTTGCCGTGCGCACGACGTCCCACGCCTGACGATAGGGCGGCATTTCGCATTCCAGTCCGAAGATCAGCCCGTCCGTACCGTCCAGCCCGCGTGCGGCGCGGATGAGCGTATTCGGCGTTTCCACCCCGCACAGGTGATAGGGGCGGAACAAAAGGCAGGCGGAATGATCGGCGTTGGAAGGCCCCTTGTCCGCCAGTATGCTCTGCGAATAACCGTTTTCCGCGCGTACGACGACGTACACTCCGCCGCCCATGCCGAAGTCGTCCTCGCGCCGAAGGCACTGCACCATGTCGATGATCCCGCCCCGTTCGAGGATGCCCCCGTGTTCCCGTTCGCAGTAAACGGATGCGATTTCACTGATGCGCAGGGGCGCCTGCACGAGTTCGGGGCAGGCGGGCGAAAGGCCCGTTCCGTTCGCCGCGATCGCGAGTTCGCAGTAATCGTATCCGCCGGCAGACGGAAGGGGGGCCAGGGCCGCTTTGCGCGCGGCAAGCCCCTTTGCCGCATTCCCCGCAAGGGGGCGCAAAACCTCTTCTCTGCCCGTCACGTCCGCGGTAAAATCCCACAGCCTTACGGTATGCGCGGCCTCATTCCAGACAAGTTCGCCGTCGCGCGATTTGCCCGCCGCGATCACGGTCAGCCCCGATGCGCGCGCCCATTTTACCAGTTGTATCAAAAGCCCGTGCTGGTCGCCGTCCGCCGCCGTATAGACGAGGCCCTTTTCCGCAAATTTTTTGCGCAGGATGGCTCCGACCGCGCTATCCGCCTCTTTGCCGACCGCAACGAGGTTTACGCCGCGATCCAGGGCCGCAAGGGCGATGCGCGCGCTCGCCTCGGGATTGCCCGTGCAGTCGCACAAAACGTCGGGATGCGCCGCAAAGACGGCGTTTGCGTCGTCCGTGTAGACGTACTTTCCCGTTTTCAGAAGGGCGGCGGCCGCCTTTTCGTCCGCCGCGTAGGCGATCTCCTTTTCCGGCAGCCCTGCCGCAAGATATGCGTTTTGCGCCTTTTTCGCATCGATATCCGCCACGATGCGCACCCGGATCCCCCGTACCGAAAATTGCTGCGTCACCACTGCGGTGCCGTATTGCCCCGTGCCGATGACGGCGCATTCCGCTCGTTCGTACATAAATTTCTCCCCGGTTTTTTGTAAAAATTTTATCATATTTCCCGCACGGCTGTCAAGGCAGGGGTGCAATTTTGCAAACCTTTTTTCCGCCGCGCAAAATCGCTTGAAAAGCGGCGCGGAATCTCTTATAATAGTAAAAACGGGAGGTCAGGCATGAACGATGCGTTTGTCCGCGAGATTTCGCTGATCGGTGAGGAAAATTTTCAGAAATTGCAGAAGGCGCACGTGGCGGTGTTCGGCATCGGCGGCGTAGGTTCGTATGCGGCGGAGGCGCTGGTGCGTGCGGGGATCGGCGCGCTCACGTTCGTGGACGGTGACGCCGTCGCCCCGTCCAATCTCAACCGTCAGATCGTCGCGCTTCATTCCACGTTGGGCAGAAATAAGGCGGAAGTGATGAAAGAGCGCGCGCTCGACATTGCTCCCGAATGCCGCGTGCGGGCGGTCGCCGGATTTTTCGGCGCCGATCGTGCGGACGAATTTGATTTTTCCGCCTACGATTACGTGGCCGACTGTATCGACAGCGTGAAGAGCAAAGTCCTGCTGATCTGCAGGGCCCGCCAGGCGGGCGTGCCCGTCATCAGTTGCATGGGCGCGGGGAACAAACTGGATGCGGGCGCCTTTCGCGTAGCGGATATCGAAAAGACGCGCGAATGCCCGTTGGCAAAGATCGTGCGCAGGGAACTGCGCGCCGCGGGCGTAACGGGGGTAAAGGCCGTCTATTCGGAAGAAAAGCCGTACGTTCCGCAACGGTTCGGCGTGCCGGAAGGGGAGCGGCTGATCGGCAGTGTGTCCTTCGTCCCTTCGGCCGCGGGCCTTTTGCTTGCGGGCGAGATCGTAAAAGATCTTGTCGGCGGAATGCCCCGAAACGGATGAACCGTTTCGGACGGGCAAGAAAGCGGTTTTCGCCGCACAATATTTTATAAATGAAGATCCGTCCGTTTTGCGGGCGGATCTTTTATATAAAAAAGCAGAAAAACGGAGGGGGATATCCCCCTCCGCCGGTTCCGTTATTTTGTTTCCGATGCCGCCCTGTGCAGAAGTTTGATATTGCGGCGGTCCGTTTCGATCAGCCCGTCCTCGTTCATCCTCTTCAGTTCGCGCATCATGGCGCTTCTGTCCACGCAGATGTAATCGGCAAGGCTCGTCTGCGAAAAGGGCAGGGTAAAATAGGAACTTCCCGCCTTTGCCGACAGCATCGAAAAGTACGCCATCAGTTTTTCGCGTGTGGTGCGGCGGCTTAAGATCTCAAGATGCTCTGAAAGCGCCTGCGTTTTTTCCGACATGAGTTGTACGAGATTGCGGACCACCGTGCTGTGGTGTTCGCAGGCATTGGGGCAGCGCTTTACGATGTGTTCGTAATCTATGTATAAGATCTCGCAGTCTTCCTCCGCGATGAGAAAAAATTCCGCGTCCGCCCAGGCGTATCCGAGCACGTCTCCGAATACGCCCCCTTTTCTGAGTTGTTCGAATATGGTGCGTATGCCGTTCACGTCCGTCTTCATCAGGCTTGCACGCCCCCCTTCCACGACCGCCACGCGCGCGTGGGGCATGGGGATCTCTTCCCCCTTTTTGTACGTTTTCGATACGGCTTTGAAGCAGACCCTCATCGCCGCAAATTCCTTTTGCGAAACGCCGTCGAAGAGGGAGGTGACCACCGATTCCATCGCCATTCTCCTTTGTTGCAATTGCAACAATATATTAACGCAAATCGGCGGATATGTCAACCGAATAAAGAGAAAAACACGGGGAAGGGGAAATTATATTTTATTGCACCGCCGTATAAGTACCGTTCGAGTAGGTGTATTCGGCGCCCGCAAAATAGAAACGGTTGCCCGACTGCGTATTGTCTCTGTCGGCGGCGCTGCCGATCATGTCCGTCATATCGTTCGCTGCCCAGTGCACCGGCTGCGCGCCGTCTGCGTTGTAGGATACGGTCGTATAAAAACTGCAGCCGGTCACTTCGCAATCGTAAAAATAGGCGTACCAGGTATTCGCCGGCTCATCGCCCGTGATGAGTTCGGGGTTGACGATCGCGTTGCACATTCTGCCGACCAGCCCGGCGGATTTTGCCGATTTTACCGTCACATTTTTGATTTTACAGCCCGTGATCTCCAGCGAGGAACTTTCCACTCCGCCGGGGAATCGCACGACGTCGTTGATAAACCCGACCAAAGCGGCCGTGCCCCGCGAGGAAGAAGTTTCGATGGAACTGTTCTGCACCGTCACGTTTTCAAAGGTGCCGTCTCCGTCCAGATAGCCGACCACGATGCCGTAATAGGCGGTGCCGTCCGTAGAGACCTGCACGTTATCGAACACGATATCGCGCATCGTGATGCGGCTCGTGCCGGAAATAAAGCCGATTGTATCGAGTGCGTCTCCGCCCGTATTGACTTCGCTCGTGTTTCTCTCGTTGATGACAAGATTCGAAACGGTGTGGCCGCCGCCCTCCCATACGCATTCTGTCAGGCTGTAGCCGGAAAGGGGTTTCCAGACTTCGCCTCCGAGATCCGCGTCGCTCTTGAGACGGATCGTATACTGATGATATTCCGACCCGTCCGTATTGACGCTTTTATTGAGGTCTTTCAGCCCCTGCGCGCCGTACAGTTCGATGGTCTTTGTCTGTGCGTCTGCGTAAAAATACGGTTTCACGGTCACGGAGGTTTCCGCGCTCTTTCCGCCCGCGCGAGCGGTGATTGTTGCCGTTCCGGGCGCGACGCCCGTCACGACGCCCTCCTGCGAAACCGCCGCCACCGACGGATCGGAAGAAGAAAACGCCGCCTGTTCGTCGGTATTTTGTGCGGTGGCAGTCAGAGTTACCGTTTCTCCCACGCCGATCGCAGCCGATTGCGGCGTGAGCGATACGGAAACGCTTTCACTGCATGCGGACAAAGCCAGCGCCGTACAGAGGGCACAGAGCATAACGACCAATAATTTTACAAAAATACGATTGCTTTTCTTCATTTTCGTCTCCCTTTTATCAAAACAACAGATTTTTTGTCCTTTCAGTATAACATGGCGGCGTACAGAATTTCAAGAGCGGCGCAAAAAATGGAGAATGATATAAAAACATCGGTCAAACGGACGTAAAACGGCAGGATTTTGCGTAAAAAACACTCTGAATCATTGGCGAAGGCGGTCTCTTTGTGGTATAATATTCGCATGATCGAATTTTACGGGGAGATCTCCCTGAGGAACAAACAGATCGCCGACAGGCTGAAAAAGAAATATTTTGCCGTTTGGACGCTTATTTTGACCGCAGTCGTTGCGGTGATCGCGGTCGTGAGCGGCGTCACGGGCGGCGGTTGGATTGTGCTCGCCGTCTTTGCTCTTCTCCTTGCTTTGTTGACCGTTTTTTTGTTCCTAGCCCGTCCCTCGCGTTCTCTCGAAGATAAAAAGTGGTTATTGCGCGTTACCATCGCGGAAGACAGGGTAACGTTTATTCAGTATTTGCCGAATAAGGAAGTAAAAAAGGTGAAGCGCATTGCCGATATCAAAAAGGTCATTCGCACAAAAACCTGTTATTTTCTCGTCTATAACGATGTGAGCAACGCCTTTTTGTGCCAGCGGTCTCTGCTCAAAAGGGGGACGTTCGATCTGTTTGAAACTCTGTTTAAAGGCAAAATCGTTGATAGGGAATTATAAAACACATAGATAAAGCGCGTGCATCGATTTTTCGATGCACGCGCTTTATGTTGTTACACACATTTTTTAAGAAAAGCGCTTGACTTTATTTGCAGTGAAAGATATAATAGAGGCAAATAAGTTGGAAAAGTAATACTATTCCAACAGGAGGCGTAAAATGGAAAAATTTCCGGAAGGTAAATATCTGACGACGGTAAAAATCGGCCCCAAGGGTCAAATCGTTATTCCCAAAGAAGTACGCGAAATGTTTTCTCTGCAAACGGGCGATTCGCTTGTGCTTATGGCTGACAAGGGGCAGGGGATCGCCCTGCAGCCGTTTTCCTATATGGAATCATTATGGAATGCGGTCAGCAAAGTAAAAAGCGAGGGGGAAGAGGACAGATGACAGCGCTTTCCGTAAAAAATCTGACGAAATCCTATGCACACTTTTGCTTGGATCGCGTAAGTTTTACTGTGGAAGAAGGGCGCATCGTCGGTTTGATCGGCAGGAACGGCGCGGGCAAAAGCACGACCATCAATGGTATTTTGCGCTTGATTTCGGCACAGGGCAGCGTACAAGTATTCGGAAAAGAATTTAAAAGCGAAGAAAACGAAATCAAACAAAAAGTCGGGTACGTAGGCGGCGGTTTCGCACAATATCCGCTCAAAAAACTTTCTGTAATTCGCAAAATTTACGCTTCTTTTTATCCGGCCTGGAATGTTGAGGAATACGGCCTTTATCTTAAAAAGTTCGGTTTGGACGAAAACAAAAGGGTGCGCGAACTTTCGGAAGGCATGAAAGTAAAGTTTTCGCTTGCCCTCGCCCTCTCACATGGTGCGCGTCTGTTGGTCATGGACGAACCGACGAGCGGGCTGGATCCCGTTTCTCGCGAAGAGTTTTGTGATATCGTGCTTTCTCTTGTAAGGGGAAAGGGTGTTTCCGTACTCTTCTCTACGCATATTACTTCCGATCTCATGCGTATCGCGGACGGCATCGTATATATTTCGGATGGTAAGATTCTGCTTGAATCTTCCCTGAAAGCATTGCTTTGCAAATATGCGCTGGTGCGTTTTTCTACTGCCGAAGCAGCGTGCAGAGCGTCTGCAATCGGCGTCAAATCCGTTAAAGACGGGTTTGAGGGACTGCTTCCGCGATCTTCTGTCCCGCCTGAGGGCGCCGCAGTATCGGAAGCCTCTCTTGATCAAATCATGATTCATTTGGAAGAGTCGATGAAGGAGAAAAACACTCTATGCTGAAACTTATAAAAAAGGAATTTGTTCTCTGCCTGCATCCGACTTCTGTCATTTTTTTGTTTTTTTCGGCACTCGTATTTGTGCCGAACTATCCTTACGAGGTCATCTTCTTTTTTTCCGGGCTGTCTGTCTACTTTGTATGTATGGCTTCGCGTGAAAACAAAGACTTGTCCTTTACCTGCGCCTTGCCCGTTAAAAAGGAATCTGTCCCTCTCGCGAGGATTTTGATGACCGTTATTCTGCAATGCGTCCTGCTTTTGCTGACCATTATTATGGGTACAATTAAAGAGTGTATTTTGCCCGTCGATATGCAGTACAATGCGGTGGGGATTTCTGCCAATATTGCCTTAGCGGGCAATGGCGCCTTGATTTTGGGATGCTTCAATTTGGTGTTTTTTCCTCTTTATTACAGAAGCCCGGAAAAAATCGGCGTGCCGTTCGTTGCCGCTGCGACGCTTCTTTTTTTACTGATCGGGGCGTGTGTTTGTCTGCGCTGGACAGTTCCCCTTTTTTCCGAAGTGCTGAACGGAGGCAATACATTTCATTTCGGGGCAAAGTTTACGGCACTGTCGGTAGGAGTGGGTATTTATGCCGCCTTTACGGCGGCTGCGTGTGTCCTTTCTGCAAAAGCGTTCAGAAAAATAGATTTATAAGGTACGCTTTGTCGGCAGTATTGTCTTTGCTGAAAAAGCGTGGAGTGATTGATTATCATAAAAATATATTTTCGAATTACCCAATAAATAAGGCTCCGCATATGCGGAGCCTTTGCGCGTTGCCGTGCATTTGTGGTGTTGCAAAATTACAAAAATTTCACGCGTGAAGGGTCGTAAAAGCCGCGGGCCGCGGGCGCTTCGTCCGGCACGCCCACGGCGACGATCGCCACGGGAACGCCTTCTGTACCGATCACCTTTTTTACGCCCTCTGCGCGGTCGGCCACGGGGTAACAGCCGCACCAGCATGTGCCGTAACCGAGATCGAGCGCCTGCAAAAGGATATTTTCGATCGCCGCGCCGCAGTCCTGCGGCCAGAATCCGCGCCCGGGCTGCAGATCAGGCCTGCCGATCACGACGATCGCCGCAGACGCCGTTTTCAGCATGGGGCAGGAAGGATGCACGCGCATGAGGCTTTCCTTCAACTCTTCGCTCTCTGCGACGGCAAATTCCCACGGGCGGCTGTTGACGGCGCTGGGTGCCATCATCGCCGCTTCCAGCATTTTTTCGATGTGTTCGCGGGGGATCTTGATCCCCGTCTTATATTTGCGGATGCTCCTCCTGTTTTGGATCGCTTCGGATAACTGCATTTTGTTTTTCTCCGTTTTTTTCTTTCATTATAGAATGTTTGCGCGCGTTTGTCAACGCCAACGGTTGATTTTTATCCGCTCTTTGTGTTAACATATTGGGGAAAGGAGATGCGCGTATGCAGGGAAGAGAGGGAGAGGTCGTCGAAGAACTTTTCGAAGGAAATCTGAAAATCATTCAGAATGTGAATTTGTATCGGTTCACCAGCGATTCCGTTCTTCTTTCTCGATTTGCCAAGGGGAAAAAGGGGGACGTCGTGGCGGACTTCTGCGCGGGCAGCGGCATCGTGGGGTTGCATTTTTACGCGCTCAATCCGCACGTGCGTTCGGTGACGCTGTTTGAAATGCAGGAAGAACTTTCCGAAATGAGTGCCCGCTCCGTTCTTTTGAACGGATTGAAAAATTTTGAAGCGGTATGCTGCCGCGTGCAGGATATCGGCAAAGAGTACGACGAAAAATTTTCGCTGATCCTTTGCAATCCTCCGTATGAGCGCGGCGGTTTTGAAAAAGAGGATTATAAAAAGGCGATCTGCAGAAAGGAAATCACGATCACCCTTTCCGAGATCGTGGAAACGGCCGCAAAAAAACTCAAATTCGGCGGCCGGCTCGCGCTGACCAATCGCGCGGACAGGCTTGCCGAGGTGCTGTTTGCGATGAAATCGCGGGGCATCGAACCGAAAAAACTGCAATTCGTGCGCGGCAGAGAGGGGGCGAAACCCTATCTGATCCTCGCAGAGGGCACGAAAGGCGCAAAAGAGGGCATAGACATTTTGCCCGACGCCGTCAACTGACGGATTTGCGGGCGCCGCGGCAATGCGCTGCGGCAGAAACTTAAGGGAGCGGATATGGTATATTTTGTCGCGACGCCCATCGGAAATTTGGGCGACATTTCAGAACGCGCGCTGGAGACGCTGCGCGCCGCGGATGCGGTATTCTGCGAAGATACCCGCCATACGCTGAAACTTCTCAATCATTTTTCGATCAAAAAGCCGCTGATCGCCTGCCATAAATTCAACGAGACGGCGGCGGCGGAAAAACTGTGCGCGCTTGCGGCGGAAGGGAAACAGATCGCCGTGGTGTCCGACGCGGGCACGCCCGTCATTTCCGATCCGGGCAATCTTCTGATCCGCGCGCTGCGGGAACGCGGCATCGCGTACACGCTGATCCCGGGGGCGTGCGCCTTTGTCGCGGCGCTCGTTCTGTCGGGCTTTCCCGCGGATAAGTTTGCGTTTCTCGGCTTTTTGCGGGGCAAAACGGGCGAGAAGAAAAAATTTCTGGAAAAATATGCGTCGTTTGACGGGACGCTTTTGTTTTACAGCGCTCCGCAGGACGTGGACGGCGACGTCCGCCTGATGGCCGAGACGTTCGGAGACCGCGAAGCGTGTGCCGTGCGCGAGATCACCAAAATACACGAAAGCATCGAATATTTCCGGCTTGCCGAAGGGCTTGCGGGAGAAAAGAGAGGGGAATACGTCCTCGCCGTCAAGGGGGCGGAGGAGCGGGAAAATCCGCTCAACGCTCTTTCCGAAACGGAACATATCGGGTACTACGTATCCCGCGGAATGAGCGTGAAAGAGGCTCTCAAGGCGGCGGCAAAGGACAGGGGCGTTTCAAAGAGCGAACTGTATAAATTCACGCTGAAAGATAAAAAAGAATAGCGTTACGGTGCCTGTTTTTTGCAGACGTATCGGCAATATGTGTACGAAAACAAGAATCATTTGCCGCGCGTCGGACGGAAAAACGGGGATACGCAGAATACAAAAGAACGGAAACGGGCCGGCTCCCGCCGCATGGCGGGAGCCGTTATGAAAAAGCAGAGGCGGGCAAACGGTCCGCCTCTGTTTATATATTTTTAGAAATCGGGTTGCAGGTTTTTGCCGATGCCGTTTCAAAGGGGCAGTTCGATATGTTTTCCTTTTACGGGAATGGTGACATGGGTAAAACCGATCTCTTTAAGTTTTTCCGCTACGAGTTCGCGCTTGTCCGCAATGCGGCCGGCGTCGTGCGCATCGGAGGCAAAGATCACCTTCCTTCCGCCCAGTTCGTAATATCTGCTTAAAATATCCGTATCCGGAATAAAGGGGCTGCCGGCCGTCTTGGCAGAGGTATTGACTTCCAGGATTTTATTTTTTTCGACGATTTTTTTAAGGATCTTGTCGAGCACGTCGGAAAATTCTTCGTATCTGAGTTTGGGGTCCGTATAAGTCGCGTTGCGCGAACAGTAACCGATATGCGCCACGATATCGTAAGCATAAGGCGCGTCAAGGCTTTCCAAAATGCGGTAAAGATAGGCGGAATAAGCGAATTTTTTGCTTTTGCCGTCAAAAAATTCGGGAAAATAGCAGTCCGCGTTCAGACAGGTATGCACGCTGTTGATCACATAATCGGGGTGGTATTTCTCCTCCGTCTGCATATACAGCCTTTTTACGAGTCCCGAATCGTCATACGCGAGTTCGCAGCCGACAAGATAATGGATCTTTCCCTCAAATTCTTTCTGGAGCCTGCGCGCTCTTTTAAAATATGCCCCCGCATCGATCAGAAGCATGGGTTTTCCTCTCAGAAGAATATTCCTCCGCATATAATCGTAATCAAAATGTTCGCTCGTGCCGTACCATACGAGTCCGCGTCCGATCGCCGTTTCGATCATTTTGCGCATATCTTCTCTTCCGTCCTGAGAAAAAAAAGTATGCGTATGTAAATCTTCCGTTATCATGGGTGACCTCCTCTGTCCGCCCTATATGATAATACTTTTTGCGCCTTTTCGTCAAGCGCATATCGGCAAAAAAGGACGGTTTTCCTTGTGGAAAACCGTCCCGTTTATATTTCGGCCGGTCAGAAGGATGTCAGCCGATCTTGAAGATGTTGAGAGAGGTGTTGGAATAGCCGAATGCCCCGCCGCTCGATACGACCTGCAAAGTCGCCGGCGTCGTCGTTACGGTGATCACGGAAGACAACGATTGCGCCGAAGTTTCGTTGGCCGTCGTAAAAACATGCTGCGTCGCGGCGCCCGTTATTTGCGTGCCGTTCAGCGTGAAAACCAAAAGATTGGTCTCCGGCAGAGAGGCGTTCGGCTGCGGGAAAGCCGTTCCGTTATAGGCGGCATAATAGGTGCCCGGTTGCGAGATCTGAATTTCGGCAGAGTTATCCGCGTGCGTGATTTGCGTCCCTGTCTGAGCAGCCGTTCTGTCAAATACGACCGGGTCGCCGGTATCTACGACTTGAGAGGGCGTCGAATAGGCCGTCAGGGTCTCCAAGGGCGCTGACGCGCCGGTCGCACCCGTTGCTCCCGTTGCACCGGTCGCGCCCGTGGGGCCCGTCGGGCCTGTGGGGCCGGTAGGACCGGTAGGCCCTGTAATGCTGAGACCTGTTGCTCCCGTTGCACCGGTCGCGCCCGTGGGGCCCGTCGGACCAGTGGGGCCTGTGGTGCCGGTAGGACCGGTAGGCCCTGTGACGCTGAGACCCGCTGCTCCCGTTGCACCGGTTGCGCCCGTAGCGCCTGTCGGACCAG
>DXCO01000042.1 GCA_019115945.1 Candidatus Borkfalkia excrementavium | reverse complement strand
TCTTCTGTAGCAGTCCCAAGCCCAGCGGGGATTGCCCGATTTTTTCGCGAGCACGTTGACGACGTCTTCGTTCAAACCGAGGTTGAGGATGGTGTCCATCATGCCCGGCATGGAAGCGCGCGCGCCCGAACGGACGGATACGAGCAGAGGGTTCTCTTTATCGCCGAATTTTTTGCCGCAGATCTTTTCCATTTTGGAAATATATTCCATGATCTCCGCCTGAATGTCGGGATTGATCTGCCTGCCGTCTTCGTAATACTGCGTGCAGGCCTCGGTGGAAATGGTAAAGCCCTGGGGAACGGGAAGTCCCATGCCCGTCATTTCCGCAAGGTTCGCGCCCTTGCCGCCGAGAAGTTCGCGCATTTTCGCATTACCTTCGGAAAAAAGGTAACAATACTTCTTTTTCGCCATATAAAATTGATTCCTCCTGATAAATTTCGGATTTATACCAACCGTTTTCAACATTCTTATTTTAATATAAATCGCGGTAAATTTCAAGTGAAAACCCGAGCCATTTTTATTTTTTTACAACTATTTTCCTTTTTCAAATAAAAAAAAGGGAGAAAAACCTCCCTTTCCCTCTCGAATCCGCAAAAAATTTTGAAAAAAAGCCGTCAAAGCAGCGCGATGTATTCGGACAGCGCACGGATATCCGAATCCGTCTTTTCGTTAAAGTAGGCGCGCAGAAGTTTCAGGGCTCGCTTTTTCGTATCCGAAGAAAATTCCCTTTCCTGCCGGTCGATCCCCGCGCAGGCCCTTAAAAGGGCCAGCGTCGCCTCGCTCGTTCCGGCGCCGCGCGCGCAGTCCGCACAGTAAAAGCACCCGCCCTGCAGATCGAAATAGATCTTGCCCGAAAGTTCCGCCCCGCATCCGGCGCACGCTCCCAGCGAAAGCATATACCCCGACAGTTCGAGCGCCTTGAGAAAGAAGGAAACCAGCACTTCCGCCTCGTCTTTGGCGCACATGTCTTTGAGCGCGTTCACGGCGTAGAGAAACAGTTCTTCGTTGACGATGCCGTCGTACAGAAGCGCGTCGCAGATGCCGACCACGCACGCGGCGGCGTAAAACCTGTTGATGTCTTCGCGCAGAGGGTAAAACCCGTCCGTCAGCGCGGCGGAAACGACGGTATTGCGATCCCCTTTCGAAGCCAGAACGTATTCTGCGAAACAAAAAGGCTGGCCCGCGAATTTGAGCCGCGCGCCCGCCTTTTTCACCCCTTTGAGCGCCGCGGAAATTTTACCTTTCTGCAGCGAAAACAGGGTCACCATTTTATCGTTGTCGCCGTAGTCTGCTGTGCGGAGCACCAAAGCGTCTACCTTCCATTCCATAAAAACGCACCCTGCCGCCGCTTGCCGCATAAGACTTATTTGAGTTCTTTATACAGCATGTAATAGGAAAGATTGCCCGTCTTTTCGAACATCTTCCATGCGAGTTCCGCGGCGTCTTTATCCTTGACGAATCTTGCCATAAGCCCTCCCTTACACTGTTAATATGGGAGGTTTTTGTCATAAATATTCTCAGAGGCCCGAAAGAGCGGAAATCACTCTCCCGTCTGACCGTACCCGAGTTCTTTGATGAGGGCGGCTTTGTCCCGCCAGTCCTCTTTGACCTTGACGAACGCAGTGAGAAAAACCTTGCACCCGAGAAAATCTTCCATCCCTTTGCGGGCAAAGGAGAGCGTCTCTTTGAGCGCTTCTCCCCGTTTTCCGATGAGGATGGATTTATGCGCGGGTTTTTCGCACACGATGTCCAGATCGATGTCGTAAACGGGCTTGTCCTCCCGTTTTTTGAAAGTATTCACGATCACGGCGACGCCGTGCGGGATCTCTTTGTCGTATTTCAGAAGGATCTTTTCGCGCATGATCTCGGAAATCATGAAGCGCTGCGATTTGTCGGAAATCACGTCTTCCGGAAACAGGGGCTCCCCCTCCGGCAGCATTTCGGCAATGAGCCGCTTGAGTTTTCCGATATTTTTGCCCTTGCGCGCAGAGACGGGCACCACGTCGCACTGTATGCCCGATTCGTACAAAAACTTTGCGTCCGCGGGGATCTTTTCTTCCGGCATGATGTCCGTCTTCGTATAGGCGATCAGCATTGGGATCCCGAAAGAAAGATAGTGCCTGATCAGAGACACGTCCTGTTCGGAAACCCCTTTATGCCCGTCGTGCACGAACAGGATCACGTCCACATCTTTGGCGGAATTTTCCGCTGTGCGCATCATCGAGTCTGTCAGCGCGTTGCGCGAGCGATAGATCCCGGGCGTGTCCGCAAACACGATCTGCGCGCCCGCTTCGTTCAGGATCCCGAGAATCCTGTCCCTGGTCGTCTGCGGTTTGGGCGATACGATGGCGACTTTTTCGCCCACGAGCACGTTCACGAGAGTGCTTTTTCCCGCGTTCGCCCTGCCGACGACCGCTACCGTTCCGCTCTTCATACTTTGTCCCTCGCAATATTCATTGCGGAAAGCGCACGCTCTTCCTCGCGGCGCATCTCCGCTTTTTCCATTTCGTCTTCGTGATCGTATCCGAGCAGATGAAAGAGCCCGTGCACGATAAGATAATACAGTTCACGCCTGAGCGAATGCCCGTACTCCTCCGCCTGCTCGCGCGCACGCGCTTCGCAGACGACGACGGAGCCAAGAAAAAGGCGCCCCTCTTCATCGAGATCGTACGGAAAATCCGCCTTCCTGAGCGGTTTGCCCTTGATGCCGTCAAGATTGGGAAAACTTAAAACGTCCGTAACCGCATCTTTGTCCCGCTCGCGGCGGTTCAGGTCGCGGATCCCCTCCTCGTCCGTAAAGACGAGTTCCGCACAGATCTCTGCGTCGCTGTCCACCGCGGACGAAAAATATTCTTCGACCGGGGCCGCGTCGAACCCCTCTTCTTCGCATTCCAGTATAAATTTACTCATCTTTCGCTTCCTCTTCGTCCGGCCTTTTGAGTTTGAGTTTCGGATACTGTATGCGGCTGTGATATACGCCGGTAAGGCTGCTGACGATGGTCTCGCGGATGGCGGCGAGATCTTTCATCGTGACGTCGCATTCTTCAAACTGGCCGAGATCCATCCGTTCTTCGATGATCTCGCGCACCGCGGCCTCCACCCGTTCGGGAGAACGGTCGGGAAGGGTGCGGGAGATCGCCTCGCTCGCGTCGGCGATCATGATGATCGCCGCGATCTTCGTCTGCGGTTTGGGCCCGGGATAGGAAAAATCTTCCACGTTCACCTCCCCGTCCGTCATTTTCAGCGCCTTCGCGTAGAAATATTTGATCGGCATGGTGCCGTGATGCTGGATCGCCACGTCCGCCAGGATCTTCGGAAGATGCTTGGAACGGATCAGATCGTACCCGTCCTTCGCGTGGGAACGGATGATGTCCACGGAAAGTTCGGGAGAAAGTTCGTTATGCGGATTGTATCCCGCCTGATTTTCCGTAAAATATTCTGGCTGGCGCAGTTTTCCGACGTCGTGATAATAGGCGGCGGCGCGGGCGAGGGCGGTGTTCTCGTTCAATGCGATCGCACACACTTCCGCAAGATGCGCCACGACGATGCTGTGGTTGAATGTACCCATCGCCTTTTCCTTCAACTCGCGCATGAGCGGCGCGTCGTGATCGGTCAGTTCGCGCAGGCGGTAATCGGTCACGCAGTTGAAGAGCACTTCGTACACGGGCAGCAGAGCCATGAACAGCACGGAGGACAAAAGCCCCCCTTCCAGCCCGTACAGCAAAAGATACAGCATCCCCCTGCCGCGGCTGTATTCGAGGCAGGCCGCCATCAGGATGACGGGGAGGCAGACCGCAAAGCCCGTAAGGAAGGAGCGCAGGCGCGTTTTGACCTTGCTGCCCACAAAGATGCCCACCATCCCCGAGGAAAACGCCATCAGGGGAAAGCAGTTGAGCCCGTTCAAGTATTCCGTCTCGTAATTGGAAAAATGGTCGATGGAAAACATCATCAGGGCAAAGATGATATTGAGGAAAATCGCGTCCCTTCTGCCCAGAAGTATGACCGCAAGCAAAGCCAACAGCGCCACCGGACGCGCATAGATATTGAAAAAATAACCGAGAAAATAACTGATGACGATCGAAATGCCCAACAGAGAGAACACCAGCACGATATTTTTTCCGACGGCAAGAAAATTTTTGTCCTCGAAAATATAGTAAAAATAAACGAGCACAAAAAGGATAAACACGCACACGGCAAGGTAGCCGAGCGTGTCGAGATTTTCACGGAAATACGCGGCAAACGTCTCGTCGGCGTTGTTTACCGTATTGAAAAATATGAAAAAAGTGATGATGCACAGGAAAATAATGTAATGCAGAAAAAACAGCAGCACGCTCTTCGCGCACTCGTTTTTGCCGAACGCTTTACTTTCTGTGGTATCGGAGTACATCATTTTTCTGCTCCTCTTTGGAATTCTCCTTTTCGTAAGCGCGGACGATACGCATGACCAGCGGATGACGCACGACGTCCTTTGCGGTCAGGGTGACCGTCTCGATCCCCTCGATGCCGCGCAGAATGGAAACGGCGTGTTTGAGCCCGCTCTTTTTGCCTTCGGGAAGGTCGATCTGCGTCACGTCGCCCGTGATGACCATTTTGCTGCCGTCGCCCATGCGGGTGAGAAACATTTTCATCTGCTCGCGGGTGGTGTTCTGCGCCTCGTCCAAAATGATAAAGGCGTTGGAGAGCGTCCTGCCGCGCATATAGGCGAGCGGGGCGATCTCGATGGAACCGCGCTCCATGAGTTTGAGATAATTTTCCAGGCCGAAAAGTTCCTGCAGCGCGTCGTAAAGGGGACGCAGATAAGGATCCACCTTCGTCTGCAGATCGCCGGGGAGAAAGCCGAGTTTTTCTCCCGCCTCGACCGCGGGACGGGTGAGAATGATCTTTTCCACCTGTTTGCCCTTGAAGGCGGACACGGCGGCGCATACGGCAAGATATGTCTTGCCCGTACCCGCGGGGCCGATGCCGAACACGACCGTATTTTTCTTGATCGCTTCGACGTATTTTTTCTGCCCCACCGTCTTGCACTTGATCTGCTTGCCGCGCGAGGTGACCGCAACGACCCCGCTCAGTTCCTGCCATGCGGCGTCGATGTTCCCCTCTTTTGCAAGTTCGATGCAGTACATGATGCGGGACTTGTCCGGGGTTTCTCCCCCTTCGATCAGGTGCACAAGCCCGTCGAGCACCTGCCGGGCAAGTTCCGCGGATTCCGCCGCGCCCGAAATTTTGATCTCCGTGCCCGACACGCGGCATTCCACGCCCAACTCGCGGGAAATGAGCCCGATATTTTCATCGAACGGGCCGAGCAGTTTCTGCAAATTTTCCGCACTGCCCGCATCGATCTGCGTTTTGTTCGTATCTTTTTCCAATTTTTACTCCCGAACGCGCGCCTTCGCCTATCCGAAGTTCACCGAAAGGATGCGGCGGTACTGCGTGCGCACCGTATAGATATAAATTCCGTTCTCTTCGCTTACGTCGGCAGCCTGTTCCACGGCCTCTCCTTCAAACCCGATGAGGGCGGCCGCATAAGCCTTTTCGAGCGCGCTTTCGCTCTTTTCTTCGCTCCGGTAAACGAACGTATCCTCCGCGAGAAGAGAAACGCGGCCCACGGGATAGACCTCACGCCTGACGGCGTTTTCCCCTTCGCCCGAAAGCGCGTATCCCGCGATCAGGATCTGCCCTTTTGAGACCTCGTCGCCTTCCGAAACGAGCGCCGTGCCGCGCACGACGGCGACCGACTCTACCCTGCCCGCGATCGGACTGAAAAGATTCTTTTCCCGTTCGGAAACGGGCGTTTCCGCATTTTCTTCCAGGGTGACCGTGAGCACGGTGCCCGACTTTTCCACCGAACAGAAACTGACGGATGGCAAACGCATGAGCGCGCGCTCCGCCTCGTCGGCGCGTTCCCTGCTGTAAAGGGAAAAGCGTTTCAGCCCCGCGCTGCCGAGAATGGACACCGCCTCGCGCTCGTAATGGCTGCCGCTTCCGACAACGTCTATTTTGAGCACGAACGCCTGCGAAACGAACGCGGCGGCAAGAAAGATCGCCGCGCCGAGCAAGAGGCCCCAGCGCTTTTTCATGAACAGGAGCGGTTTTTTGAGTCCCGCGCACCCGACTTCCCTTACAGTATAGCACGAACCGGAAAAAATTGCAAAAATTTTTTGCGTTTCTTTGGATTTTACGCGCATGCGGAGGCATGTTTTGCTCTTTCTTTCGACATCATAGACGCAAATACCCGCCCGGGCGAGTTTTGTGAGCGCGCGCGGCGGGGTAAGGGAGTCTATTTCTATTATGTCTGAAAAGAGAGGTTTCATTGCACTTTTTCCACCTTTACGACGTTTCCTGCGAGCATGAGGTCTCCGCCCGAATATTGGCGGACGGCAAGGCCGCTCCCCTCCACCCGCACGGCGCCCGATTTGAGGGCGATCTCCACGGCGGTATCGGAGAGGGAGGAGATCGCCTTCACGTTTTCGAAGTAGGCCGCCCTGCCGAGCAGCACGACGAATTTTATGCCGCCGAACGAAATATCCTCGTCGGGGGCAAGGCGCGCAAAAATTTCTTCAAAGAGCCGCATGACGATCTCCTTTTTCCTTTTTTCCCGACGGCGCGACAAAATTCTCGCGGCCGCCGCGCGGAAATGAATTGAAATAATTTTTCCGTTTTGTTATAATAACGGAAACGGGAGGATCTGTATGGAAGAAGCAAAACAAAAAACGCCGATCAGCGGATTCAGGCTGGCCCTGCTCATCGTTTCGGGCGCGCTGGCAATGTTTTCGCTCGCTTATTTTATCTATATCGCCGCGTCGGGCAATGACCCGTACAACAAATTCATGACAACCCTTCTGGAAACGCTCATGTTTCTCGTACCCATTGCGGCGCACCTGATCTTTAAGAACAAGATCACCGATTTCACCATCGCTTTTTACGTGATCTTTCTGTTCGTGGCAAGTTTTCTCGGGCAGGTGCTCCGTTTCAACACCCATTTCCCCTGGTACGACAAATTCGCGCATTTCACGTTCGGATACGTCGGCTGCGTCATCGGCCTGTTCGTCGTATGCAAACTTGCGGATTACGATTCGCTCCGCCCCGTTTTCGTCGCGATCTTCGTTTTCTGCGTATCGATGATGTGCGCGGCGGTCTGGGAGATCATGGAATTTATTTCCAGCCGCTTTCTCGGCCAGACGGCGCAGGGTGCGCCGCAACTGACCGAAAGCGGGAAATACGTCGTGGACATCACGGACACCATGCTCGATATCATCAGCAATCTCGGCGGGGCGGTCCTGTTCCTCGCGCATTACATCGCGCACAAAGTATCCAAAAAATCGCTGCTGATGGGCGCGATCGTGAAGGATTTCAATCAAAAACCCGAAACAGCAAAAGAGACGGCCGAACAGGCGTAAAGGAGAAAAGATGCCGGTACTGCAATACAAATGCGAAAAATGCGGAAAGAAATTCGAGGAACTGGTCAATAAATTCGACGATCCCGTACAATGCCCCGACTGCGGGGCGGCCGCCGCGCGCGACTGGAGCGGCGAAATGTTTTCCGCCACGGGAAAACCGGCGAAAAAATGCTCGGGCAACTGCAAGACGTGCAAGGGCTGCTGAAGGCGAGCCGCCTCGCGCGCGCGTCAGATGACCGCCTTTCCTTCGATAAAGGAGTCGAAGAGCCCGCTCACGTCCACCCCCGCTTTTTTGAATGAGGAGGAAAGTTGCCTTGGCGTTGCGACCTTGCCGCTGTACGCCGCATAGTAATGCTCCAGCCCCGAGAAAAATTTTTTATCCCCCACGGAGCGGCGGAGTGTGTCGAACAGGATCATCCCCTTATCGTAGGTGAGCGTGACGTAATGATACTCGCTCAGGTATTCGCCGAGTTTTTTGTTCATGGCGGTATCCGCCTGGCCGAAGATCTGCGAATGCACGCTGTAAAACGCCTTGTATGCGTTTTCCGCCGACTGCATCAGCCCCGAACGGGTCAGCCCGTATTCTTTAAACCGATCGAAAAACAGCAGGGTGGAATATTCGGCGAGTCCCTCGTCCATCCATGCGTTTTCCAACTGATTGTTCCCCACAGCGGCGTACCACCATTGGTGCGCCGTTTCGTGTACGATCGTATAGTCATAATCGACGCCCGAAATGTGATCGCCGATCATGGTGAGCGCGGGATATTCCATACCGCCCACACAAAAGCCCGTCTGCACGGCGGAATAGGTATCATACAGATATTCTCCGAACGTGTCCGAAAAATAGGCAAGGCTGTTTTCGATCAACTCGAGCCGCTCGTTTGCCCGATCGTCGTCGTAATAGTAATACATGACCCGAACGCCGTCCGCCTCGCCCTGGACGAGCGAAAACTCTTTGCTCAATACGATCGCAAAGTCGCGCGCATTGATAAGTTCCGCCCGATATTCCGTCACGCCCCCATCCGATTCGGCCGACAGGATCTCTCCGCTCATGGCGGCGGTATAGTCCGACGCGACGCGGAGAGTGACGTCGTAATCGGCGCATTCGCTGTAAAAGGGATCGCCGTCCGAATAATATTCGCACTCGTAAAATCCCCTGTTCTTTTCGTATACGCACAGGACGGGATAAAAATTGCCGAGGTTGACCGCATGTTCGGCAATGCCCGTGCGGTGGTTCACGCGGGCGAGGGTCAGCCGGTATTCCACGGTGATCTCCGCCTGTCCTCCCTGCGGAACGCTTTCGGCAAGGTCGACGACGAGGATGTTTTCGTCGGCGCCGCCGATCTCCCAGGAAGCGCAGGGAGACACGGATAGGATCTCCATGCCGCCGTAACTTTTTCCGCCGTAATACGCGGACGCGGAAAATACGGACGAAACGGGCGAGTAGGCAGAGTCTTCCCTGTATGCGTTGCCGAACAGGTTGAATTTGAGTTGCGAAATTTCCACGCCCGTTTGATTTTTATAA
>DXCO01000041.1 GCA_019115945.1 Candidatus Borkfalkia excrementavium | reverse complement strand
GTCCATGTTCACGCATATCTAGTATAACAGATAATTTGAATTCGGGTGAGTACTTTGTGTTAAATTTCTTTCTTCTTGCCATAAAAAATATGCACCTCCAAAAGTGTCTAACTTTTGGGGTGCATATCATTCACGGGGTCGGGCTTTTTTGTCAGATCTTGTTTCTTTTCAGTTCGGCGACGGCGTTTTTCAAAAAGAATCCCGCCGTTGTGTCTTCTTTCACCGTTTCGATCGCCTCGTCAAACGAGCACCATTTTACCTCTTCGATCTCGTCCTGGTTGACGGAGATGTCCCCGTCGGAGATCACGACGATAAAACCGAGCATCAGAACATTTTTCGGTTCATGGTAGCGCGAACACATATATTTGTATTTGACGGCGTTCTGCCCCGTTTCTTCCTTGATTTCCCGTACGATCGCTTTTTCGGCAGATTCTCCCTTTTTGACGTATCCCGCAAACAGCAGATATTCCCCGTTGGTATGTTTGCCGATCAGGATTTTATCCTGCGCCTTGTTGACGGCAACCATGCTGACCGCTGTTTTGAACGGCGGAAATTTGAATTCTCTGCATTCGTCGCAATAGGGGACGAGCCCTTCGTTTTCGCAGAATTTCAAAACAAGTTTATGACCGCAATCCTGACAGAACATAAGTATCCCCTCCTGAAAATAATTACTTTCAATAAGGATACACCGTTTTGCCCGAATTGTCAACGGATCGGAAGAAATTTCACCCGATTTTTACAAAAATATTACCGCAAAAAGCCGAGTAATGCGTTGTTGGGCAAAATTAAATTTCTGTTTGCTTTTTTAATGTAGAAATGGTATAATAAAACAAAAGAGGAAAATGGGTATGAAAAAACGTATTCTTTTTATTTTTGTCTTATTTGTGGCTGTATTGGCATTGTCTGCCTGTGCAAAGGACGAATCTTCTGAAATTGAGGGAGAATATCATTACAGCGGCATAACTTTCGAGCGTGCAGAGGGGCTGTCTTTCGACGATGTAAAGCCTCTTATTTCGTCGTCTAATATTTTCCATTTTGACGGTGAAATCAATACAATTTCGGACGTGGAAAATTTTATCCGAGAGAATATCGACGTATACTATATCACCAAAACGACCGATCAGGGTCAGGTGCGCGTTGGCCTCAAGAACTTCATAGAAGAGATTACGATTGCGGGAGAGACGGTTGTTCTGAGTGGAAGCGGAGAGTCCCTCTCTTTCGCTTATACCATACAGGGAAATGCTCTCTGTTTGGATTATCCCGATGGAATGGTGAAATACGATTTCTTTTTCCGTTCCGGCAAGATCTGTTATGAGATCGAATTGATCGAAGGATTTACTTTGGTGCATGAATTTTCGAGAACATAGTTCAAAAAAAATTTCGTGAAAAATTTCGGCAAAAGGGTTGACAAAATCCGATTTTGCCCATATAATTACAGCGTAAAAAGAATAACCGGTAAGTAAGGCTACTACGGGGATACGGGCTGTTGCCGCAAAACGATGGAGACATCGTGCGCAGGTTTGAACAGGCGGCGTCGAAAAACAAGGCGCAGCATAACACAGTTTCATCGCCCCGCGAAGTCAAAGCTCAAACGGCGCTATTTGATCGTATTTAAGGACCGTGTGCCGTTTGCGCGCGGTCTTTTTCGTTGCCCGATACCTTTTTTGAAAAGGAGAAAAAGGGGACGGCAATCTCCGCAGGGAGTTCATATATAAAAAATAATCAGGAGGTCAGAGAGATGAACGAAGGCAGTGGCAGTCGAAGTCCGGATTTCATACGGCAGTCAGGCAGAACGGCGTTTGCGCGTTCGTCTTTTTGGCCGCGCCTTTCAGGCGACTGATCCGGTGCTTCGGCTACCTCTCCGAGTAAAACTCGAAGGAGGTAGTTATGAAAAACAAAAAATTGAAATCGGCCGTTTTGTCCGAAACGGTCAACAAGATCGTGCGCGCGGAAGAATTGAAGGCGCGCGCAGAATTTGCGGCAAAGTCGGACGAGCGGGAATTGCGCGCGTTTTTCGGCGCGCCCGTCGGAGGACTTTCAGAGCGCGGCGTCATCGAAAACCGCCAAAAATACGGAAGCAATCTTCTTCCGTCCGCAAAAAAGAATGGGACCTTTGCCCGCCTGCTTGCCGCTTTTGCCGATCCGTTTACGGCAATTTTGTTTGTTTTGGCGGCGGTATCCCTCTTTACGGACGTGATTTTTGCCGCTGACGGCGAAAAAAAGTACGTTACCGTGATCGTCATCGTTACCCTTATTGTACTTTCGGGCGCACTTCGCTTTGTGCAGGAGACGCGCAGCGGCAACGCGGCCGCAAAACTTGCCGCGATGATCACGTGTACCGCCACCGTACAGCGGAACGGGGCGGACAGATCGGAGATCCCCGTCGGCGAGATCGTGGCGGGAGATACCGTCTTTTTGTCCGCAGGGGATATGATCCCCGCCGATATGCGCATCCTTTCCGCAAAAGATCTGTTCGTATCCGCATCCGCTCTCACGGGAGAAAGCGCGCCCGTCGAAAAGAAAGCGGAACCCGCAAAAGAATATACGAACGCGGTCAACTGCGACTGCCTCGCATTGATGGGCACGAGCGTGGTGAGCGGGAGCGGCGCGGGTGTGGTCATTGCAGTGGGCGGCGATACCGTTTTGGGAAAGACGGCGAGATCTCTTTCCGCCACGCGCGGCAAAACGGCGTTCGACAGAGAAGTGGACAGCGTTTCCCGCCTTCTGATCCTCTTTATGCTCGTCATGGTGCCCGTCGTGTTTTTGGTCAACGGTTTTACGAAGGGAGACTGGGCAGGCGCCGCGCTCTTTGCGGTCAGCGTTGCGGTGGGGCTCACGCCGGAGATGCTGCCCATGATCGTCACGGCATGTCTTGCAAAGGGTGCCGTGACTTTGTCGGGCAAAAAAGTCATCGTCAAAGAACTCAACGGCATACAGAATCTCGGGGCGGCAGACGTTTTTTGCACGGATAAGACGGGCACGCTCACGCAGGATAAGGTGGTGCTCGAATACCATCTCAACGTGAACGGTGAAGAGGATGCGCGCGTTTTGCGCCATGCCTTTCTGAACAGTAATTATCAGACAGGCCTGAAAAATCTGATGGACGCCGCCGTGATCTCACGCACGCGGGAATTGTGCGACGCGGGAGAAATGGACGGTGCGGTTTTTCATTCGTACGTCAAGACGGACGAGATCCCGTTCGATTTTTCAAGGCGCAGGATGAGCGTTGCCGTGCGCGACAAGACGGGCAAAACGCAACTGATCACAAAGGGCGCGGTGGAGGAGATGCTGAAAATTTCCTCTTATGCCGAACTTAATGGAAGCGTTTGCCCGCTGTCCGAAGAGAAAAAGAAATTCGTTTTGCAAAAAGCAGACGAACTCAACGCAAAGGGGATGCGCGTCATCGCCGTGGCACAGAAAAATCTTTCGGACAAAGCCTCCCCGCTCAGCGTGGGGGACGAGGCGGAGATGGTGCTCATCGGTTATCTCGCCTTTCTCGATCCGCCCAAATCTTCCTCAGCCGCGGCGATCGCGTCTCTGAAAAAGATGGGAGTAGCCGTAAAGGTCCTTACGGGCGACAATGAAAAAGTGACCGCCTGCGTCTGCCGCAAAGTGGGGCTGGATTGCGGACGGATCCTGCTCGGCGACGACCTCGACGGCATGAACGACCGTGCGCTCGGCGAAGCGGCGGAGACGGTCACGGTCTTTGCAAAACTGTCACCCGCCCAAAAAGAACGGGTGATCAGGGTCCTGCGCGAAAACGGGCATACCGTGGGATATATGGGAGACGGCATCAACGACGCGCCCGCCATGCGTGCGGCGGACGTCGGCATTTCGGTGGACACGGCCGCAGACATCGCGAAAGAGGCGGCGGGGATCATCCTGCTCGAAAAGGATCTCACCGTCGTTGCGGACGGCGTTGCTGAAGGCCGCAGAACGTGCGCCAATATGGCGAAATATATCAAGATCACCGCATCTTCCAATTTCGGCAATATGCTTTCCGTGCTGGTTGCCGGCGCGTTTCTTCCCTTCCTGCCCATGCAGGCGGTGCAGTTGGTCGTCCTGAATCTGATCTACGACGTCTCGTGTACCGCCCTTCCGTGGGACCGCGTCGACGATCTGTATCTGCGCTCTCCCTCTTCATGGAATGCGAGATCTGTGCGCGGTTTCATGTTCCGGTTCGGTCCGGTAAGTTCCCTGTTCGATATAGCGACGTATGCGTTTTTATATTTTGTGTTCTGCCCCGCCGTCTGCGGGATGCCGTATGCGGCTCTTTCTCCCGAGTTGCGCCCGCTGTTTGTCGGCATATTCCAGGCGGGCTGGTTTATCGAATCCGCATTGACGCAGACGGCCGTCATCCATACGCTGCGCAGCGACGGATTGCCCGTTGTTAAGTCGAGGGCTTCTCTGCCGGTATCGCTTTTTACGGCGGCGGGCGTAACCGTCGCCGCCGTATTGGCCTTTACGCCGGTGGGAAGCGGCATCGGGCTTTCCCGTCTGCCCGTGCGGTATTTCGGATATCTTGCCGCCGTTTTGTTGCTGTATATGTTCCTTTCCGAAGTCGCCAAGCGCCTCTATATCCGAAAATACGGCAGACTGCTCTGAAAAACCTGCCCGCAGACGGATCGCGTCTGCGGGCAGATTTTATAGATCAATTGCGTTTCAGATACAGTTTCAGAAAAGTCCGCAGATAAAAGGGAACGGAAAAATTTCTTTTGGCCAATTTTTCGACGAACCCAAGCGGACTGTTTTCGCCCGCGGCCACGCGCAGGGCCATGTTGCATCCTTTCAGTCTGCCGTCAAAGGCGGCAAGTGCGTCCCTGTCGCCCTCCGCGCCCAGTTCCGCGTATCTGGATACGGCCTGTCTGCATACGTATCGGAAGGCAAAGGAATATCGCTCGGGGCTGAGTTTTCCTTTCGCGTCGTTGAAGTATTCCGCAAGGGCAAAAAAGTCCTCCGTCCGGTCGCGCGTTTCCTCTTCCGGTCCGCTTTTTTCCGTACGGATCGGGTAGGGGGCAAAGGCGGCGTTTTCGGCGAACAGCAGGGGCGCAAAAGTTTCCCTGTATTCGGGTGCCAGCCCTTCGGCGGGCGGCATCCGCCCGTAAAGATCTCTCTTGAACGCGCAGCCCGTACCGCGCGGCAGTCCGATCTCTCTCGACAGCAAGCGGGGCAGCAGGCTTTCCTCTCCTTCGGCAAAATCTTTTTTTCCGAAGAATACGGCCTCTTCTTCCGCACCGTTCAGAAAGTATAAAAGATCTTTCAGGGCGGAAAAATCGAAATCTTCCGAGTCGATATGCAGAACGTATTTTCCCGCAGGGCCGCCGTCCGGTGTGCGGATAGTCAGGGTCTGCGGGATGTTTTCTTCCGCGACCGTCTCCCTTGACAGGATCTCCGAATATTCGGGCAGAGCGGGAAAGAGCGCCGTCAAACACGCGCGGCCTCCGCCCGACAGCAGGATGCTCACGGGCGGCGCGGGGCGCGCAGGCTGTTCAATTTCGGTTGTTTTTTTCCGACGGAATCCGAATGCCATAATGGAAAATCTCCCTTTCAAAATATAGTTTACCACATCTTAGCGGAAAATTCAAGCCGAAAAGGGGATAAGCCCGTTCACGCGGTTGCAATTTTTACCGAAAGATGATAGAATAAATCGTATGTTGGAAATAGACGATATACAGGGGGCGATCTTCGATCTGGACGGCACGCTGATCGACAGCATGGAGATCTGGCGGGAGATAGACGAAGAATTTTTCGCCGCGCGCGGGATGTCCGTGCCGGACGATTATCAGGAAAAGATCGCGCATCTCGGTTTCCGCGAGGTCGCCGCCTATACGGTGCGGGAATATCTCCCCTCCGAACGGGCGGAAGATCTGATTTCGGAATGGAATGAAATGTGCCGCGCGAAATACGGCGCGCGGGACAGCGCGAAATATTTCAAAGAGGGCGCGGCCGAACTGGTCGTCCGCCTGAAAAATGCGGGGCTGCGCCTGTGCGTGGCCACTGCCTCCTCGCCCGATTTTTTTCTTCCCGTGCTCCGCGCGGGAGGGGTGGAACGGGCCTTTGAATGCGTCGTTACGGTCGACGACGTAAAAAAGGACAAAAGTTACCCGGATATATTTCTGCGCTGTGCGCAAAAACTGGGTTTGCCGCCCGGTAAAATCGCGGTTTTTGAAGATAATCTGACGGCGATCCGTTCCGCAAAGCGCGCGGGAATGAAAACGGTCGCCGTATACGACAAAATTTCCGAAGCGCAGGTGCCGGCGCTGAAAAGGGAAGCGGACAGATTTATTTATCGCTTCGCCGAACTGAAAATATAAACAGACAAACGCAAAGAGGTCTATCTATGTATCAATCCAAACTGACTCTGATGGAGACGGAGCATGCCGTAAAATTCATCAAAACGGTATTCGAAAAGGAACTGTCCGCCGCGCTCAACCTGACGCGGATCAGCGCGCCGCTGTTCGTTACGCGCGAGAGCGGGCTTAACGATAACCTGAACGGCGTCGAGCGTCCCGTTTCCTTCGATATGAAGGCGACGGGCAAGACAGTGGAGGTCGTTCACAGCCTGGCAAAATGGAAGCGTTTCGCTTTGAAAAAGCACGGGTTTGAAAAGTACAGCGGGCTGTATACGGATATGAACGCGATCCGCCGCGACGAAGATCTGGACAATCTTCATTCCGTCTACGTCGACCAGTGGGACTGGGAAGAAGTGATCGGCCGCGAGGACAGAAACACCGCGTTTCTGAAAGATACGGTGCGCAAGATCTATGCCGCGCTCAAACGTACGGAAGACGCCGTATGCCGCGAATATCCCGTTCTGGAACGCTATCTGAGCGACGAGATCTGCTTTGTGACCTCGCAGGAACTGGAAGATATGTACCCCGACCTATCCCCCAAAGAGCGTGAAAACGCCTACGTGCGCGCGCACGGCGCCACGTTTGTGATGGGGATCGGCGGAAAACTGCGTTCCGGTCAAAAGCACGACGGCCGCGCGCCTGATTACGACGATTGGAACCTCAACGGCGACATTTTGCTTTATTATCCCGTTCTGGACTGCGCTTTTGAGGTCTCGTCGATGGGGATCCGCGTGGACGAAAAGAGCCTGATCGCGCAACTGGAAGCGGAAAATTGTACCGATCGGCTGAGTCAGCCCTTCCACAAGGCGCTCGCCGCGGGGGAAATGCCCGTCTCGATGGGCGGCGGGATCGGACAGTCGCGTTTGTGCATGTATCTGCTCAATAAAAAACATATCGGCGAAGTACAGGTTTCCCTTTGGGATGAAAAGACGGAAAAATACTGCGCCGAAAACAACATCGTCTTAATGTAATTGGAGGGAAATACGAGATGGAAACGATCGCTGTCAAAGAAAAGAGGAATGCGAAAATCGTCGCGCACAGAGGGCTTTCGGGGATCGAGCGCGAAAACACTCTTCCCGCATTTGCCGCGGCGTGCAACCGCGACTATTACGGGATCGAATGCGACGTACACGTCACGTCGGATAAAAAATACGTCGTATATCACGACGACGATACGGGCCGGCTCTGCGACAAAAAAGTCGTTCTCGAACAGTCGGATTTTGCGTGCTTGCGTTCTCTTCGCATCAAAGAGGCGGGCAAGGACAATTTCAGCGGCGCGCTGGTGATTCCCGCTTTGGAAGAATACCTTCAGATGCTCGCCCGTTACGGAAAAACGGCCGTCATCGAATTGAAAAACGCCATGGCAAAGAGCGATATAGCCGAAATCATCGGGATCTGTAAGGCCGTATACGATCTGAACAACATCATCTTTATCTCGTTCAGTTACGAAAATCTCGTTGCCGTGCGCGAACTGCTGCCGGAGCAGAAGGTGCAGTATCTCACCTGCGAATTTGACGAAGAACTGATCGGAAAACTGAAAAGATATTCGATGGATCTGGATATTTACTATACCGCGCTGACGGAAGAAAACGTAAAAAAACTGCACGAGAACGGGATCGTGATCAACTGCTGGACGTGCGACGACCCTGCGGCCGCGGAAAAACTTGCGGCGTGGGGCGTGGATATGATCACGAGCAATATCCTTCAATGATATAGGCGGCGGGCTTTTTGCCGGAGAACGGGCGGAGCCCCGGCCGCGAGCAGGGGGTGGACTTTTTGAATATCATCGACGGAATGGAGGCGCGCATATTCGAAGCGCAGTTTCAGCGGCTGAGCAGGATCACGGGCAGAACGCCGGATAAAGAGTTTATCCGGGAGATGTACGGGCGCGTCAAACAGAGTTACCTGGAAGAATTGCAGCGGCGCAAGATCCGGTTGCGCGAATTGGACGGCGCGCGTCTGGACGAGATCGTAAGTTATATTTTTTATTACCACCTCTTCCACATGTCGCATTTGCCCGCGGAACTTGTCCGCAAGTTGGAATCGGACGAAAAGTACCGCAGTTTTATGGCGCGCGACGTCGCGGTATATATCGTCATCAACGAACATCTGAACGTGGAAAAACTGTCCAACACTTCCGTGTATTCGCCCGAGATCGCCGCATACAATATGGCGTGCAGTTTTTCGCTTTACGTGCTCGGTTCGCTCAGGGGAGAGGACCGCAGGATGAACGGCATCAACAACCTGTTCAAAAAATCCATGGTCACCATCAAGAGCGTCGTAAATCTGCTCGCGGCGGGAAACAGTTGCGATGCCGTCATATTGTGGCGTCATCTGCACGAACTCGAATGCGTTCTGATCGTGCTCAACAACATGGGCGACGAACTCTTTTTCGATTACGTGCGCCACATGGAATATTTCGATCTGGAAAACAATCCCAATGCAGAGGCGTTGCAGGCGCGGCTTTCCGAGGAGTGCAAGGCTTACGGTGTCAAGGAGCGGAATGCCTTTATCAATTACGGCTGGCTTTTGTACGTCAACGGGTTCCGCGAGGGGTTGGGCAAGGAATACCGCCTGAATTTCAAAGAGGGGCTGCAAAAGATCGCGGGGCAGAGCGGAAGGCACGCCGCCTACGCAAGCGCGAGCAAGATCCTGCATCCCTCCGCCTGGGTCGTCGCCATTCGGGACGACAAGTTCTATAAATTCACCGTATTCGAACTTTACCGTTCCCTTGTGAATATTATCGGCGAGATCAAAAAATACCTCCGCAAGTATGCGTCTTGTTCCGTCAAGCCCGCGGAATGCGCGAATTACGAAAAGAGCATCGACGGGTATCTGAACATGATCGCCCGCAACAATAAGATCATTGCCGCAAAGTATGCGGAGGGCCGCAAGCAAGCCTGACACAGGATAAGCCGCCGTTTTGCCGTCAACGGACGGATGCGGATACCGCACAGGTATGCGCACCGGAATGCCGGCGATGGCATATAGATGAATAAACTTAAAAAGAGATAAGAGAAAGTGTTTCGGCGCAAAGGCATTATGCTGCCGGTTACGCCTGCGATCGGCCCTGATAGGATATGGGCAACCCGTCGGCCCGAACGGATTTTTGAATTTTACAGGGTACGAAAAGTATACCCGTTTTCTCTGTAATATTCGATGATTTGCGGAAGCGCTTCTATCGTCGAAGCGTAACCCACGCCGTCGTGCATGAGCAGGATCACTTGCCTTTTTTCTTTGCTCGACAAAACGGCGTTTTCGAACAATTCGGCGGCGGAGCGATGCGCTTCCGCGTCTCCCGTAGCGGCGTTCCAGTCGTAATAAGTGTACCCGAGCGCGCGGACGGTATCGCGCAGATCCTGTTTCCCGTACGAACCTCCGGGGAATCTGTAAATTTTGCCGTCAAACGTCGGCAGGACGGCCCGTATCGCCTGCCTGCATTTTTCGATGTCGCTTGTCAGCGCTTCGGCAGAGGAATAGATCTGGCTGTAAATATGCGTATAGGTGTGTATTCCGATCGCGTGTCCTTCATCAGCCTCCCTCTGCAGGATCTTCTCCCGATTTTTGATTTGCTGTCCGATGACGAAAAACGTCGCGGGAACTTTTTCCCGCGCGAGGACGTCTAAAATTTTCGGCGTTACAGAATCGGTGGGGCCGTCGTCGAAAGTCAGATAAACGCACTTTTCGTCTGTTCGCGGCGGATCTGTGTCCGGAGGGCTTTTTTCTTCTGCTTTTTGTTGATCGGCGGCAGGTTTTTGCGCGCGGTGCCCGGGATTTTCTGCAAACGTGGGCAAAAAGCAGAACAGCGCGGCGACGAGCGCGATCAGAATGGCCGTTGCGGCCGCAATTTTTTTCATGCGATTAGTTTGTTCCTTTTTTTGCTTTTCAACCGTGCTGAAAGCGGGGATCGAAATTTTTTGCCTTTCGCGATGCGCGGGTCGGGGTTAAAAAATTTTTTGAAAAAATTCGATCAAATTGTTGACAAGCGAAAAAAAGTGTGCTATGCTATAAAAAACCGATGAGGTAAAAGAGTAGCGTGCTACAACAAACTTTCAGAGAGCCTTTGGCGGTGGGATAAAGGCAGTTTGATGCATAGCGAATGGGTTACCGAGGGCGGATGCAAAAGGGTTCCGAGTAGTGTCCGACGTGGCTTTCACGTTACAGGAAGAGGGTATGACAGTACCTGCAAGGAGGCAGCGTTTTTTTGATCGCTGTAAATTTGGGTGGCAACACGGTTCATTCGTCCCAAGCGAGTGTGACCGTGTTTTTTTGTTGCAAAAAAATAAAAAAAGGAGAAAAAAACTATGTCAGCAAAAATCCCGTACAAGACCTATCTTTCTGAAACTGAGATCCCCAGGCAGTGGTATAATATGAACGCCGTCATGAAAATAAAACATGAACCCTTCCTCAATCCCGCGACGCTGCAGCCCTGCACGGCGGACGAATTGAAGGCCGTTTTCTGCGAAGATTGCGTCGACCAGGAACTGAACCGCAAAGATCTGTATATCGATATTCCCGAAGAGATCCGCAATTTTTATAAAATGTACCGTCCCTCTCCGTTGGTGCGCGCGTATTGTCTGGAAAAGGCTTTGGGCACGCCCGCAAAGATCTATTACAAATTTGAGGGCAACAACACCTCCGGTTCGCATAAACTCAATTCTGCGGTCGCGCAGGCTTATTATGCGAAAAAGCAGGGACTGAAATCTGTCACGACGGAAACGGGCGCAGGGCAGTGGGGCACGGCTCTTTCCATGGCGTGCGCGTATTTCGGGTTGGATCTGACCGTGTATATGGTCAAGGTTTCCAGCGAGCAGAAACCGCAGCGCAGAGAAGTGATGCGCACGTACGGTGCGCAGGTGATCGCCTCTCCTTCCGATACGACGGAAGCGGGCAGAAAGATCCTCAAAGAATTCCCCGGTACGGGCGGCTCGCTCGGCTGCGCGATCAGCGAGGCTGTGGAAAAGGCGGTCACTTCCGATTCCTGCAGGTATGTTCTGGGCAGCGTTCTCGACCATGTGGTGCTGCATCAGTCCGTGATCGGTCTGGAAAGCAAGATCGCGCTGGAAAAATACGGCGAACAGCCGGACATCATCATCGGCTGCTGCGGCGGAGGTTCCAACTTCGGCGGGCTCATCGCTCCGTTTATGGGAGATAAACTGCAGGGCAAGAACAACATAGATTTTATCGGCGTCGAACCGGCAAGTTGCCCTTCCATGACGCGCGGCAAATACGCATACGATTTCTGCGACAGCGCGCAGATCACGCCTTTGGCGAAAATGTACACGCTCGGCTGCGGCTTTATGCCTGCTCCCAACCATGCGGGCGGCCTCCGTTATCACGGCATGAGCCCCATCGTGTCCGCTTTGTACGATCAGGGATATATGCGCGCGGTATCCGTGGAACAGACCAAAGTTTTCGAGGCGGCGGAAATGTTCGCCCGTATCGAAGGGATCCTTCCCGCTCCCGAATCCAGCCATGCGATCCGCGTCGCCGTCGACGAGGCTCTCAAATGCAAAGAGACGGGCGAAGCGAAAACCATCCTGTTCGGGCTTACGGGCACGGGATATTTCGATATGTCCGCATATAAGCAGTTTAACGACCGCACGATGTCGGATTCCATCCCTACGGATGCCGACCTCGCTCAAGGATTTGCGACGATTCCCGATATTCCTCTGAATAAATAAAAAATCCGGTTTACTTTCGGTACAAATCATGATATAATAAACGGGAGAACGTTAAGTTCTTCCGTTTATTATATCATGGAGTGTTTTTCATATGGAATTGAAAGATCTGTACGGTTCCGCGTCCGATAAAAAACTCTTTTCGGAACGAGTGGACCGTCTTGTCGGGCAGTTTGAAAAATTGACTGCGCAGAAGCCGGATTTTTTCTTTTCGTCCTCGGGCAGAGCGGAGATCTGCGGCAATCATACCGACCATAATCACGGCAAAGTGATCGTCGCGGCGATCAGTTGCGATATATTGGCGGCGGTCAGAAAGACGGACGACGGGACCGTCAGCATACATTCGGAAGGATTTCCTTCCTTTTCGCTGAATGTTGCGGATACGGAAGTCAATAAAAAGGAATACGGCAAGAGCGTTGCGCTTGCCCGCGGCGTAGCGAGGGCGCTTGCGGACCGCGGCTACAAAGTGGGGGGATTCACAGCAGTCACGGAGAGTACGATTTTCCGTGGCGCGGGGGTTTCCTCTTCTGCGGCGTTCGAATTGCTCGTGTGCGAGATCTTCAATCAACTCTACCTCGGCGGCGCCCTCACCAAGGTGGAGAAGGCGATCATATCGCAGTACGCCGAAGACGTTTATTTCGGTAAGCCCTGCGGCCTTCTGGATCAGTCGGGGATCTCTTTGGGCGGCCTGAACGAGATCGATTTCGAAAACCCCGCATCTCCCGTCATTGAGGGGCTTTCGGCTCCTGCGGGATATTCCATTGTGATTACCAATACGGGCGGGTCGCATGCGGCCCTTACGGCGCACTATGCCGCGATCAAAGAGGAGATGCGCGCGGTCGCCGCATATTTCGGGAGAACCGTTTTGCGCGAAGTGCCGTACGATACGTTTTTCAACGGGATCTCCGGGTTGCGCAAAAAAGTGAGCGAACGCGCAATTTTGCGCGCCTTCCATTTTTATGAGGAAAACGACAGGGTGGACGCGGCCGCGGCGGCGCTCCGCGCGGGCAATACCGCGGGATTTTTGGATGCGATCGAGCGTTCTGGCGTGAGCAGCCTGAACTGTCTGCAGAACTGCTTTGTTCCCGGCAGCGACGAACAGCCTGTCCCCCTTGCGATCCATATGTCCGACCGCCTCATCCGGGACGGCGCGGTCCGCATACACGGCGGCGGATTCGCCGGGACCGTGCTCGCTTATCTGGCGGATGGGGAAAAGGAACGGTATATGACGGAAATGTCAAAAGTTTTCGGCAAAGAAAACGTATTCAGTGCAAGCGTGAGAAAACAGGGCGCTGTACAGATCGACGTTGCGGCGCTTCTGGATGGAAAGGAGGGATAAAATGATACAGACGAGAGTTTTCGGCAAAACGTCGGACGGCAGAGACGTTCTGGCATTCACGATCAAAGACGGACAGAACGAGGCGACCATATTGAATTTGGGCGGCATCATTCAGTCGTTGCGCATTGCGGACGCTTCGGGCAATCCCGTCGACGTGGTGTTGGGTTACGACGACGTGGAGGGATACGAAAAGAACGAAGGTTACCTCGGCGCGCTCATCGGCAGAGTGGGCAACCGCATCGAAAAGGGCAGGCTGGTCATCGACGGAGAAACGTACAATCTTTACTGCAACGACCGCGGAAATCACCTGCACGGCGGCAAAGTCGGGTTCGATAAAAAGATCTGGGCGCACGTATTCGAGGGGCCGAAGGGGAATATCCTCTCGCTCTCTTCCACGAGCGCGGACATGGAAGAAAACTATCCGGGCAATATGCGCATGCAGGTCACGTATACGTTTGAAAACGGGGAATTGAAAATCGATTATGCGGCGATGGCGGATAAAAAGACTGCCGTCAATATGACCAATCACGCTTATTTCAATCTCGACGGAGAGGGGAGCGGAAACGTACTCGATACACTTCTTTGGATCGATGCGGACAGGGTGACGCCGGCGGACGAAGATCTCATTCCGCACGGCGAATTCAAAAACGTGGAAAAAACGCCCTTCGATTTCAGAAAACCCAGAAGGATCGGCGAACGGATCTATGATCCGGACGACCCCGATATCCGTTTCGGCAACGGATACGACATCAATTTCGTGTGCAACAAGAGTATGGGCGAATATGCGAAGATCGCGGAGGCCGAAGGAAGCAGGAGCGGGATCGTGATGGAGGTATATACCGATAAGCCCGCCGTACAGTTGTATACGGGGAACGGGCTGAACCAAAAGGGCAAGTCCGGCTATTATAACAGAAATTACGGTTTTTGCCTGGAAACGCAGTTTATCCCCAACGCGGTGAACTGTCCCGCATATGCGGCGCTCGGCAATCCCATTTTGGAAAGGAACCAGATTTATCATTATACGACGGCGTATAAATTTATAATAAGGTAAGGAATGTATGAAATTTCTGATCGCTTCCGACATACACGGCTCCCGTTTTTATGCGGAAAAATTGCTGAAATGTTTTGAACAAGAAGGGGCGGATAAATTGATCCTGCTCGGCGATCTTTATTATCACGGTCCGAGAAATCCGCTGCCCGAAGGATATGACCCCATGGGGGTGGCGCAACTTCTGAACGGAATGGCGGATAAACTTCTCGTCGTCAAAGGCAACTGCGACAGCGACGTGGACGGGATGATTTCCGTATTTCCCTTTGTCTCCGAAGCGGTGCTCGTCGACGGCGGCAAACAGATCTTTTTGCAGCACGGAGACCGTTTCAGCATCGATCGTTTGCCATCCAACTGCGGAGATGCATTCGTTTACGGGCATTATCATACGGGTTTTTTGCGCCGGACGGGCAAAATTCTCGTCGGCAACTGCGGTTCGGTCTCTCTTCCCAAGGACGGCACCGCGCATAGTTATATGATCGAAGAGGGCGGCGTTCTGACCCTGAAAGATATTTCGGGCGCCGTGATCGTCAGTGAAAAAATTTGACGCGGAATAAAGTCGGGCGGCCGATCGCTTGACTTTTTTCGTTTATCGCGGTAAACTTTGTTTCGGAAAAAATTTTTTAAGAGAGGTTTTGATCTATGGAAAAAATCAGACTCGGGATCGTCGGTTACGGCAATCTGGGCAGGGGCGTGCAGTACGCCGTTTCTCAAAATAAGGATATGGAGATCGTGGCGGTGTTTACGCGCAGAGATCCTGCCTCCGTGGTAACCGTTCTTCCCGTTAAAGTCGAAAAAATGGATGCGATGCAGGATTATGTCGGCAAGATCGACGTGATGATCCTCTGCGGCGGAAGTGCGACCGATCTGCCCGCGCAGTCCGTCGAGGTTTTGAAATTTTTCAACACGGTAGACAGTTTCGATACGCATGCAAAAATTCCCGAATATTTCGAAAATTTGGACAAAACGGGCAAAGAATGCGGCCATCTCGGCGCAATGAGCATCGGCTGGGATCCGGGACTGTTTTCTCTTTCCAGACTTTATTTCGAGGCGGTTTCTCCTAACGGCAATTCGTATACTTTCTGGGGGCGTGGCGTCAGCCAGGGACACAGCGATGCTATTCGCCGCGTCGCCGGGGTAAAGGACGCAAAACAGTATACCGTTCCCGTCGAATCGGCACTTGAGCGGGTCCGCAACGGAGAAAATCCCGATCTGACGACCAGGGAAAAACATACGCGCCTTTGCTACGTCGTGGCAGAAGAGGGGGCGGACAGATCCCGCATCGAACAAGAGATCAAACAGATGCCCAATTACTTTGCCGATTACGATACGGAAGTGCATTTTATCTCGGAAGAGGAACTCAAACGCGACCACAGCGGCATGCCGCACGGCGGTTTTGTCCTCCGCTCCTCCGAATCTGCGAACGGAAACAAATTCCTCACAGAGTTTTCTCTGAAACTGGACAGCAATCCGGAATTTACTTCGGGCGTGCTCGTCGCGTTTGCGCGTGCGGTATATCGTCTTGCCAAAGAGGGCAGAACGGGCGCGGTAACGGCGTTCGATATTGCGCCCAAGTATCTTTCCTCCCTTTCCGATGCGGAACAGAGGAAAAATTTGCTCTGATTTTGAGCGAGGTATTCTTTTTATAAAAATCCGAACTTTGGATAACAGTCGTAAAATTTCGCAGCGGAATGTTGCGGAATTCCGTGCATGGCAAAAGAAAGCGGGCGGTCTCTTCGTAGGCGGCCCGCTTTCCTTTGCCATAAAGGCTCGGTTTGGACCGGTTTCAATATGCGCCATGATTTTTCAGAAAGTTTTATCCTGTTAAATTTTCAGAAAA
>DXCO01000040.1 GCA_019115945.1 Candidatus Borkfalkia excrementavium | reverse complement strand
GTCCATGTTCACGCATATCTAGTATAACAGATAATTTGAATTCGGGTGAGTACTTTGTGTTAAATTTCTTTCTTCTTGCCATAAAAAATATGCACCTCCAAAAGTGTCTAACTTTTGGGGTGCATATCATTTTGCGTCCCGGTTTTGTTTTCTTCCGGTACGGATCGGATGAAAACTTTCGGGGCACTGTGTATCCGAACGGGCAATACGGTTTTGAAAAATTGGTAAATATTAGATAAAAAGAATGCAAGATAGGATATGGACAAAAGGGAAACTTTGTTGTATAATAAATGTAAAAACAAATCGGGGGGCAGATCGGTGAGTTTCAGGCCAAATTTCCCTTATGCGGATGCGGCGGCTCTGGTATTGCTGCGCAACAGCGGCATGGTTCCGGCAAAAAATCTTGCGGCGGCAATGGAATGTACGGAAGGGGAAATCCTTTCTGCGCAAAAAGCGCTCGGTATATACAGCGAAGAGGCTGACCCCTCTTTATGGCTGAACAAGGGTTATATTACCGTTATACGCAACAACTATACGCTTCTGCCGGACGAACAGATCGTAAAACTTCTCGGCTGGACGGCAGAGCGCTACGCCCGCGCTCTGAAAGAGGAGGATTTTCTGGGCGAAAAACTGGGCGCAAAACCTGCATGCGCTCCCGTCCGTCTGCAAGAGGCGGACAGATCGCTGTGGCCGCAGATCAAAGCGGCGTCGGCTTCTTTTTTTGTCGGTGAACCCGCCCGCCCCTTTGATTTTTACAGGGGAAAGCGCTCCGCCGTTCCGCCCGTGCCTGCCGGCAGAAAAAAGATCGCTTACGCCTATTCGGCTTCCTACGATTCGGACGGAGCGTTCAGCGAACAGATGCTGAAGGACCTGAAAGCGAGCAACGTCAACGGGATCTGGATCCCCGCCGTACTGTATGAAGTGACGCCCTTTCCCTTTGATCCCTCTCTTTCTGCAGGGTGGGAGGAACGCCTTTGCAAAATAAAGCAAATGATCGGGCTGGCCGCGAAGTTCGGGATAAAGATCTATCTCTACCTGAACGAGCCGCGCTGTATGCGCGAAGAGTTTTTTGTCCGTTGGCCGCAGTTGAAGGGGGCAGGCGAAAACGGATTTTTTGCGCTGTGCACGTCCGACGGGCGCGTAAAGAGGTATCTGACGGACGCGGTCGCCTTTCTGACGGAAAAACTGGAGGGGCTCGGCGGCATCATCGCCATCGCAATGTCGGAAAATCTGACCAACTGCTATTCGCGCGAACCTTCCGGCCGCACCCGCTGCCCGCGCTGTCAGGAAAGAGACCGCGCGCAGGTGATCGCCGAAATTTACAATCTGATGCACGACGGCATCAGAAAGAGCGGATCGGACGCGGAACTCATCTGCTGGAACTGGGGTTGGAACGGCATGTATCATTGGAACGAGGAGGAGAGCGCCCGCATCCTGCGGTCGCTGCATCCCGAAATCACCCTGATGTGCGTTTCCGAGGACGAGCAGGAATTCGTGCGGGGCGGTCTGCCGCAGAAAGTATACGATTATTCCATTTCCGTTTCCGGTCCGTCTGAAAAGAGTCTCCGCCTTTGGCGTGCGGCGAAAGAACAGGGCAGAAAGATCATGGCAAAGGTGCAGATCAACAATTCCTGGGAATGCGCGTTTGTCCCGTATCTGCCCGTCTATAAAACGGTGATCCGCCATATCCGCAGGCTGAAAGAGGCGGGCATAGACGATTTTATGCTCTGCTGGACGTTGGGCGGGTACCCTACGGGCGCGCTCGCACTGACCGAATACGACTACAGTCTTTCCGACGAGGAGATCCTGGCGGATTTTTCCCTCCGCGAATTCGGTACGGACGACGGGCGGCTTTTGCAGGCGTTTTCCCTCTTTTCGGAAGCGTTTTCCTGCTTTCCGTTTTCCATGAACAGCCTGTATTACGGGCCGCAGAATCAGAACGAGGCGAATCTGCTTTACGAAAAGAGTTCCGGCATGCACGCGACCATGGTCTGCTATCCCTTCGACGATGCAGAAAAATGGCGGTATCCTTACGGAGAGAAGGCTTTCGCAGACCTTTACGCCCGCCTTTCGGAAAAATGGAACGAGGGCGTAGAACTTCTGAAAAGCATGGGCGGCAGAGGGGAAAAATTGGAAGAACTGATTACGGTTTCAGAGGCTTGCGGAATCGCGTTCGCTTCGGCGCACAGGCAATTTTTGTTCTGTCTTAACAGGGAGGGGAAAGACCACGGGATCAACGACCTGTTGCGTGCGGAAAGGCGCGATGCAAAACGTATGTACGAATTGCAAAGGCGGTTCCCTGCGATCGGCTTCGAGTCGAGCAATCATTATTTTTTCTGGTCAAACAATCTTTTCGAAAAATATCTCAACTGTCTTTGGTTGGAAAAAATTTTTCAGTAAAAGGAAAGCCCGCGGCTTTTGATGAAGGCCGCAGGCTTTTTATTCGATATTTTGTTTCGTTTTGATCATTTTCAGATACTGGGTGGGCGGCATGTTTTCATGTTTCGTAAAAAGCCGCGTAAAGTAATGCACCGAACTGAAATTGAGTTCGTCCGCGATCTGCGTGAGCGTCTTGTCGTTTTTCCGCATCATCTGTTTTGCAAGTTCCAGTCTCTCTTTATTGATATAATCGACCGCCGTGCAGTTCAGATTGTTGCGGAACAGCGCGCACAGGGTCGTCTTGTTCGTCGCGAACAGAAGGGACAGTTCCGACAGCGTCAGTTTTTGCGTCAGATGCTCTTTGATATAATGGCAGATCTCCGTCAGAAGGGGATTTTCGCTCGCGACCAGATTCGACGGCGCGTCGGAAGGAGGTGCGTCGGCGCTTTTGCTCTCCTCCGATTCGTGTTCGCGGATGAGTTTGATAAAAAAGTATTCCAGTTGGCTCTTGATAAGTTGGTCGGCCCCGAACGGAAAGTCTTTGCGCTTTTTCATGTCTTCGAGATTGGGTATATCGTAGGGCGGAAGAAATACGCTGCGGCTTTCCTTGATGATCTCGCCGAGGAGCCGCTGGTTTTGCAGAGACAGAGTGATCGGCTGTTGAGAGAGAAAATCCAGCCGCGGGCAGTTGCATTCGAATCCGATGATGATCACGCTCGGCGCCGAACCGAGGTCGCACGAAAGCATATGCTTTTCATTGGGCAGGTGCAAAATAAATTGCTGCGCGCGCAAAACGCCCTGATAGTTTTCCGCCTTTACGTGCATTTCGCCCCTGTCGACGTACACGAGTTCGTGAAAGGGATGGTAATCGCTCTCCGTGTGGTAATTGCTGATAAATTCAAAGTAGTGCACGTTTGCGATGCGGGTGATATTCAGATCATACTGTATCGTCTTTAGTTTGAATTGCAAGGAAAACTCCTCCGCTGCCCGATAATCTAAAAGAAATATATCACGGAATATAAAGTTTGTCAAGTACAAAGTTTTGATTTTTTTCGTCTTCATGCCCGGATAAAAGGACTTGTAAATAATTTGTTAACTGGATGTAATAAATTTGTCATAAATTATAATTATTTACAATAGTGCACCTTTTATTTAATTTTTGGCAAAGACAAAGAGGTGATCGGATGATATAATCTATGTGACAGTTTAGAAAAATTGACGGGAGAATCTTATTTTATGAACAGAGTTTGTATTCCTGACGAAGAGTATGCCGCGCGCATCAAAAGGGCGGCGAAACTTGCCTCCGAACGGGGTCTGGACGTCCTTGTCGTAGTCGGCACAGAGTCCGACTATGCGAATCCGAGGTACTTTTCGGGGTTCTGGCCCCTTTTCGAGCGCTGCGGGGTCGCGATCTCCGCATCGGGCAACGCCGCGCTGATGGTAGGGCCCGAATCGCGTATCTTCGCCCAGGATGTGGCCAAAATCGAAAAAGTATTTGTTCTGAAAGAATTCCGTGAATCAGCGGATCCCTCTTATCCCGAACTCAAAGCGGATACTTTCCGCGACGTTTTCCGCGCGATCGGCGTTGCGGGGGATAAGATCAGGATCGGATTGGGCAGTTATCTCGATTTCACCCTGCCGATCGTCGACGGGCTGAAAGACAATTATCCGCAGGCGGATATCTCTGTCTGCGCGGACATCATGGTGAGCCTTCGCAAGATCAAGAGCGCAAACGAGATCGCCTGCCTGAAAGAGGCCCTGCGCATCACGGAGATCGCTACGAGCGAGGTCATCCGCCATCTGCGTCCCGGAGCGACGGAACTGGAAATGGTGGGCATCGCGCAAAAGGCGATTTACGAAAACGGAGCCGAATACGAGGGGCTGCCCATGTACGTGTTCAGCGAAAAGTCTACCAGGCACGCGATCTCCCGTTCGGGATATCGGAAAATATGCGAGGGGGACATCGTGCAACTGAATCTGTCCGCAAAGGTGGACGGTTATTCGCCGAGTATCGGGCTGCCCGTATCGATCGGTAAGATCTCTCCCGAAAAAAGACGCTTCGTCGAATTCGGACTGGAAGCGCACCGCTGGACGCAGGATAAACTGAGAGCGGGCGTGATCGCAAGCGATATCGCAAAAGAGTTTTACCGCATGTATGAAGAGCGCGGCATGAGCGACTATTATATTTACGGTCCCTGCCACGGAATGGGCATGATCGAAGTGGAAGCCCCCTGGATGGAGACGGACAGCGATTATCCGCTGGAAGAGAACATGGTGTTCAATATCGATACCTTTGTTTCGGCGCCTTCGTTCGGTGTCCGTTGGGAAAAGGGCGCGGTCATCAAAAAAGACGGTTGCGAACTTCTGAGCGATTATCTCAAGGGGATCGTCGAGGTATGACGGCTTTGAAAAGGAATTTAGGAAAAAAAAGATGGATCATTCCCGATTGCGAGCGCCCGCCCGAGGGGGAAGGCGCCCTTCGCGGGCATGAATCCGTGATCGTCGTCAATGACAGCGATCAGGATGCCGAGATCCGTGTAAAACTGCTCTTTACGGACAGGGAGAGCGTTTGCGATATCGTCTGGAAAGTGGGAGCGCATCGGGTGAAGTGCTTTCGTACGAATTCCGTCGAAGATATGTGCAACGCAGTCGTTCCCGAGGGAGAACAGTACGCCATGACGCTCGAATCGGATACCTCCATCGTCGTGCAGTACGGCAGGTTAGATAACAGACAGTCTAATCTCGCCTTTTATACGACGCTCGGGTATGCGGAGGAGTGAGCGGAAAAATACGGCCGGCCGTATTTTTTGCTTTAAAGCAAAAAATATTTGATTAAAGGAGGAAAAAATGCGATTCGAATATTGTATGCCCGATACGGTGGCAAAGATCAAAAAGAACAGGCTGCCGCTCGTCTTTGCGGGCGGTACGATCGAGTACCACGGCGCGCACTGCGGGCTGGGATGCGATACCATGATCGTCGAGGGGCTGCTTTGCGAACTGGAAAAGAGAAAAGAGATCGTGATCGCTCCGCCCGTCTGGTACAGCCCGTCGAGTTACGCGGTCGCAGACGAGTCCAGTTCCACCGTACACGTGGAAGAAAATTCGTTTGAAAATTACGTTTATTATATCTATAAAAGTTTTCTCGCGTCCGGCTATCGGAATATTTATACCGTCATCCACCATCAGTTTGAGCAGGAAAGCCTGATGCCCATGACGCTCAGTTATATGAAGGCTGCAAAGCGCGCGACGATGGATTTTCTCGAAAAGACGCGCGGCCAGGGCTGGTGGGGGAGCGATAAATCGAAAGAATATTACAATCAACTGGACAGTTCGGACAACCCCTTTTCGTGGATCAAAGTGATCCCGACCATGAATAAGGCCGTTCAGGACGCGACGGGATACGATCATGCGGGGAAATTTGAGACCTCTCTTCTGATGGCTCTTTATCCGGATGCGGTGGACCTTTCAAAGGTGTCTTCCATCTCTCACTGGTATACGGAGAGCGCGAAAGAGGCGAGCGCCTCATTGGGCAAAAAAATGGCAGATTTAGCGCTCGACTATCTGGAAAAAACGATCGTATAATAAAAAATTTTTGAAAATATGACAAGGCAGGAGGCTGATTTATGAAAAAATTGTTGGGAATTGTAGGCGCAATCATCCTGACGCTGACGGCGGGAATCTCTCTCGTCGCCTGCGGCGGAGAAATCGAAAAAATTGATTCTTCGAGAACGCAGTTGTACGTCGGAACATATGACGGCGCTTACGGCACAGCGTGGCTTTATCGCGCAAAAGAAAAATTTGAAGAAAAGTATAAAGACGTTCATTTTGAAGAAGGCAAAACAGGGGTTCAGGTTTTGATCGAGCCCAACGGAAGTTATATAGGGACAAGTTTAAGAGATACGATACAGAATAACAAAAACGATGTATTCTTTATTGAAGACGTCAACTATTATGACTTTGTCGGGCTGGGTAAGATTGCCAACATCACGGATGTTGTTACGACTCCGTTGACGGAATTCGGCGAAAACAAAACGATTGAATCTAAATTGGATCCGACCGTGAAAAACTTTTTAAAAAGAAAGTCTGACAACCAGTATTTCGCTTTGCCCTTTTATCAAGCCTATGGCGGCATAATTTATGATATGGATTTGTTTGCAGACAATTATTTTTATTTGTCGGATAAATCTACCGATGAAAAGCCGGCGTTTGTCAGCAAAAGTTATCAGACAAAGTCGTATGGATTAGATGGTGAACCCGGAACTTTTGACGACGGGTTGCCCGTAACATACGATGAATTTTTTGCGCTTTGTGACAGAATCGCCAGTGCAGGCATGACGCCTTTGATCTGGTCCGGCGCTTATCCCAATTATCTTACATATTTATTGCAAAGTTTATGGGCGGATTACGAAGGCAGAGACTCGATCATGCGCAATTTTACTTTCGAGGGCGAAACGACCATTTTGAAAATGGAAAACGGCAGAGTGATCCAAAATGCGGATGGATCATACCAGACAGAAACCCTCAAGGTGACTCCCGAAACGGGTAATGATTTGGCCAGACAGCCCGGAAGATATTATGCTTTGAAATTCTTAGAAAAGATCATGACGGCCGAAGGATGGCGCAGCCAGTCTTGTACGAATACTTTTGCAGATCAAAACACCACACATCTTGAATATTTGCGCTCTGCCTATTCTTCTTCCAGCAGCCCGATCGCAATGATGATAGAAGCGACGTGGTGGGAGGGCGAGGCTGAAAAAGGCGGGCAATTTGACGCTGTGGCGGCAAATAATCCCGGGAAGGACAGAATGGGCCGCAATCTTGGTTTTATGCCTTTGCCGAAAGCGACGAGAGATAAGGTAGTCGAAAAGAGTACATATATTGCTCTCAACAAAACGGCGGCGATGATAAACGCAAAATCTACCGGCGTAAGCCTCGATTTGGCAAAAAAGTTTTTGATGTATTGTTATACGGACGCCGCCTTAAATGATTTCAGTGCCATCACTAGTTCTTCATTTTTCGTAAATTACGAAGTGACAAAAGAAACAAAGAAAGAAATGAGCCCCTATGGCAGACAGTTGCTGCAGATACGGGAGACTTCCGATATCATTTATCCGGCCTCGCAGTCGGAAATGTTCATGAATAACCAGGTCGCTTTGGACCCGAACAGCCTGTGGTGGGCTAACATTGACGGTATGACCTATAAAATTCCTGCCTCTTACATGAAAGAGCATACCGGAAATTTAGCGGATGTTTATTTTAAAGGGATCATTGATTATTATAACCTTAACTGGGCAGGTTATATCGGCAATTTGCATTGAGTAAGGGGGAGCCATGGCACAGCAGACAAGCGGGAAACCTAAGGAAATCAGCTCGTTCATGAAGAAAAGGACGAAAAATCTGATATTTTATTGTATCATGATCGCTTTTCCGGTGTTTCAATTTTGTTATTTTTATCTTGCGGTAAACTTTAACTCGATCTTGTTGGCTTTCAAAAGTTACGATGTTTATAGCGGAACTTTTTCGTGGGTAGGAACGGAAAATTTTGAAAGGTTTTTCGACTTTTGTACCCAAACGCGCATGGTCGCAAAGATGACCGGCAATTCTTTGATCGTATATGCGTTTAATCTGATAGTGGGAATTCCGCTCGCGCTGTTTTTCTCATATTATATTTACAAAAAATTTCCCGCTTACGGTTTGTTCAAAATCATGCTGTTTTTGCCTTCCATAATATCAAGTATCGTTATGGTAGTGCTGTTCAAGGGCTTTGTAGAAGAGGCCATACCCGAAATCGTGGAAAAGATATCGGGCAAACAGATCCTTGGTTTGGTAGGAAATCATAAAACAGTTTTTCCCACGGTGATTTTTTACGCAATATGGGTAGGTTTCGGTTCGGGTATTCTCATGTATTCCGGCGCAATGAGCCGCGTGCCGGATTCGGTGGTCGAATCGGCAAAACTGGACGGCATATCTCCGCTCAAAGAATTTTGGTATATCACGCTGCCTTTGATTTATGGCACCTTATCCACTTATTTGATCGTAGGCGTTGCGGGTATTTTCACAAATCAGTTGAATTTGTACAGCTTCTTCGGCAATAAAGCAAGCCCGGAAATAATGACGTTCGGTTATTATCTGTTTTCGGGGATCGCAGAGGTCAAAACCATGCAAGAGTACCCGTACTACGCGGCGACCGGCCTGCTGTTGACGTTTGTTGCGGTACCGCTTACTTTAGGCGTGAAATACCTGTTAGAGAAATTCGGCCCGGAAACCGTGGAATTCTGAAAAAGGAGGGGAATATGGCTAAATTATCTCGAAAGCAAGGCGATCACCATAAATTGACGGTTTTTGGCATCGTGTTATTATTCTTTTTGATTGTTTATTGTATTTCTCTCTTTATCCCGTTGATTTGGGGATTGTTGACATCCTTAAAGACGCCGATCGATTTTTTGGACAATTCGGTTGGGCTCCCTTCGAAATGGATGTTTTCTAACTTTATCACCGCATTTGAAAATTTCAAAGTTTCAATCGATACTCCGAGCGGAATGCGATATGTGTATTTGATCGAGATGTTCGGCTATGGATTACTGTATTCGGTCGGCTGCGCATTGACTTCTATGCTGTGCATGTGCGTTACCGCTTATCTGACATCCAGGTTTCCTTATTTTTTCAGTAAGGTCGTTTACACAGTCGTTATCGTCACAATGATCATCCCGATCGTCGGGGCTTTGCCTTCAGAATTACAGATGTCCCGCCTGATCGGCGCTTATGACAACATGTTCGGTATGTGGGTCACAAAAGCAAGTTTTCTGGGGATGTATTTTTTGGTTTTTCATGCCACATTCAAAAATATTCCCCACGATTATGAGGAAGCGGCCTCTATTGACGGAGCAGGAAATTTGCGTATCATGTTCCAGATCATGCTTCCGTTGGTAACGCCGGTCATTTTTGTGGTCTTTTTATTGAAATTTATAGAGTTTTGGAACGATTATCAAGTTCCTATGATCTTTTTGCCCAGTATGCCGACCGTTGCGTTGGGTATGTATCGATTTAATTTTTCCGCTTCGGCAATGGTTTCGTCCGCTCCGATGAAAATGACGGGAGGAATGCTGCTTTTGCTTCCGATCTTGATTTTATTTTTGATATTCAGAAATAAAATGATCGGCAATATATCCATCGGGGGAATCAAAGGTTAAACTGTAAAAATTTTAGGAGGAAAAAATGAGCATAAAAAGAATTCGCGTATTAGTTGTAATATTTTTGATCGGGCTTGTGTTTTCATCTGCATTTATTATAGCAAACGCAGTGGAAAATACCGAAGAGACCAATCAAAATGAAATGCAGGTCATCGATTTGTTTGAAACAGAAAATGCCGTACTCAGAAGCAATACACGACCTCAGAACGGTAATCGTTACGGTGTTCGGCTGGTGGGAAAAAAGTCGGGGAGCAGCGTAAAATTTGTCGATCCGGTCAGCGGGGTTTTGGATCTCGGCATGGGATTCGGATCTGTCCAAGGGCTGAGATCCGTTACCGTTTCTTTATATGATACGTTGACAGGTGAATCTTGCGATATTTCTTTCACTCAAAAAAACGACGAGTATAGTATCGATACGAATGGGGACGGACAGTATCTCGATACAGCAAAGATTTCGGCCGTCGAAGAATTTGTTTTACACTATAAACCGGAGGAGAAGATCGTATCGATCGGTGAGGGATATAGCGAAATCGATTTGTTCGAAACGAAAGATTCTTTTTCCGCCTATGAAGTGCGCGTGAATTTTGACAGGACTGACGGAGAAGGGGAAATATTCATTTATTCAGTCAACGGACAGTCTCTGGATCAGCGTAAAATAGATATTTCCGAAGGGACTGACGACGTATTTGCCGATGTTTCGGCCGCCGCCGTCGCGGGGAAAGCGTATGATTTGCCGAAACCTTACACGTTCCGTTTGGGGAAAGGGAACGGGCACGATGCAAATGTTTCCGTTGTGGAAAACGGAAATACGATTATCGATGACTCTCTATGGAGCGAAAATCTGAACTTTCAGGTCAAAGACGGAAACAAGTATACGCTCCGATATCGTATCGGAGAAACCGTTCGTACATACGCGTTAGAAGTTGTTTCTGAAATTTCATTCCGAGAAGGAACATATTCTTCAGATATTATTTCTATCGATCAAACCTATGGCGTGGGATCTACGATAGCGGTGCCGAACATTACGATGACGAACGAAAGCATCAATGTGATCGAAAACCACACATTGCTGACAGTTTATTTCGGCGATCAGATTTTAAGCGGATGGGAACAGGTTCCGAACGGCGAACGGTTCATTACTTTTGAAAATGCCGGCGAGTATAAATTTGTTTACTCTCCTTTATCTGTTCGCGATGCAGAAGATTACGAACTGATATATCGGGTTTCTGCCGAAAATCCGGCAGTGTCTCTTCCGAGGATATCGTCTACGGTTCTTCGCGGTCAGGCGATTGAATTTGAAAATGTCAGATTCAGTCTGGACGGCGCTTCGTTTGAAAGCACGCCGGTCTTGTATCAGCCGGATAACAGCGCTTCGTATACGAATGAATTCACTGCGGATAAACTCGGGTATTACGAAGTCGTGTATTCCGCTGCGTTTGGGGATAAAACCTACGAGTATAAGCAAGCATTTAACGTGGTGGATTATTTGTATTCGACAGGGAACGAATCCGATATGGTATCTTTCGGAGGCACGGAAAATGCGGGCGACGGCAGCGGCTTAACGGTCCGGTTAAACTCCGGCAGTTATATCCGTTTCAATAAACCCATCGATATATCGACTTTGAGCCCTGACGTTCCTTTCGCCAATATTTATATCACTCCCGAAGTGATGGGCGAGGAAGAATTTTCTCAGTTGGAAATCAGGCTTACAAATCGTTACGACGAAAATAATTACCTGCGGGTGACAGCCGATGCTTCCGGAGAGGTCGCGTACTATAAAGCGGGCGGAAACGGGCAGCAGACAAAAGGGGACGAGGACGGATATAAGATCCATGTAGAGCCTTCACAGTACGGGCAATGGACCCGCCTGTCTTTTGCGGGAACGGAAAACAATAATTTATTCAAGTTTTATTTTGACAAAAATGAAAAAGCCGTCTATGTCGACCGCGACGGTGTCAGAAAACTTGTTATGGACATGGACGATCCAAAATACTATTCTGATTTATGGGAAGGATTTACTTCCGATGAGGTTTATGTAACGATCACGGCTAATAAATTTATCGGGGCGACCGCAAACTTTGTCGTTGCAGATATTTATGGCTGTGAGTTGGACGGAACTTTGATCACGGATGAAGAACCTCCTGAATTAACCGTAAATGCGCCTGAAGACGGAGAATGGCCGGATGCTTTAGTCGGACGCGCGTATCCGCTGTTTGAAGCGACGGCTTATGATTCTCATACCGCTTCCGATACCCCTGTAAGCGTACGTGTATTCCGCAATTACGGTACGTATTCTGAATCTGAGATCAGCGTAGCGGATCATTGCTTTATACCTGTTTCAGATGAAGTGTATACGGTCGAATATATGACGGAGGATGTGTACGGCAATCGTACGACGCAAATATATCATGTCCGCGCTTTACGTGAGATCGCCGAAAAGTTCTCTATCGTGTTGGGACAAAGACCGGCGGGGCCTTTTTATGCGGGAAAAGAAGTGGCATTGGCCGAAAGTCTGATAACGGGCGGCGTTGGCGAAATCACGGTTCAGATCCAGGCGGAATGTGCGGGTAAAGAAATATTAAATGACTTGGAAGGCAGTTTCATTCCGTCTTATGCCGGTAATTATATCATAACATATTTGGCTACGGATTATTTGGGCTTCCAAGCGCAGACATCGTATTCCGTTACGGTGGAACCGAATACAACGCCTATATTCAAGGAATTTCCGGTAATGCCCGTTGCCTTTGTAGACGGAGTGGAGACAGTTTTGCCGAAAGTCACGGCGCTGGATTATTCTTCGGGAGCGCCGGTCGAAGTCGTCGCTGAAGTTTATGTTACAGACGGAAAATTGACGGATCAAAAAATAACAGATACGTATACTCCTTCGATCGGGAACGGTATAGATTCGGCAATCGTCAAATACAAAGCGGGCAGTGCCGAAAAAACCTTTACCTTCCAGATCGTGGACGTTTTTAACGATAACGGTTTGGATCTTACAAAATATTTTATCGGGCAGGACATAAACGTAACGGCAAACAGCGACAATCTGACTGTTCAAACGCAGGGGAAGGACTCGAAAATTTCGTTTATAAAAGATTTGATGGCGGAAGGATTTTCTTTTATCTTTGACGTTTCGGCAACGGGAAATTCTTTCGGCGCGATCGATATCGTTTTAACGGATGCAGAGGATCCTTCCATCAGTGTCCGTTTGACGATTGAAAAAAATGCGGAAGGAACTACGGCGTCTCCGATCCGTATCAACGGAGGAAATGCTTATAGTATTGCAGGATCGTTTTACGGGAACAGCCCTCTGCACTTTACGCTCAATTACGACAGCGCGACCCGTAAAATTTCCGATGCGGAAGGCACGTCATTCAATATAGAGACAACAGAACAAGGTAATGCTTTTGCAGGATTCCCGAGCGGGAAAGTGCGTATGACCTTTGAAATCAAGCAATCGGAAGGCAATTCGGAGATCTTATTATACAATCTGAACGGGCAGCGCCTGAATGATACCACCGAAGATCTGACAATGCCTAAGATCTCTTTGTTCGGCGAATTGGGCGGAGAAGTAAAACCGGGGCAAACAGTTACGATCCCCCACGCGATCGCAATGGACGTTTTGAGTTTTGATGTGCATTTATATCTTACGGTTCTCGGCCCGGACGGAGAGCCGATCACGTCTGCCGACGGGATTTTATTGGAAGATGCGAGTGCAGACCGGTCCTATGAAATTCAGATTGAAGATTACGGCACATATAACGTTCAGTATTTTGCAGAGGACAATAACGCAGCACCGCGCAGATACAATATTTCATTGCATTCGAATGACGACGTCCCTCCCGTTGTGACGATATCGCAGACGAGCGTGCAGGTGAAATCGGGGAAAAAGGTCAATTTGCCGAAAGTATCGGTAACGGAAGATAACGGGCAATTTCAACAGATAACCACTCTTACGGATGCGGACGGAATCATTACTGTCATGACGGAAAATAGTTTCACGCCGAAGAAAAAGGGTGTCTATAAAGTAACCTTTATGGCGGTGGACGGAAACAACAATGTAGGTTATGCAGTTTTTACGGTTACTGTTATTTAAAGGAGCAACTATGAACGGTTTTAAGAAAATAGTCGTTTTTTTGATGGCTTTTGTGCTTTGCTGTACCGCGGTAGCGTGCAATAAAGAGGAAAAGACGCCGGATTCTTCTTCCGGATACGGGTATATCGATCAGATTCAAATAGAGGAAACAGATGCCGAACTGATTGCGGGCGGCCGCAGTGATTACTCGGTCGTTATACCTGAAAACGCTTCCGTAGAAATTCAGTTTGCCGCATCGGAACTCGTATCTGCTTACGATACTTCCACGGGAGTCAAATTGTCAACGATAACCGATTCGATGGCAAGTTATTCGCCGGAGAATAAATATATCTCTATAGGCAACACATCTCTGTTTGAAGAAGCGGGGCTGACCTTGCGTTCTGATTTGGGGCGCTCGGGGGTGCAGATGTTTACGGTGGGGAATATCCTTTTCCTGAACGGCGGATCGGACAGCGGGGCATTGTTCGCTGTGTACGAACTTTTGGAACGGACGATGGGGTTCATGATTTATGCGGACGACGAGATCGCGGTTGATCACAAAAGCACCGTTTATTTCCCGTCTGCAAGCGGTTATGCGATTCCGGCTGTAGATGCTCCGATCGGCAGTTATTATTCCAACTGGAACATGAGCAGGTATACCCGTCGGATGAGGATGTATTCGAGCGAAGACTGGTACATTTATAAGGGAGGCCATAACGGTTTCGGAATCATGCCCCCCGATACGTATCGTTCGGCGCATCCCGATTGGTACTCTCCTTCCGGTTCGCAACTTTGTTATTCGAATTATGAGATGGCTGATCAGATGATCGAAAACATAAAAGTACTGATCGATGCCGATACGGAACACAATGTTATGATGATCGGTATTGAAGATAACCGCGATTGGTGTACTTGCGATGCCTGTTTGGCCTCAAAACAGAAATACGGTGTCGATTCCGCAGTCCATGTAAAATTCATGAATTATGTGGTCCGCCATTTGAATCAGTGGCTTGAAGAAGAGCGCGACGGGCGAAAGATCGAGTTTGTTTTCTTTGCCTATCTGTCTACGCTTGCGCCGCCGGTAAAGATGGAAAACGGAAAATATGTTCCCTTCGATGATTCAGTCGTTTTGGAAGATAATATTTGTCCGCAGTATGCTCCCTTGGATGCTTCGTTCGACAGGACATTTGACCACGTAGACAATAAAGCTGTTGCCGAAACGCTGAATGGCTGGAAAGCCGTTTCGAAAAAAATGTATATCTGGAGTTATGCCTGCAACTTTAACCATTATATGGTGAACTTCAATAACTTTAATACGATGCAGGCAAATTACAAATATCTCATTGAAAGGGGCGTTTCTTACTATATGGATCAGGCATCTTACAATACGCCTACGCCTTGTTTCGAAGCGCTGAGAATCTTTTTGATGAGCCGCCTGATGTGGGACGTGGACAGAGATTTTAATCAACTGTTGGATGATTTCTTCACGAACTATTATAAAGATGCCGCACCGTATATGCGCGAATATTTCGACGGCATCAGAAACTGGTATGCATATTTGGAAACTTCGAAAGGATTGAGAACGGGGAGTATCTATGCGGATATAGAAACTACGGAGTTCTGGCCGAAAGCCGTGCTTGATATGCAGTTAAGTACAATCGATAAGGCATATGAAGCCATCGAATATTATAAAACCGTCGATCCTGCGATGTATGAAAAACTTTATAGCAGAATCAATTTGGAATCTCTGTCTCCGAGGTATTTGCTCTGCGTCTTATATGAAAATTCATATACGCCGAGTGGAATCAAGGCGTTGCGCTCAGCGTTCAAAGAAGACGCCATTGCACATAATCTGATCAGAACACGAGAAAAAGAGAGCGAGTTTTCTCAACTTTATGCTTCCTGGGGCGTATAATCTGAAACGTTTAAAATTTGATCCTTACAGAAATCAATAAATTTAGGAGGAAACAAATATGAAAAGGTGGTTGAAAATGTGCTGTATTGTTGTTTTGGCGATTGTGGCCTGTTTGTCCATCGTCGCTTGCAACAATAGCAAGGATGAAAACGAAGAACCAAAGAAAAGCGTACAGATCAGTCAGCCTACGGCTACTATCGAAGTCGGGAACAGTCTGCAACTGACCGCGGAGTCTTCTGATCCGGAGGATGTTATCCAATGGACTTCTTCGGCAGACACCGTGGCGCAGGTTACGCAGAACGGGCTCGTTTCCGCCATTAAAAAGGGGACTGCGGAAATAACGGCTTCCGTGGAAGGGGCAAGCGCAAAATGTGTGGTTACTGTCACGGATAGCCGCATACCCGTTATTACGGTCACGTCTGAGAATGTCAATATCAATACCGAGATGACGTATCAGATCACTCCGACCGTTTATTTTGATTCGGAACCGGTAGAAGCCGTGCTTACATACGAGTCTGAAAACGCAGAGATCGCCACGGTAAGCGATGCGGGGCTGGTGACGGGAATCAAATCCGGAAGTACGAAAATTACGATCACCGCAGATTATGAAGGAAGCGTTGCGACAGCGGAGATCACGGTGACGGTCAAAGAAGATATTTCGGTCGAGTTGTCTGTTGCGGATAATGAATTGGATACCGGCGACAAAACTCTTTTGACGGCCACTGTGCGCCGGAACGGCAAAATTGTTGACGAGCCCGTCGTGTACCGTGTGGCGGACGAGAAACAGGCAAAAATCGTGGAAGAGGGGGATGACGTTTATGTGATGGCCCTTCTGCCGGGTGAGATTGTCGTTTTTGCGGATTATGAGAGCGCACCGGAATTTTCGGGATATGCCACGGTGACTTCGTCGCTTACGGTGGCGCAAACTTTTGACGAAAGTCAGGTCGTTTTTGATACTGAAACGGACGGGAACGCAGATCTGGTATACGCAGATGCAGCAAACGTGGAAAGTATTATGACGTCTGACGGAAAGACGGTCAGTTTCACGAAAGGCGATGGAAAACTGACGATAGAAACGGCGGGAATTCCGCGCACGGGCATTCAGGATCTGTTGCTGATCGATAAAGACGGTGTGGCGAAAGGATACGGCGTTGCATCCGTCACGATGACGCTGAACAGCAATGCGGATTTTGCGGAAGCGCAAAAGTTGGCAAAAGCTTTCTATACAGATGGAAACAAATACGGCGGTTATTTCGTTCTGGGGGCGGATATCCTCGGCGGCGGCCAGTTGATCCCGGATGTAAAAACGGGCAATGCGGAAGACGGATTTTTGGGAGTCTTGGACGGACAGGGCCACAAAGTCAATATGGGCTGGAGCAAGACGCTGATCGGAACGATCGGGAAAGGCGGCCTCGTTAAAAATATCCTCTGCATCGACAATTATAACGTAGAAAATGCGGGGCAGGGGCTGATCGCGAACATCTGTTACGGCACGATCGAAAATGTTCTCGCAAACGGCACAGCGACAGCGGGATCCTCCACGGCAACCGAGCCTGCCGCGGCAATCGTGGGTACGTTATACGGAACGCTTAAAAACAGTGCGGCTTCGCTTTTGACCATCAAGGACAAGCAAAATCTGTTTGCTTCCGCGATAGGTTCTCTCCAAACGGGCGCGGTCGTCGAAAACGTGTATAGCAACAATGTATCCGTTGCCGCAGGGATCGGAAATCTGAACGGCCAGGCGAAACCGGAAGGCTTGAAAGAATTCGCTACGACGCATGCGTATATCGAAGCGGTATTGGAAGCGGAATCCTTGCCGCAGTTCATCAAAGATCATTTTTCTTCTGAAAAATATTTTACGGATGCGGAATTCAGCAGAACAGTCTCCACAAATAAAGCGACGGTAGAAAAAGGAACATTCTTCGGGCGCGATAACGTCACGAAAATGGTCAGCACGAACGATAGTTGGAGCGACCGTTTCAGTTTGACTTATTTTTCCGATATTACTTCGTATGACAATATGGTCATCGATCTGTATTTTGATACGGCAGTGACGCAATTGGATATATTTATGTCCGACCATACCTGTTATCTGCGCGGTCAGAGCAGATACGATGTAGGCCAAAGAACGACTCTTTCCGACATGTTCCGCATTTACGATGCCGCGACGGGCGAGATGTTGACAAACGGGACAACGGAAGATATTCTTCCCGTCGGCAGGTGGGTCACGCTCGTGTGGAACGTAGGTGACGCGGCGGTCTACTTTAAAGAATTGACGAAGGCATTTATCGCGATTTCTCCGGAACCGAAGAATGCGGCCATGTATGTGGATTTCTCCACGTTGCGGTTCACATCCGATTACGAGATGCTCTCTTTGGAAGATATGTCTGACACGATGAAAGTGGGGGACAGCGTCGACCCTGCGGTGAAACTGCTGTCGCAGGCAGATTCATGGCTTCCCGATCAGGAACAGGCGCTCACGGCAGATGCTTTGGAGATACAATCTTCCGACACAGGCGTTTTGGCGATCGAGGCCGGAAAAATCGTGGCAAAAGCGGAGGGAGACTCGGTTGTCAGTTTTACGTATGAAAAGGACGGCAAAACATTTTCTGCATCGATAACGATTACGGTTTCCGCAGCATAGGTGGTTTGACAGAATGAAGAAAATATTGGTTTGTTTATGTTTCGCATTGGCCGCTGTGTCGTTTTTTATCATGGCGGCCTGCGAAAACGATCAAAAGATTGAACTTGAAACGGAATCTGTAACACTCGAAGTGGATGAGAGCATGCAGATTTCGGCGAATGTATCGGATGGCGTTACTTGGCGTTCCGAAGACCCGAAAATCGTTACAGTCGACGCGACGGGTGCCGTTACGGGCGTATCGGAAGGAACGACAACCGTTACGGCAAGTGCAAACGGTTCCTCCGCTTCCTGCAAGGTCACCGTTGTGCCGAGCACGAGCAATTATATTGAATTGAATTATAAGACGGACGTGTTGACCGTCGGAGATGATCTAAACATATCTGCTCAGTTCTATTATCAAAAAAATCCGGTGGAGAATGAAATCGTTTATAAAAGTTCCGATTCGGAAGTTGCGGCCATAGAGGGAAATACTGTACGCGCTCAAAAAAGCGGTACGGCAACGATTTCGGCGGAAACGACATACGACGGTAAAACTTACGTCGGTAAATTTGATCTGACAGTATATGAAGATGTCTCCATTATTCTGACGGCGTCCGGCGACAGTGTTTCAACAGGAGAATCGGTCGAGTTGAGCAGCAGTGTCCTTGTAAACGGCAAGGAAACTGACGCCGAAGTCGCTTATTCTGTGGATCCTGCGATGGGTGAAATTGTTCAGGAGGACGGAAAGGTATTTCTGAAAGCCGTTCGCGCCGGAAATATCGCCGTATTTGCAGAATACGCGGGCACGGGCACGTCGGTAACATTACAGTCGGAATACAGCAGCATCAGCGATTATATGACCACGGGCGTTGTTTACAATAAGGCATCCGACAACGAATTTACGGGAGCGTTTGCAGACGTAAGTTCGATAGAAAGCGTAGAGTTGGAAAATGGCGATGCGTTGAATTTTTCCGTCGACGCCGTCGGCAATACTTTTACGGTCAACAATGCGGATGATATCCCCGGGTCCGGGATCATAACGCTTTCTATTATGCTGGACAAGGGATATGCGGTAGGCTATGAAATTGCGTCAGTCACGAAAGTGATCAGTTCTCTGAGCGATCTTCAGCAATTAAAAGATGTCTCGAAGTCCATGTGCAAGGATCCGAATCAGTACGGCGGATATTATGTTCTCGGGGCGGACCTGGTGCTCGGCTATAACGATACGTATGATACGATCGGAAATGTATCCTCTCCGAACGAGTCGAACGGGTTTATCGGCGTATTCGACGGAAACGGACACACGATTTCCAATACGTTCAACTCTCAGTTGTTTGGAAATATCGGAGCCAACGGGGTCGTGCGCAATCTGATCGTCGATAATGTTTTCCGTGCCGGACAAAACAACTGCGGTTCGATCGCGAAAACCTGTTACGGCCTGATCGAAAACGTATTGGTGACCGGAGGATACCAGGACGGCTCGAATGTGGGCGGCGTCGTGAGCGTCCTTTACGGCACGGTGCGCAACACCGTGTCCGCGGTAGTGGGGGCAAAAAATACGCAGCCGACAATGGGCGGCATTGCCTCGGTAATGGAACAGGGCGCTCTTGCCGAAAACGTACTGGTAAACGGCGCCTGCATAAATCGCGCTTTTTATCAGAATAACGGCGGAGAAGAAAAGTCCGTTGCCATCGCGGAAGATGCGGGGGCTTTGCTGGAATCGGTCAAAGCATCCGAAAATTATCCGGAGTTCATTGTAACATTCCTTTCTTCCGAACGGACGGCCCGTCCGTTCAGGCTGGGTGACGTATATCCTCTCTCAAACGGCGCGTACGAAGTCGAAATTGCCGGCAGAGTCAGCGATATGGTAAAATACGGGACCCCCGCAGGCGGCAATCCTTGGGCGGAAAGAGTGAATTTCCTTTATTTCGGCGCCGCCGCATTCAGAACGGTAATGTTCGATATGTACGTAGACGAGCAGGTAAATCAGAGTTTGCGCTTCTATATCGGAGGATCTTCCGTCATGGCCCGTTTCAATACGGGTGAAGGGAACGAAAACGCGACGGGGTCGTATCGCATCAGGATATACGATGCCGTTACGGGCGAGCAACTGACTTTCGGCAGCGATACCGATGTTTTGCCTCGCGGAAAGTGGGTCACGGTCGTATGGGATATGACGGATGCGTTGGCCACGATTATTCAAAACGATCCTTTAAGGCTGGGTATTGCTTTTTGGGGCGAACCCGAAGGCTATGTCGCTTTTGATAATGTCCGCTATTCCAACAATCCCGCTGTTTTAGTTACTTCGGGGATCACAGAGCAGATGTCCGTAGGGGATGAATTGGTCCCTGAAATAGAGATTTACACCGCGAATAAGGATGTCTGGTATCCCACAGGTGACAGCGTTTCGGTGGATGACATTGAAATTACTTCGTCTGCTTCTGATATTATTGAATTTCGAGACGGTAAATTGGTTGCGTTAAAAGCAGGTTCTGCAAGTTTGGAGATCCGATACAGAAGCGAAGGGGTTGAAGCCGTTGCTGTCAGAACAGTCACAGTCGCTTAAATGAAAAAGCAGAGAAGATATCGGAAATCTTGATTTCCGATATCTTCTCACGAAGAGGAGATCAAGATGAAAAGACAGGTACTGAAAAATTGTTTTACGGAAAGATGGATCGCGCATCGCGGTTTTTATAATGAAAAAATAGCGGAAAATTCATTGCGCGCTTTTCGGCATGCCGTGGATTGCGGATATTATATGGAATTAGATGTTCAGCTTTCTAAAGACGGGAAGGTGGTCGTATTCCATGATGACTTTTTGGACAGAATGGTCTGCGGAAAAAGGGGAGAAACGATGCCCTTAAAAGATTATACGTACGATGAATTACAAAAATTTGTCTTAAGCGGGCACGATCAGGACCGCGTTCCGTTATTTGAGGACGTTTTAGCCTATACGGAAAGCAGTACGGTGATTGTCGAGATCAAAAACAGGACGCTGACTGAACAGGCCGGGGAATTGGAGCAGAAAACTTTGGAAATCCTGAAAAAGTATCATGGGAATTTTGCGGTTCAGTCTTTCAATCCGTTTGCGGTTGATTTTTTCACAAAGCATGCGCCGGAATTTACGAGAGGGCTGTTGATCAACAGAGAAAGGTTTGATCAGTATCCGACAGACGAAATGGCTGCTTTGGTAAAAATGATGATCGGCGATACGGAAAAGCGAATTGATTTTATCGACTGCGCAACGGATGAATGCGAATGTGAGATTTCCTCTTCGAGAGATCCTCGTCTTGGGTTGATAAGTTATACGGTCATTTCTCAGGAAATAATGGACAAGTTGGAGCCCCTGACGGACAATTTGATCTTCGAAGGCTTTATTCCGAGAGAAAAACAGAGGTAAAGAATGGCAAAATTGACAGAAAAAGAGATCCGTGCGATCGCGGAGAACATGACGGACGATGCGCTGTGCGGACAGGTGCTCTGTTATGACGTTTATGACAAAGACGATCCCGAAGAGGTCAGAAAAATCGTTGAAAAGATCAAACCGGGCGGCCTGTACGTGGGGCAGATGTCTGCTGAAAAAATAAAGATGTATACGGAAATGGTCAACCGCGTGACGCCCGTTCCCGTCATCATTGCGGCGGACATAGAGTCCGGCCCGGGCGACGTTTTTGCGGGGGAGCCCATGCTGCCGATGCCGATGGCCTGGGGCGCCTGCAACGACGAAAAACTGATCGAGCGGGCGGGGGAACTGATCGCCGAAGAATGCCGCAGCAAGGGTATCCATTGGACTTTTTCGCCCGTGGTAGATATCAATTTCAATCCGAATAACCCGATCGTCAATATCCGGGCGATCTCCGATTCTCCGCGCACGGTAGCGCGGATCGGGCGCGCTTTTGTAAGAGGGCTGAAAAAAGACGGCCTGATGGCGACTACGTGCAAACATTTTCCCGGCGACGGAGTGGACGACAGGAACCAGCATTTCTGCACGACGGTCAACAGCCTTACGAAAGAAGAATGGGATTCGTCGTACGGCGCCGTTTACCGCGCCATGATCGAAGAGGGCACGGACAGCATAATGGTCGCCCACATCGCATTGCCCGCATATCAGGCGGAGAATGACGCGGTTTTCGGCCCTCCGCCCGCCGTATTGAGCGAAGAGATCATGACGGGATTGCTGCGCGGGCGGTTGCATTTCGGCGGGTGTATCGTATCGGATGCGATGAGCATGATCGGGTCTGCCTCCCGCGTGCCCATAGAGGATCTGGCCTGCACCTTTTTAAGATGCGGGGGAGATATGGTGCTGTTTCCCGAACCGACGGACCATGCGCAGATCAAAGAGAGCCTTTTGCAGGGCAGGTTGGACAGGTCGAGGCTCGTGGACGCCGTCGTGCACGTTTTGAAGATGAAAAACAGCGTGCATTTGTTCGAGGAAGCGCCGAAAATCGGGGCGGAAAATTCTCGCGGAGAAGAACTTCGCAAGATCTGCGCGCAGATCGCGGAAAGGAGCATCAAAATCGTCCGCGATACGCAGAAGATCCTTCCGCTGCATCTCAAAAAAGGGGCGAAGATCCTGCTTCTGAACGAATATTCCTATTACAAACCGAAAAAGGAATGCGACGAATTTATTCTGCTCGAAGAAGAGTTGAAAAAGAGGGGATTTATCACGAGATCCGTCGACGGGGCGAAACATTCGGAGATCAAAGATATTTTGCCCGAATACGACTGCGTTCTGGTAAATTTCAAGTTCAGTTCCCGCGATTACCACGGCGGCAGCCTGCGGATCGGCTGGGATCATATCATGTTGTTTTGGCGGGCTTATCTTTTGCAGCATCCTTGCGTGGTATTCACGTCTTTCGGCGATCCGTATAAGTTATACGAGTTTCCGTACCTGAAGACGTACGTGAACGCCTTTTCGTTCACGCCGGATACCGTTCGCGCTGCCGTCCGCGTGATATTGGGAGAGATCCCGTGCACGGCGAAAAATCCCGTCGGCCTGAGCGGGTTTTTCGAAAGGGAGACAGATTGAGCGCGGGACTTTTTTGTCGGACAGGCGATCTGCGTGAAAAAATAAATGTGGCATCATCTCTTGACATTTCCGTTTCGGCGTGCTAAAATATCCCACGGAAAAGGGGGAAAGGGGACCCGACCTGCTTTTGCGGTCAGGGCGATACGCTGCGGAAACAAGTCCGTTTCGGCGGACTGAAAATTTTTATACTTGTCAGGAGGTTTATATTATGGCAAGATTCACGTTACCCAGAGATCTGTATCACGGCAAAGGTGCGCTGGAAAACCTGAAACTCTTGAAGGGCAAAAGGGCGATCGTCTGCGTCGGCGGCGGTTCCATGAAGCGTTTCGGCTTTCTGGACAGGGCAATTTCCTATCTGAAGGAAGCGGGCATGGAAGTGGCGCTCATCGAAGGCATCGAATCGGACCCTTCCGTCGAGACGGTCATGGCCGGCGCAAAAAAGATGGAAGAGTTCAAACCCGATTGGATCGTGGCGATGGGCGGCGGTTCGCCGATCGATGCTGCAAAAGCCATGTGGATCAAATACGAGTATCCCGAAACCACTTTCGAGGATATGTGCAAGGTGTTCGGCCTGCCTGAACTTCGCAAAAAGGCGCATTTCTGCGCGATCCCTTCCACGTCCGGCACGGCGACGGAAGTGACCGCGTTCTCCATCATCACCGATTACCAGAAGGGGATCAAATATCCGATCGCGGACTTTGAAATTACGCCCGACGTTGCGATCGTGGACCCCGACCTTGCGGAAACGATGCCTGCAAAACTGACGGCGCATACGGGTATGGATGCGTTGACGCACGCGGTCGAGGCATATGTTTCCACCTGCAACTGCAATTATACCGACCCGCTCGCCATCTACGCGGCGGAGATGATCACGAAAAATCTCGTCAATTCCTTCAACGGAGACATGCAGGCGCGCGACACCATGCACGACGCGCAGTGCCTTGCCGGTATGGCTTTTTCGAACGCCCTTCTCGGCATCGTGCACTCCATGGCGCATAAGACGGGAGCGGCGTTTGCGAACGGGCATATCATTCACGGCGCGGCAAACGCGATGTATCTTCCTAAGGTCATCCGTTTCAATTCCAAAGACGCGACGGCAAAGGCGAGATATGCGCGCCTTGCCGATTATCTGCATCTCGGCGGAAATACGGAGGACGAAAAGGTCGACAAACTGATCGCGACGGTCCGCAAATTGAACGACGACCTCAAGATCCCGCAGTCGATCAAAAATTACGGCAACGGCGGCGTGATCGTAGACGAAAAGGACAGGATGGTCCCCGAAGAGGAGTTCCTGGCGAAAGTGCACGATATTGCGGTCAATGCCATCGGCGATGCCTGCACGGGTTCCAATCCCCGTCAGCCCTCCGTCGAAGAGATGGAAAAACTTCTCAAGTGCTGCTATTACGATACCGAAGTGGATTTCTGATATTCTGCAGATACAGAGCGGAGCGCCCCGAAAGGGCGCTCCGTTTTTGCGTTTTGCGGCAAGGAGGGAAAACGGAGAGGAAAAGCGTAAAAAGGCACAAACTTGCGCCGCCGTGCATATAATGTAAGAGATACGATTTTACCGTTTCTTGCCGAAACGGCCATCGGCTCGACCGAAGGAGGGCGCGCTTTGGAAACATCTTTCAGCGAACTCAAATGCAAATTTGTCGTCAACGTCACGGACGGGCGGAATCTGGGAAAGACGAACGACGTCGTTTTTACCTATCCCGAAGGGCGGGTGCTCGGGATCGTCGTGCCGGGCGGCAGGGGACTGCGCCTGTTCAAAAATAACGATATGTTCATTTCCCTGAAGAGTATCGTCAAGATCGGCGCGGACGTCGTTTTAGTAGATCTGAAATCTTCCCCCAAGCCCGACCGCCCCTGTAAGAAGCCGCATTACGAAGAATACTGCCAGCCCGAAAGACCGGAGGGAAGGCGCAGTTTCGAAGAATACGAATAAATGCTTTCCCGTTTTATATTAAAGGGGAGAGAAAAGCCGTTTCCAGCGATTGACTTTTTCGTCTTTTTCCATTAAAATATAGAGGATGCGGAGAACGGAACAAAACGCCGCATTGAAATAGATCGAGGGCAAAAGGGACAAGCCCTGCGGCGGTGTCTGCCGCCGAAACCTGAAAAGGAGTGGAAAGATGATAACGGAAAAGACGGATCTGTTCGAATATTTCGGCATAAAGAGAAACAAAGAGAGCAAGGGGATCCTCACGTCATACATGCGCGACCCTATAGGCGGCGACCCCGCTTATATCAAGGCCCGGCCCGCCATGCTCGTGATCCCGGGCGGCGGCTATGCGGTCGTATCCGATCGGGAGGGCGAACCTGTCGCGCTCGAGTATCTGAACCGCGGCTATCATGCGTTCGTACTCGATTATGACGTCGCGCCCGACTGCTGCTATCCCTCTCAGATTCTGGAAGCGGCGATGGCGATGATCTACATACGCAAGAATGCGGACCGTTTCGGCATCGAAAAGAATCAGGTCGCCGCGATCGGCTTTTCCGCCGGCGGGCATCTTCTGGGCTGTATCAGCACGCTGTGGGACGATCCCGCGATCCGCGAAAAGTTCGGGGAAGATTGCGCGCTCGTCCGTCCCGACGCTTCCGTATATTCTTATGCGGTCATTTCGTCGGACGAAGAGATCTGGCACCGCGGATCGTTTGTAAATTTCTGCAAGGACAAAGTTCCCTTTGAAAATTATTCCATAGAAAAGAAAGTACGCCCTTCGTGTTCGCCCGCGTTTATCTGGTCGACGACGGCGGACGACGGCGTTCCTGTCCTCAATTCGGTGCGGCTGTACGAGGCGTACGTCAAAGCGGGCGTGCCCGCAGAGATGCACCTTTTCCGCGAGGGAGGGCACGGCCTGTCCACCTGCGACAGAGAGGTGCTCGGCGAAGTTTTTCCCGCTTGCGGGCATATCAGAAACTGGATCTCTCTCTCCGTCGGATTCCTCGAAGGCCTCGGCTTCCGGGTCAGATGATGAAGGTACCGCCGCGCAAAAAACAGTGCGGCGGATTTTTTTACCGAGGCGCGGCCGGCGTATGCGCTGCGCAGGATGCGTCCATACTTACAGAGGATAAAAAATTATGGCTTTGGATATCGTATTGCTCGTGATCGGGCTGGCGCTTCTCGTAAAGGGTGCGGATTGGTTCGTGGACGGCGGAGCGGGTACGGCGCGGCTCTGTAAAATTTCTCCGCTCGTGATCGGTTTGACCGTCGTCGCGTTCGGTACAAGCATGCCGGAACTTGCCGTTTCCGTCACCTCCGCCATCCAGAAATCCACGGACATCGCCATCGGGAACGTGGTCGGAAGCAACATCGTCAATATTCTGCTCATTTTGGGTCTGTCCGCGCTCATGCACGATCTTCCCGTGCAGAAAGGTTCCCTGAAACTCGATCTTCCCGTGCTGCTGCTCGCAAGCGTTCTGATCATCGGCCTCGGGTATTGGGGCAGCGCTCTGCAATGGTGGGACGGGCTCATCATGCTCGCCGTGTTTGCGGGCTATATGTTCGTGTTGTTGCGCACCGCGATGAAAAAGCAAAGGCTTCTCAAGGCGGAAGGCGTTCTCTCCGACGCGCTTTTCGGCTCGCCGGAGGCGGCGGAGGGCGAAATTGCTGCGCAGAGTGAAATTTCCGAAGAGCAAAAAAGCGCGCTCTCCTTCGGAAAGCGCGCGAAACTGTGGTATCGGAAGATGTCGGATAAGAAGTGGTTTTTGATCCTGCTCATCGTCGTGGGGCTCGGCATGGTCGTCGGGGGCGGCACGCTCCTTGTCAATTCGGCAAGGGACATTGCGGAACGGTTCGGCGTATCCGAGCGCATCATCGGTCTTACCATCGTCGCCATTGGCACTTCGCTGCCCGAACTCGTCACCTCCGTCGTCGCCGCGCTCAAAAAAGAGACGGATATCGCCGTCGGCAACGTCATCGGAAGCAATATCTTCAACATATTCGTTGTGGCGGGCGTATCCTCCCTCTTTTATCCGCTCGCTTTTACGACGGGAAATCTGATCGACGCATGCGTCGCGCTCGGCGCTGCCGCGGTTTTATACCTGCTCGCACTGTTCAAGGGGCATAAACTGGGTAAATTTGCGGGCGTGTTCATGATCCTGTGCTACGCCGGTTACTTCGTCTATCTGTTTACCGCCTGAACCGCTGCCCGTCTGTCGTGCCGGCGCGTGTTCATATCGTCATTTGTCCGTCTGCGCATATGCGGGATTGCACCCGTGCGCAGGCGTTTTTTATTGCGGAAACAGAGAGAGGATCTCGTTCACGATCTTTTCGTTGCCGCTTTTGAAATCGGAGGATCGCAAATTTTCTTTCAGCGCATCGTCCGCGGCCGTGCGGCCGAGTTCCGTTTCGAGCGACTGCGGCGTCAGGTCCGCTTCGCGCAGTACGCGGCACAGCCCCCTTTCCTGAAAATACAGCGCGTTTTTTACCTGATCTCCGCGCGAGCGCCTGTTTTCGAGTGGGACGAGCAGAGCGGGCTTTTTCAGTGCGAGAATTTCGAAAACCGTATTCGATCCCGCCCGCGACAGTACGATATCCGCCGCGGCATAAGCGGACGGCATGTCGTTTTCGTATTCCCGCTGTACGTAACCGTTTGCGTTGCTTTCGCGCATATTCCCATGTCCGCATATGTGCAGGATCTGATATTTGTCCGTCAGTCGGAAAAGGTTTTTGCGCAGCGCTTCGTTGATGGCGCGGCTGCCGCTGCCTCCCCCGAATACGAGCAGGACAGGCTTTGCGTCCGAAAATCCGTATTTTTCGCGGGCGGCTTTCCTGTCCGCCGAAAACAATTCCCCGCGTATGGGGGCGCCCGAATATTTTCCGTTTTTCAGCCGCTTTGCGGTTTCCGGGAAACTGGTGAGCACCTCTCTGCATTTTCCCGAGATCAGCCTGTTCGCAAGCCCGGGGGTGAGGTCCGATTCGTGCGAGATCACGGGAATGCCCAGTTTTTTTGCCGCAAACACGACGGGCAGCGCCACGTAGCCGCCCTTGGAAAACACAGCGTCCGCGCCGAGCGCTTTCAATCCCCGTTTCGCCGCCTTCACGCTCTTCAGAAAGCGGGCGGGAATGGACAGGTTTTTCAGGGAAAACCCGCGGATGAATTTGGGGCAGGCGATGGTGCAGTAGGGAATGCAAAAGGGCGCGATGATCTTTTTTTCGATCCCGTCTGTTCCGATATAGCCTAAATTGAATCGTTCGGAAAGGTCGGGGATGAGCGCTGCGCAGGGAACGGCATGCCCCGCGCTTCCGCCGCCCGTCAGAACAAGATTTTTCATTTTACCTCCCTTGTGGGATGAATTCTCCCGTTGTTAGTATATTTTTCCGTGCGGAGAAATATAATCGGGAAGGATATTTTTTGCATAACCCTTTACAAACGAGGGAAAATAGGGTAAAATGTGTCTATCCGAAAATACGGAGGGATTTTATGACGCTTGAATCGTTTGACGGAAAACAGATCTTTGTCCGCGAGTGGGCGGACGTAAAAGATCCGTGCGGCATCGTGCAGATCGCGCACGGCATGAACGAATATACGGGCCGATATGAAAAGTTTGCCGAATATTTCAACTCTCTCGGCTATATCGTCGCGGGAGAAGATCATCGCGGCCACGGCGAAACGGATCCGGAAACGCTCGGTTACAGCGAAGGGGACATGTTCACCTCCACGCTGAAGGACATGGCGAGCGTCGCCAAATTTTACAGCGAAAAGTACGCGGGTCTTAAATACGTGCTGTTCGGTTTTTCTTACGGGTCTTTCCTGACGCAGGCGTTTATCGAACGGTACCCGAGGTTTTTAGACGGTGCGGTCATTGCGGGAAGTTCCCGCCAGAACGCGCTCGCCGTCCGCGCGGGGCTGGTGGTTTCGGGAGTGGGAAGCGCGTTCAAGGGAAAGGATGCGCCCGCAAACTTCGTCAACCGGCTGGTGTTCGGCGGCTACGACAAAAAGTTTGACGACGGAGAATTTTTAAGCGTCGATGAAGCGAACAACGCCGCATATCATGCAGATCCGTATTGCAACTTCGTTTGCAGCAACAATTTTTTCCGCAGTTTTTTCAAGGGGCTGTCCGGTCTGTATAAAAAGAGCGCGGCCGCCGGATTGGACCCCGATCTTCCCCTTCTTCTGATCTCGGGGAAAGAGGATGCGGTAGGGGGCCTCGGCAAGGGCACGCAAAAGTTGTATGCTTTTTATAAAAACTGCGGCGTAAAGGACGTATCTCTGCATCTGATCGAAAATTCCCGCCATGAATTTCTCAACGAAACAAAGAACAGGGAAGAGGGGCTTTCCGAGATAGGAGATTTTATCCGCCGCATTCCCGTGCGCAGAAAATGATCGCTCGCATGCATACGTGAGCAGATTTTGGCAAAAAGCAGGCGCTTCCCCTCGGGGCGGCGCTTTTTTCTTTATTCCCGATTTAGTGGTTTTTACGTTCAAATTCTTGAAAAAAAACGCTATATATGGTATAATACCTATATATAATCGGGTGCAGAATGCCCCTTAAGCAACACAGCGGAGGAAAAAATGGCAGGAAAAAATTACAACGCCGAGGATATCAAGATACTCGAAGGGCTGGACGCGGTGCGCCTGCGCCCCGGTATGTATATCGGGTCGACGGGGCCGAAGGGACTTCACCATATCCTTTGGGAGATCGTCGACAACGCGATCGACGAAGCGGCGAACGGGTTTGCTTCCCGCATAGAAGTCAGGCTGTACAAAGACGGCAGCGCGTCCGTCGAAGACAACGGCCGGGGGATCCCTACGGATATCCATCCCAAAACGGGCGTTTCGGGCGTGGAAGTCGTGTTTACGCAACTGCACGCGGGCGGCAAGTTCGACGAGCACAACTATTCCTTTTCCGGCGGGCTGCACGGCGTGGGCGCCTCCGTTACCAACGCCCTGTCCGAATGGCTGAAAGTGGAAGTTTACAGGGGTACGGTCTACCGCATGTCCTTCCACTCTTATTTCGACGAAAAAGAAAACAAATTTATGTCCGGCGTTCCCAACGAACACCTCGTCGATACGAAAGAAAAGACGGACAAAACGGGCTCGTTTATCCGTTTCAAACCGGATGCTTCGGTGTTCGACACCGTAGCGTTCAATTTCGATACCGTATCCAAGCGGCTCAAAGAACTCGCCTTTCTCAACAAGGGGTTGGAGATCATTCTGACCGACGAGCGCGTGCCCGAGGGAAAAAATCCCGTCTGCGTCAATTATAAGTTCGACGGCGGCCTCAAGGATTTTGCCGTTTACCTCAACGAGGGGAAAACGCCGCTCTACGATGATCCGATCGGATACAAGACGGAGAAAGACGGCATCCTGATCGAGTTTGCTATCCAGCATACGACAGATTTTACGGAAAGTCTGTTTTCGTTCGTCAACAACATTCCCACGCCCGAGGGCGGTTATCACGAAACGGGATTCCGCACCGGGCTTACAAAATCCCTGAACGACGTCGCGCGCGCGCTCGGTTCTTTGAAAGAAAAGGATCAGAACCTGCTCGGCGAAGATTTCCGCGAGGGGCTGACGGCGATCCTGTCCATCAAAATGAAGAACGTACAGTTCGAAGGACAGACGAAGACCAAACTCGGAAACCCCGAGGCGCGCCTTCCGGTCGAGACGGCGACCGTAGAAGGGATCGGCGAACTTTTTAAGGACGGAAAACTCAAACCCGTCTTTGAAGAGATCGTCAAAAAGGCGCAGGGGGCGGCGCGCGTCCGGCTGGCGGCGCGCCAGGCAAAGGAACTGGCCCGCGCCAAAAACAGCATCGAAAATCTGACTCTCGTGGGCAAACTTGCCGCATGCACGGGCAAAAAGCCGGAACTCAACGAATTGTTCATCGTAGAGGGGGATTCGGCGGGCGGTACCGCAAAACAGGCGCGTATCCGTCAGACGCAGGCGATCCTGCCCCTTCGCGGCAAACCTTTGAACGTAGAGAAAAAGCGCATCGACCAGGTGCTTGCCAACGAGGAGATCCGCACCATCATCAGCGCGCTGGGCGCAGGGTACGGCGGCGATTTCAACATAGACGATCTTAAATATCATAAGGTGATCATTCTCTCCGATGCCGACCAGGACGGCATGCACATCCGCTGCATCCTTCTGACCTTCTTCTACCGCTACATGCGCGAACTCGTGAACAACGGCAACATCTATATCGGCATGCCGCCCCTTTATAAGGTGTATAAAAAGGACGTCGTCGAGTATGCTTACGACGATGAGGAGTTGCAGAAAAAGATCGAGATCGTCGGCAAGGGATATCAGATCCAGAGATACAAGGGGCTCGGTGAAATGAGCGCCGAACAACTGTGGGAGACGACGATGGATCCCGCCAGGCGCAATCTCATTCAGGTGAACATTGAAGATGCGGCGGAAGCGGAGCAGATGGTCACCGCGCTCATGGGAGACAGGGTAGAGGCGAGAAAGGAATTTCTTGCGCAGAACGCGAATTTCAATAAAGTGGACACCTTTATCGAGCGCGTCAACATTTAACGAGGGAGGAAGAAAGTTTTGGCAAAACGAAAGAACAACAAGGCTGCGGAAGAACATCTGCCCGAAGAAACGAAGGGCGAAGTTTACGTGACCCCTCTCGAAGAGGTCCTTCCCGGCTCCATGCTTCCCTATGCGGAATACGTAATTCTCGACAGGGCGCTCCCGCGCGTGGAAGACGGCCTTAAACCCGTTCAGCGCAGGATCCTGTATACCATGTACGATATGGGCCTGTTCCCCGATAAGCCGCACAAAAAGAGCGCGCGTATCGTGGGCGAGTGCATGGGTAAATATCATCCGCACGGAGATTCTTCCGTGTACGATGCGATGGTCCGCATGGCGCAGGATTTCAATATGCGCATGACGCTCGTCAACGGTCACGGAAATTTCGGTTCCGTCGACGGAGATCCCGCCGCCGCGATGCGTTATACGGAAGCCCGTCTCGAACCGCTCGCGCTCGAACTTCTGCGCGACATCGAAAAGGATACCGTGCGCTTTACCCTCAATTTCGACGACAGTCTGAAAGAACCGGAAACGCTGCCCGGCAGGTTCCCCAACCTTCTCGTGAACGGCGCATCGGGCATCGCGGTCGGGCTGGCGACGAATATCCCCCCGCACAATCTCGGCGAGGTCATCGACGGTGTCGTCGCCTATATCGACAATCCCAGGATCAAACTGTTCGAGATGATGAAATATATCAAGGCGCCCGATTTTCCTACGGGCGGCTATATCATCGCGAACGAACTCTTGCAGGCATACGAGACGGGGCGCGGCAAGATCACGCTTCGCGCAAAGGTCAATATCGAGGAGGGGGACAACGACAAAAAACTGATCGTCATCACCGAACTTCCCTATCAGGTGAACAAAGCGCGCCTGCTTGCCAAGATCGCAGATCTGCGCGAGGAGAAAAAAGACCTTCTCGGCGGCATCAGCGACATCACCGACGAATCGGACAGGAACGGCATGCGCGCCGTCGTGAAGGTGAAAAAAGACGCGGACGCGGACAAAATTTTGAACGCGCTCTATAAATATACAGACCTCGAATGCTCGTTCGGCATCAACATGGTCGCCATTGCGGACGGAAAGCCGCAGCAACTGGGGCTTTTGGATATCATCAAACACTATGTCGCCTACCAGCGCGAGGTGGTGCTTCGCCGCACGAAATTCGATCTGGCGCAGGCAAAAGAGCGGTGCCATATCCTCGAAGGGCTGATCATCGCGGTGCGCAATATCGACGAGGTGATCGAGATCATCAAAAAATCGGAGAGCGTGCCTGCGGCGCGGCAGAAACTGCGCGAGCGGTTCGACCTTTCCGAGCGGCAGGCGCAGGCGATCCTCGACCTCAGGCTCGCGCGCCTTACGAAACTGGAAATTTTCAAACTCGAACAGGAACTGGAAGAACTGAAAAAACTGATCGCCCGCCTGACCGCCATCGTAGAGAGCAAAAAACTGCAGATGGAAGTGGTGCAAAACGAACTCAAAGAGATCAAAAAACAGTTCAAAAGCGAGCGCAAGAGCGCGCTCGTGTTCGACGCCGCGGATATCAAGGTGGAAAAATTCGACGACGCGAAGCCGGTGGAAAAGTGCGTTCTCTGTTATACGGCGGACGACAGCATCAAAGTGGTCGCGGAAAAGAATTTCAATATGTCCGACAAAAACATCGGCGAGCGCTCGACCGTTTCGGATATCCTCAAACTGTATCTGCATACGCAGACGGACAAGATCGTCTATTCCTTCACGAATTTCGGCAACTGCTACAAGATCGATTTTCAGGATGTGGTCGTCGGCAGGCTGAAGGACAAGGGCATGCCTTACAAACAGTTGTGCCCCGACGCGCAGGAAGGGGAAAAGCCGATCGCTTTCTACGAAGTAGGGGAAAAGATGCCCAAGGGCAGCCTCCTCTTCTATTCGCGGCTTGGCTACGTGAAAAAGAGCGACTGGAAAGAATATAATATTCTCAAATACGCATTCCAGGCGTGCAAGGTCAACGAGGGAGACGAGATCATCGGCATAGAGACGGACGATCCCGAACCCACGACGACGCTGTTTTTCGTCACGGCGCAGGGCATGTGCTTAAACGCATACAAGAACGATATCCCCACGCAGGGCAGGATCTCCGCCGGCGTGCGCGGCATATCGCTCGCGGAAGGGGATTTCGTCGTGTTCGCCGGCCAGATAGACGGAGAGGGCGAGATCATCGTCGCGACGGACGGCAATACGTATAAAAAGATCATCGCCTCTCAGATCGACCCGATGGCGCGTTACCGCAAGGGCGTCAAGGTGGTGGACCTCGGCGGAAAGCGCAAAGTCATCTATTCCGATTACGTGACCGAACCTTACAAGATCGCCGTACTCATGAGCGACAATACGTTCGCCGTCGCGGATACGGAAGAAGATATCAAGATAGAGGACCGCACCACGAAGGGCAAGAACATCAAACTGAAAAAGGGAGAGACGGCAAAGGCCTTCTGGTCCCTGAAATATCTGTCATAACTGAACTCGTAAAAGGGGCCGCACCGCAAAGGTGCGGCCCCTTTTTCGTGTCGGGTTTTCTGAGCGCGCCGTTTTTCTGCGGCCGCGCTCTTTTTTATGTACGGAAATATAGGATAAGTCGGGCACGTTTCCGGCGAAAGGCCGCGGCCGAAAAAGGTCCGCGGCCTTTCGTCATATCGCAGGAGTGCGCGGCATATGATATATACCGAAATAAGCGGATAGATTTTACAAAACAGGCCGCAAATCGTCAAAACTGTACAAATTTTGACAGCGCGCCGAATGTAAAATATGAGGTGAGGAATGAAAGTATTCGTCCTGAAAAAAAGAGGCGCGGTATTCGCGGCGGCGCTTGTGGCGGCGGTGCTCGTGCTCTCACTCGTTCTCGGCACGTCGGGCGCGTATGCGGTCTTTTTGGGCGGCACGGTGCGGAAGTTGCCCGTGTACAGCGTAGAGACGGAGGAAAAAAAGATCTCCATTTCCTTCGACTGCGCCTGGGGGACGGATTATACCGACAAACTTTTGGAGATCCTCGAGCGGGAAGGCGTTCGCGCCACCTTTTTCATGGTGGAGTTCTGGGCGGAAAAGTATCCCGAATACGTCAAAAAGATAGACGAAAAGGGGAATGAGATCGGCACGCACAGCGCGACGCATTCGTATATGTCGAAACTGAGCGAGCAGGAGATCAGAAACGAACTGCAGACCTCCTGCGAGGCGATCGAAAAGGTTACGGGCAAAAAAGTGGAACTGTTCCGCGCGCCGTACGGGGACTACGACGATCTTCTGATCGGAACGGCGCAGGAAATGGGATTGTATACCATTCAATGGGACGTGGACAGCCTGGATTGGAAGGACCTTTCCGCCAACGACATTGCGATGCGCATCATCAACCGCGTGCAAAACGGCAGCATCATCCTGTGCCACAACAACGGCCTGCATACGGCGGAAGCGCTTCCCATCGTCCTCGATACACTGAAAAACAGCGGCTATACCTTTGTGCCGATCGGAGAACTCATCTATCGTGAAAATTACACGATCGATGCGAACGGCCGCCAGCATGCCGCATCCTGATCGCGAAAAATGAAAAGAAATACATTATGGAGGATTTTTTATGAACAGCACCGAGAAGAACAACAAAGTGTTCATCATGGGCGAGATCGTGAGCGAAGCGAGTTTCTCTCACGAAGTGTACGGCGAAGGGTTTTACGACCTGAGCGTGAGGGTAATGCGCCTTTCGGGGCAGGCGGACATTCTGCCTGTGACCGTATCCGAACGGCTGATCGAGGGAGGAAATCTGCAGATCGGTTCCACGCTCTGCGCGCTCGGTCAGTTCCGGTCTTACAATAAGATCGAAAACGGAAAATCGCGCCTTATGCTGACCGTTTTCGTGCGCGAACTGGTCGAAGCGCCGCCCGCAAAAAATCCGAACAGCATCGTTCTGAGCGGCTATATCTGCAAACCGCCCGTATACCGCACCACCCCGTTCAATCGGGAAATCGCGGATTTGCTCGTCGCGGTAAACAGGGCGTACAACAAATCCGACTATATTCCCTGCATCGCATGGGGGCGGAACGCGCGGTTCGTCAAAAATCTGCAGGTAGGGGATAAGATCGCGCTTTCGGGCAGGATCCAGAGCCGCGAGTATCAGAAAAAACTTTCCGAATACGAAGTCAAGACCATGACCGCTTACGAAGTTTCCATTTCCAAACTCGCCGCGTTCGACAGCGCGGAAGATTTCGATCTCGACAGAGAATTTTCCCTCTATACGGGCGCGGGACAGTACGAACACCGCGCGCAGAGCGAGTGATGCCGCAAAAAAAGAGCCGCCTGTACCGAGCGGTTCTTTTTTGTAAAGGTGCGTTTTGTTTTTTTGCGACCTTTTGCGAAAGACCTTTTTCCGTGCCAATTTTGCGGCGGGGCTTGACAAAATCGCGTTTTGGGCTTAAAATAATAATTGAAAAAACCGCGGCCGCGGGCGTTTGCCGCGCGGAGCGGATTGCGAGGTGAAATATATGAACAAAGTGATCACCGTCAGCCGTCAGTTCGGAAGCGGCGGGCGCGAGTTCGGCATCAAACTTGCGCGCGAACTGAAAATTCCCTTCTACGACAAGGATCTCATTTCCATGGCGGCGGAAAGCAGCAACCTGTCCGAAGATTTCATGCGCCATTACGAAGAGAGCGCGCCCGGCCTGTTTTCGCGCACCCTCTATTCGTACTATCAGATGCCCATGACCGATCAGATCTATATCGCGCAGTCGAACCTGATCAAACAACTTGCGGATAAAGGGCCGTGCGTGATTATCGGCAGATGTTCGGATGTGATCGTGGAAAACAGCATAAAAATTTACATTCACGCGCCGCTTGCGGTGCGCGTGCAAAGGAAACTTGCCATGGACCTCGACATCCCCGCGGAAAAGATGGAAGAGCACGTGAAAGCGACGGACAAAAAACGGAAAAAATATTATGAATATTACACCGATCAGAAGTGGGGCATGGCGGAAAATCACGACCTTTGCATAGACAGCGGCACGATCGGCGTCGACGGATGCGTCGACTGTGCGCTTACGTTTATCCATAAACTGTGCAAATAAGTTTTATCGGCAAAAAGGGCGGAGGATTCCGCCCTTTTTCGTTTGACAGAATGTTTTTTGCGCATTATAATCATTCTTATAAGAAAAAACGGAGGCAAACCATGGCTGGGAAAGGGACGGCCGTCGTGGGGATGAGCGGCGGCGTGGACAGTTCCGTGGCGGCCCTTTTGCTCAAAGAGCAGGGGTATGACGTGATCGGGCTGTTCATGGTCAACTGGGAAGAAGAGGACGAAAACGGCTGCTGCACCGCCGAAGAGGACTACGAAGACGTGCGCCGCGTCTCCAATAAGATCGGCATTCCCTATTATACCGTCAATTTTGCGAAGGAATACCGCGAACGCGTGTTTTCGCATTTCCTCGAAGAGTACGGCAGGGGCAGGACGCCCAATCCCGACGTATTATGCAACCGGGAGATCAAATTCGGCCCATTCCGCGAACACGCGATCGCGCTCGGCGCCGATTATATCGCCACGGGGCATTATTGCGATATCCTGCACGAGGGTGGCAGGCATTTTTTGCGCAAAGCCGCCGACGAGGGGAAAGATCAGACGTATTTTCTCAATCAGGTCACGCAGCCGCAGTTTGAAAACGTGCTTTTCCCTTTGGGCAAACTGAAAAAAAGCGAGGTGCGCGAAATTGCCGAACGCTGCGGGCTTTCCACCGCCCGAAAAAAGGACAGCACGGGCATCTGCTTTATCGGAGAGCGGAATTTCCGCAATTTTCTGAAAAATTACCTGCCCGCAAAGCCGGGTAAGATCGTCAACGAGTCGGGCGAAGTCGTGGGCGAGCATATGGGGCTGATGTATTATACGCTCGGTCAGCGCAAGGGGCTGAATCTCGGCGGCAGAAAAGGGGAGGAAGGCCGTTGGTTCGTCGTCGAAAAGGATTTGAAAAACAATATCCTGCGCGTTTCGCACGGCAGCGAGGACGCGCTGTATTCCTCATCCTGCCGCGTGTCGGGCATCAACTGGATCCCCGAAGCGCCGCAGGAGGAATGCTTTTGCTGTACCGCAAAGTTCCGCTATCGGCAGAGCGAACAGGGGGTAAAGGTGGTCCGCACGGGCGAAAACAGCGCGGAAGTGCTCTTCGACGCGCCCCAGCGCGCCGTTACGCCGGGGCAGTACGCCGTCTTTTATCGGGGAAATTTTTGTATCGGCGGCGGCGTGATCGAGTCATAGCGGATAATCGCAGACAATCAAAAAAGCGGAAAGCATACGCTCTCCGCTTTTTCAGTTTTTTCAATCAATCAGTCGCCGATTTTCTTAGCGATCGTGCCTTTGAAGAAGCATACGATTGCGCCGAGAATGGAAAGGATGCCCGCAACGATGGGGCCGGCTGCAAGTTTATAAACGCCTAAATCAACGCCTTCCTCCCACGATGCTTTGAATATTTCGCTCTGTCCGACGGGAACAAAAGCGACTGTGCAGAAGAGGAACACCGCGCCGACCACGAAGCAGGCGGTCGTGATGATCTTCATCAAGAAGCCGTTTCCGGTGATAAAGGCGAGGATGCCGCCGATCAAGGGCAGCGCAAAGCCCAAAAAGATCATGATATTAAATTTCAGACCTTCCAAAGAACCGAATGCAAATTCGGAACCTTTGCCTACACCTTCCGAAAAGCCTCCTATTTCTGCGTTGACTGCATCAGCAAACATCAGAAGGAACGCCACCAATCCCAGAACGAGCGCGATGCCGCCGGGGATCCACTTTTTTACACCACTTTTTGCCATAAAACCCTCCTAAGATTTATTAACATAATTCTATCACAATTTATACATAAAAGCAAGCCTTTTGCGAAAAGAATTTAAGAATAAATTTTTCTCTGAATTTTGTTGTCTTGTAAGAACAAAAAGTGTATAATACAGTGCGGAGTAAACGATATGAAAAAAGAGGATATCATTCAATTTGCCGCGGCGTTGCCGGGGGCTGTATGCGATTATCCCTTTCGGGAAGAGCGAGACATAGCCGTTTTAAGGCATGCGGACAATCAAAAATGGTTTGCCGTTTTGTTGGCGGCGCCGAAGGCGCGCATCGGCAAGGAGGGAAAGGGGAGCGAGACCGTTCTCGACGCCAAGTGCCCTCCCGATCTTTTGCCCATGCTCTGCAATACGTATGCGGGCATTTTGCCCGGCTATCACATGAACAAAAAGCACTGGATCACCGTTCGGCTGGACGGCAGCGTTCCCGATGAAGAGATCGAAAAACTCGTGCGCCTCAGTTACGATATCACTTCCGCGGGCAATCGGAAAAGGAAATAAACCGGCGTCGCCTGCGCGATCTCTTTTGCGTTGCTGTTGCGCTGCCCTTGCGGCAGAGGAGGGCTTCTTTTGAACTTTTTATCTACTTTTATCAACGTGATCATCATCGTCGTTTTGGCGGTGCCGGGTTTTTGCCTGAAAAAAGCGCGGCTTTTGCCCGAAAAGGCTACAAGTACGCTCGCAGTGCTTCTCCTTTACGTGGCGCAGCCCTTTTTGATGATGTCCTCGATTCTGGAAGGGGAATTTTCCGCTTCGCAACTTCCCGATTTCGCGGCGGTGTTCGTGTTCGCGATCCTTTTGCAACTGATCGTGTTTTTCGCCGCAAAGCCCGTCTTTGCAAGGGTGAAGGAAGATTCTTCCCGCCGCGTTTGCATCGCCTGTTCCTATCTCGGCAACGTGGGGTTCATGGGGATCCCCGTCATGCAGATGCTCTTCCCCGGCAGAGAAGATCTCGTCCTGTATACCGTCGTTTACAATATCGTATTCGTTGCCATGTCCTGGACGCTGGGCGTGTATATCGTCACGGGCGATAAAAAAACGGTCAACCCGCTCAAGATCATCCTCAATCCGCCCACGCTCGCCTCGCTTGTGGCGCTGCCCTTCTTTTTTCTGAAAGTGAACGTGCCGCAGCAGGTGCTTACGCCCATCGGCTACCTCGGCGATATGACGCTGCCCCTGTCCATGGTCATTCTCGGCATCCGCCTTGCAGACGTAAAACTTTCTTCGCTGTTTACCGATCTGAAAATTTACGGCGTTGCCGCAATGAAACTCGTCATATCTCCGCTCATTGCGCTCGGCATGATGATGCTCGTCGATCTCGTTCTGCCGCTCGACAGATACGTGATGATCGCTCTGTTCGTCATCAGTGCCATGCCCACCGCTTCCGTTGTGTTGAGTTTTGCGGAAATGTACGATAAAGACGGCGCGACGGCCGCGCGCGCCACGCTGATGAATACGCTTTTGTGTATCGTCACCATCCCCATCCTGATGCTCCTTTGCGAGTTTATCTGAAAGGCCGGATAAGACCGCGGTATAACGTCCGCAGGCGTTTTGCCTGCGGGTATTTTTTTGTTTGCAGGTTTTTCGCGGCGGCGGATTGGCATAACGGCCGCCGCCGTTTCATATATTTTATTGATGAAACTGAGCGAATTAAAGGCGGGCGAGTCCGCCGTAGTACAAAAAACCTGTCTTCCCGAACCTCTCGCCGAGCGCTTGGCGGCGTTGAACGTGCGCAGAGAGAGCCGCGTCAGGCTATTGCGCCGCGCGCCCTTCGGCGGGGGATACATGCTCGAAGCGGGCGGCGTGCGCCTGGCCCTTCGGAAAAATCTTGCGGATAAGATCGACGTCGAGCGGGAAGAAGGGGGAAACTGATCGTGCGCGTCCTGCTTATCGGCAACCCCAATTGCGGAAAATCCACCCTGTTCAACGCGCTTACGGGCGGACATGCCAAAACGGGCAACTGGCACGGCGTTACCGTCGGCATGACCGAGCGGGAAGCAAAATTCGGCAAAAAAAGGGCGATCGTGGCAGATCTGCCCGGCATTTATTCTCTGCGAACGCCGAACATGGAAGAAAAAATTTCCCGCGCCGAAATCGCGGGCGGCGCGTTCGACGCGGCGCTCGTCGTTGCAGACGCGCTCACGCTGCCGCGGACGCTCCCGCTGCTTGCGGACGTGCAAAAAAGCGGAAAAAAGACCGTACTCGTCGTAACGATGTGCGACCTCCTCAAAAAAAGAGGAGGATTTTTGGATGAGCGCGCGCTTTCGCTGCGCCTGCAAACGCCCGTTCTGCGCATCAACGCGCACAGCCGCAGAGATACGCAGGCGCTGAAAAAATTTCTTGCCGCATATTTGTTTTCTTCCGCGCCGCTGGGCCTGCCGCAGGGAAAAGGGACAGTCCCTTCCGCTCTCGCGCAAGGTGCGGGAGGGGAAGGCGGAAATTTTTCCCTCGCGGGGATCTGGTCGGGCGGCAATACGGAGGAAACGCGCGCGGAAAAACTTATTTACAATCCCTTTATCGGCGTGCCCCTGTATTTTCTGAGCATGCTGGCAGTCTTTTTTCTTGCGTTTGCGCGCGGGATGCCCGGCGTTCTGCTCAAAGATCTCATCGAAGATCTGATCGCAGAAAAGTTGGGCGGAACGCTCTCTTCGCTCGTGCTCGGCGCAGGCGGCGCGGCGGCCGCGGCGGATTTCGTCTCCTCTTTGTTTTCGGGGCTGGGGATGCTGTTTTCCTTTCTGCCGCAGATCGCGATCTTGTATTTTTGCCTGTTCGTCATGGAAGAGAGCGGCTTTATGTCCGCGCTCGCCTTTATGACGGACGGCATTTTCGGCAGAGTGGGGCTGACGGGCAGGGCAGTCTTTTCCATCACGATGGGGTTCGGCTGTTCCGCCGCCGCCATTCTCACGACGCGCGGACTGGAAAACGAACAGATACAGCGGCGCGCCATTCTCGTGCTGCCGTATATTTCGTGCAGCGCAAAAATGCCCGTATATCTCGCGGTGGTCTCTTCCTTTTTCACCCATTCCTTTTTCGCTCTTGCAGCCATCTATTTTTCCGGATTTCTGTTCGCGTTCGCGGCGGCGCTCGTCGCGCGCAGCCTCTGCCGCGGCGGGGGAGATTTCGTCATGGAGATCGCGCACCTGCAGTTTCCTTCCTGGCGGCTGGTGGCAAAATCGTTGCTATTTTCCCTCAAACAGTTTATAATGAAGATCGTAACGGTCGTCGCGGCGTTTCTCGTGGCGATGTGGTTTTTGCTCTCGTTCGATTTTCATCTCGCCTACGTGGGCGCGTCGTCGGAGAGCAGCATGCTCGCGGTGCTGTGCAGGGGGCTGAAATATCTGTTTTACCCCATGGGCATCACGGACTGGCGCGTCGCGCTGTCCGCCGTGTCGGGGCTGGTCGCAAAAGAGAGCGTGGCGGGCATGCTCGCCATGTTTTACGGGGAAAACCTCGCCGCGGCCATGAGCGCTCCCTCCGCGATCGCGTTTTTGGTGTTTATCATGACCTGTTCTCCCTGTGTGTCCGCCATCGCGGCTGCGGCAAAAGAGGCGGGCGCAAAACGGGCGTTCCTGTACGCCGCCGTGCAGACGGCCGTCGCGTTCGCGCTCTCGTATCTGGTCTATGCGCTTTTATATTTCGGCGCGCCGCTCGCAATGCTTCTCACCGCCGCGGCGCTCGCCGTCTGTCTTGCGCCCCTTATGCGGGGCGGAAAAAAGGGTAAAAAAGTTGAAAAAGTTCACCGTAAGCGAAACAACGTCTCTCAAAAATTTCACCGACTGCGTCTATCCGCAGGGTTCGTTCGCCTTCCGCCGCCTTCTCCGCGACCGCGATATCCGCATCAACGGAGAAAAGACGGGTAAGGATGTGCCCCTCCGTCCGGGCGACGAGGTCGCCTATTACACTTCTCTGAAAGAGGAAGCCCGTCCCTTTTACCGCATCGTATACCGCGACGGGAATATCCTCATAGCGGACAAATTTGCGGGCGTCAATACGGAGGGGCTCCACGCTGCGCTCGCGGAAGAGTTCGGCGCGAGGCCGGTGCACCGCCTTGACAGAAACACCGCAGGGCTCATCGCGTTTGCGCTCAGCGGCGGCGCGGAAGAGGAATTGCTGTCCGCCTTTCGCCTCCGCCGCGCAGAGAAAATTTACGAGGCGGTCTGCCTCCACCCCTTTGCCGAACGGGAAGCGGTTCTGACGGCATATCTGGTCAAAAATGCGAAAGAGTCGCGCGTCAAAGTCTATTCCGCACCGCGGGAGGGGGCGGAAAAGATCGTCACGGAGTATAAAGTGCGCGAAACGAGAGGGGATCTGTGCCGCATAGACGTGCGCCTGCACAGCGGAAAGACGCATCAGATCCGCGCGCACATGGCGTTCGCCGGCCATCCCCTTTTGGGGGACGAAAAGTACGGCGACGAGGCTGTCAACCGCAAATACGGCGTCAAGCGGCAGGTGCTCGTTGCAAAAAGCCTCTCCTTTTCCTTTGCGGGCGCGCTCTCTTATCTGAACGGAAAAAAGTTCTGTTCGTCCTTCCGTGCGGAATTTCCGTCTGCCGCCGCGCCGCACGGGGAATAAATGCGTTTTGAATGCAAGGATTGCAGAAGGACCGGTTTTTCGGTCCGGTTCGGATCGGGCGCCGATCGGAAAGCATCGGCAGGGTGCCGCCTTCTGCATAGAATTCGATATTTGTCTGAAAAAACCGCGCCATATCCGGCGCGGTTTTTTTATTCCGTAACGCTTGACACAGGCAGACGAATATATTATTATATGAATAGTTATTCATATGTAAACCAAAGTGAATCTTATTTTTCGGACTGCATATGCGGCCGCGGCGGCGTATCCCGCATGCGGAAAGAGATCAGAGAGGAGGAAAGTCATGACAGAAAAGGAAACGGAGATCGAAAAACAGGCCTGCTGTAAGGACAGCGATCTTTTGGGCAGGGAACACGAAGCGTCGGTGGCGCGGGCAAAAAACAATATGCCCGGGCCCGAAAGCGTAGAGGAGATGTGCGCGTCCTTCCGCGTGATCGGCGAACCCTCGCGTATGCGCATTCTGCTCGCATTGATGGAGGGCGAAATGTGCGTGTATCACATAGCGGAGGCGACGGGCGGAAAACAGAGCGCCGTCTCTCATCAACTGCGCGTTCTGAAAGACAACAAAATCGTAAAGTCGCGGCGCGACGGTAAAAATATACTCTATTCCGTTGCCGACGAGCACGTCGCGAAGATCATAGAAATGAGCAAGATCCACCTGCATTGCTGATGCCTGAGGCGGAAAAGGAATCGTTATGCATACAAAAAAACTTCGTTTGGAAAATTTAGACTGCGCCGCCTGCGCGCTCGCGCTGGAAAAGGAGATCGGAAAAATAGACGGGATCGGTTCCGTTTCCGTCGATTTTATGAAACAAAGCATGACCCTTTCCTATGAAACGGAAGGGGCGCTCGGGAATGCGATCGCGGCGGCGAACCGATTCGAAAACGTAAAGGTCGCGGACGGAAATCCGCGTGCCGAAAGAGATCTGAAAAAATTTCTGCCCGATATCGTCTGCATCGCGCTTGCGGCGGTGCTGTTGGCGATCGCGTTTTTCCTGCCCGAAGCGCCGCTCGCGCCGCGCGTGGCGTCCTACGTTCTCTATGCCCTCGCTTACCTTTGCGTCGGCTGGAAAGTGCTTTGGGAAACGGTCAAAAACGTCGCGCACGGCCGCATTTTCGACGAAAATTTCCTCATGACGATCGCATCGGTCGGTGCGGCGTGCCTCATGCAGTTTTCCGAGGCGGTGCTCGTCATGCTCCTGTACAGTCTCGGCGAACTGCTGCAGGGGATCGCGGTGGGTTCTTCGCGCAAATCGATCGCGGGCCTGATGGATTTAAAGAGCGAGAGCGCGACGCTGATCCGAAACGGAGAAAAAGTCGTCGTCGCGCCCGAAGAGATCAAAGCGGGAGATCTGATGCTCGTCAAAGCGGGGGAAAAGATCGCCGTAGACGGGGTGATCGTCAAAGGAAAGACCTCTCTCGATACGAAGTCGCTGAGCGGCGAGTCGGCCTACCGCGACGTTGCAGAAGGGGACGAAGTCCTCGGCGGCAGCATCAACGTCAGCGGCGTCGTCGAAGTGCGCGCGCAGAAAGAATATTCCGAGAGCACCGTTGCAAAAATTCTTGATCTTGTGGAAAATTCCGCTGCGGGCAAAGCCAAATCGGAAAAATTCATCACAAAATTCGCACGAATCTATACGCCGACCGTCTGTATCGCGGCGCTGGTCGTGGCGTTCGTCGTGCCGCTGTTCGTAGGCGGATCCTATGTCGCCGCGCTTTCCGACTGGGTGTATCGCGCGTTGTCCTTTTTGGTCATTTCCTGTCCATGCGCGCTCGTCATTTCCGTACCGCTCTCCTATTTCAGCGGCATCGGGTTTGCGGCAAAGTACGGCATTTTGCTGAAGGGCTCCACCGGCCTCGATTCTCTCGCGAAGACGTCGATCGCCGCGTTTGACAAGACGGGCACGCTCACCCGCGGCAATTTCATACTGTCCGGCGTAACGGGAGAGGAGAAAGAACTCGCCCTGCAGGTCGCCGCCGCTTTGGAAAAAAATTCCGCGCATCCGCTCGCGCGCGCTTTCGACGCCGTGCCGACGGAACTTATCGCGGAAGAGGTGCAGGAAATGCCCGGGCTCGGCCTTGCGGGCAGGATCGGCGGAGAGCAGGCCCTTGCGGGCAACGCGAAACTCATGCAAAAATATTCCGTCTCTGTCGGGGAAACGCCGTCGGCGGGCACGCTGGTCTATGTCGCGCTCGGCGGAAAATATCTCGGCTGTGCGGAGATAGGGGACGAGATCAAGGAAAACGCGAAGGATTCCTTGGAAAAACTGAAAGCGCTGGGGATCCGCCGCACGGCGATGCTTACGGGCGACAGCCGTGCCCGCGCCGAGCATGTTGCGGCAAGCGTGGGCATCGGCGAAGTTTATGCGGAACTTCTTCCCGATCAGAAACTGGAGATCGCCGCGCGTCTGCGCCGGGAGGGGACGCTACTCTATGCGGGCGACGGGATCAACGACGCGCCCGTTCTCATGGAGGCGGATATAGGCGTTTCCATGGGCGGCGTCGGCAGCGACGCCGCGATCGAGGCGTCGGATGCGGTTCTGATGCGGGACGACCTCTCCTTGCTGCCGCTCGCCGTCAGGATCGCCAAACGCACGCGCAAGATCGTCATTCAGAACATCGTATTTGCCATTGCGGTCAAAGTGGCGGTCATGGTACTGGGGCTGATGAATCTCGTTCCTCTTTGGCTCGCCGTGTTCGCGGACGTGGGCGTGATGATGCTTGCGGTGCTCAACTCGTTCCGTACCCGCTTCAGGTTCCCCGAGCAGAGGGCAAAAGGCGTTGAATGCCGCTGCGGTCAGTGCGGGCACGAACACGGCCGCCCTGATGCAGGTCATAAAAAGGAAGGCCGATAACGGCAGACGATGCAAATAAAGGCGCGGGATCCCGCGCCTTTGCTCGCTGTGCGTGGGCAGAAACGCGCCTTTGCTAAACGTTCGTGCGCTTTGATTTTGCGCGGAAACTTGCGTGCGGCAGAAAATTGTGGTATAATAAATTTGAATACGGAGGAGGCTCGCTATGGTATCCGAATCTGAGATCGTCAATTTAAGAATGCTGATCGGCAAAGCGTCTCGCGCAGTGTTTTTCGGCGGCGCGGGCGTCAGCACGGAGAGCGGCATACCCGATTTCCGTTCGCAGGACGGGCTGTACCGCCAAAAGTACAAGTATCCGCCCGAACAGATCCTTTCGCACGATTTTTTTGTCGGGCACACGGCGGAGTTTTATGATTTTTACAGGGATAAGATGCTCTGCCTCGACGCGCAGCCCAACGCCGCGCATCTCCGCCTTGCGGAGTGGGAAAAAGAGGGGCACCTTGCCGCCGTCGTCACGCAGAACATTGACGGCCTGCATCAGAAAGCGGGGAGCAAAAACGTGCTCGAACTGCACGGAAGCATCTGGCGCAACCGCTGTATGCAGTGCGGCATGCCCTTTCCCGTACAGCGCATCCGGAAGGGAGAGGGAGTCCCCCGCTGTCCCTGCGGCGGTATCGTCAAACCGGACGTCGTTCTGTACGGCGAGCCGCTCGACGAACAGGTCATGGATAAGGCGGTGGAATACATCCGCCGCGCAGACGTGCTCATCGTGGGCGGAACGTCTCTCAACGTATATCCCGCGGCGGGTCTGATCGACTTTTTCCGCGGCGAAAACATCGTGGTGATCAACAAGGGCGCGCCCGCAAAGGATATGCGCGGCGTGCGCTTTATCTACGGAAAGATCGGCGAGGTCTTTTCTCTCGTCTGACATTCAGGGAGGTTATTATGAAAATTCTGATGGTCAACGGCAGCCCCCGCAGGGGCAATACCTATGCCGCCCTCGCGCACATGGGCGAAGTTTTTTCGGCCTGCGGGGCGGAGTGGGAAATTTTTGATCTGGGGCCTTCGCCCGTGCGCGACTGCGTCGCCTGCGGCAGGTGCGCGGAACTGAAAAAATGCGTTTTCGACGGCGACAAGGTCAACGAACTGATCGAAAAGGCGAAAACGGCGGACGGGTTTGTGTTCGGTACGCCCGTCTATTACGCGCATCCCACGGGGTTGGTCCTCTCCGTGCTCGACCGCGCGTTTTATGCGGGCAAGAGCGCTTTCGCCCATAAACCGGCTGCGGCGATCGCGTCCCTCCGCCGCGCGGGATCGTGCGCTTCGGTAGACGTTCTCAACAAGTATTTTACCATTTCGGAAATGCCGGTCGTTTCGTCGACCTATTGGAACCAGGTATTCCGCCCGTCGGAAGAGGAGAGCGACGCGGAGGGCTTGCAGACGGTGCGCAATCTCGCGAGGAATATGGTCTGGCTCGTCTCCTGCATACAGGCGGGCAAAGAAAAGGGGATCGGATTGCCCGTTAACGAATACGCGGCGCGCACGAATTTCAACAGATAAACGCCGGAGTTTTTCAGGCTTGAGCCGAAAGCATACAAAAAGAGGGGCGCGGGAATATCCCGCGCCCCTCTTTTTGTAAGGCGGAAAGATTAGTCTTTTCCTTTTTTGTCCGCGGTTGCGGAAACGGCCGTTTCCTCGGAAAGGTCGCTGTTTTTCGTTCCCTCTTTGTCGGCGGGCGCCTGTGCGGAAATCGCGGCGTCCCGATTGTCCGTTTTTGCGTTAACGGCCGCGGAGAATTCGTTCGGGCGCATGATGTGCAGCAGCGTCTGCAACACGTTGGATTTCGCCAGAATGATCAGGACGGCCAGGCAGATGACGGCGTCTCCCGGGATATAGACGAGTTGATAGATGAGCGAATACACGAAAGCGTTGGGGGTGGGGAGATCGACCCAGATGGCGTCTTCCGCAAAATAGATCATTCCGGAAATAAGATGCATGACGAATCTTGCCACGACGGCGATCACGGTGCCGAGAACGACGTTCGTTAGAAGCGAACGGTTGAATTTACGGGCAAGCCCCATCAGTCCCACCATCGCAAAAGCGAGGATGTAGTCGAGGATAAACGTGAACGGCGTCAGGATATAGGGGCCGGAAATGAAGTTCAGCAGGCCGAAGATGATGCCGACCAAAAACCCTTTCGGCGCTCCGTAAGCATAAGCGTAGATGAGTACGGGAACCCAACTTGCCAGGGTGATGGATCCGCCGCTGGGCACGGGCGTGATCTTGATAAAGGAAAGAACGAACGACGTTGCCAGGCAGATCGCCGCAAAGGCGAGAGATTTGGTGTCGAACTTCTTTTTGCGGTTGCCGATGCAGACCGCCGCCACGATGACGGCAAGAAGGGCGAGGACACCGATCGTGATGTAGGTGATGATGTCCGTCGTGTGCCCGCTTACTTCGAGCAGGTTGTTGAGAAACATAAAACCTCCTTTCAGGTTTCCGCCGACGTGATGAAAAATAAACGCGCCCCGAAAAGGGCGCGCCGATATATCGTCTTTGCAATCTCCCGTTCAAGTATTATCTTGTCCGGTTCAAAGGGTATAATCTCAGCTTTTTACGGCACCCCCGGCGGATATTTAATTTTATTTCACGCAATCCCTGTGCGGGTACGGCGCGATCTTTGGTGATGCGGAATCTTTTCCGGCCGCCTGCGGGCGGCTTTTCCCGATTCCGCGGAAAATTATAATACAAACGCGCGCAAAAGTCAATTGAAATCCGGCGGAAAATATGATACAATATAGGCAAAATCGGGAGAAATCGTTTATGTATAATTTTTACGCTTTTCTGGACAGAATGAAGTATATCAAACGCTGGTCGCTCATGCGCTCATCGCGCGAAGAGAACGTGATGGAGCACTCGCAGCAGGTGGCCGTCATCGCGCACGCGCTCGCACTGATCGATACGAAGATGTGCGGCAATGCGCCCGATATTTCCAAAACGGTGCTCTTTGCGCTCTATCACGAATGTTCCGAAGTGATGACGGGCGATCTTCCGACGCCCATCAAATATTTCAACCGCGAGATCACGGGCGCCTACAAGCGCCTCGAAGAGCGCGCGGGGGAGGAACTTCTCTCCATGCTGCCGCCCGAACTTTCGGACAGCCTCTCTCCCTTTGTCCTCGCGGATACGGAAAGTTACGAATATAAACTCGTCAAGGCGGCGGATAAACTTGCCGCTTACGTCAAATGCCTCGAAGAGACGAAGAGCGGGAATTCCGAGTTCCGCCGCGCGCAAGAGGGGATCGAAAGGGAACTGCACGAAAAAAACATGCCCTGTGTGGAATACTTTATGGAAAAATTTATCCCCGCATTTTTCCTCTCTTTGGACGAAATGGAAGATTTTCACTGAAATTTTGCAAACGGTTTAACTTTATTTGAAAATAAGGTTGATTTTTCTTTCGCGGAACGATATAATATGTAATAGAAAACCATTACAATTTACATTCGGGCATGACTGCCGGTATGAGAGGGAAATCATGACCAAAAAGTACAAGGATAAGGCGATCGAATACGAAAAGAAGGGGCTTTTCGACCGCGATCTGAACGAACACCGCTACGACAATGCTGTGGACATTGAAGGAAATTATAACTATCTGCCGAAAAAATTCGGCGAAAGGCTGCGGCGGTTTTTTCTGATCCCCGCGGTGCGGTTTTTCGGCGGGATCTATTGCCGCTTCGCTTACGGGCTCAAAGTGGAAGGAAAAAAGAACTTGCGCGCGGTCAAGGGCGGCGCCATTTCCGTATGCAATCACGTGCACGAAATGGATACGCTCCTCGTCAAACTCGCTTTGGGAGGGTTCCGCACCTTTCACACGGGTTCCTATTATCTGCTTAAAAAAGGCTGGGCGGGCAGGATTTTCAAATCCGGCGGATTTTTGCCCGTCGGGCAGACGGTGAAAGATCTGCAAAACCTGACCAACGCGGTGGAAACGCTGCTTGCAAAGGGCAAAATCGTCAATTTTTACCCCGAGCACGCGCTCTGGTTCCGTTACGAAAAAGTGCGGCCGTTCAAATTGGGCGCTTTCCGCTTTGCGGCAAAGGCGGGCGTGCCCGTGATCCCCGTATTCATCGAATTCCGCGAGACGCGGATCCGCAAAAAACTGAAGATGCAGAAAAAAGTCGTCCTGCATATCCTTCCTGCGGTGATGCCGCAGGGCGAGGGGCCTATCCGCGTCCGCGCGGAAAAGTTGGGCGAGCGCGTCTACGAAGCGATGAAGGGGGAATACGAACGCGTCTATCAAAAGCCCATGGTGTATCTGACGGAAAGCGAACCCGTCCTTCCCGAGTGCGATGCGGCGGAAGCCGAACCTGCCGCCGGCTGATAAAATCATCCCGATCTGTAAAATCAAAAGGGAGCGGACTGTCGTCCGCTCCCTTTTTTCCGACGGGGTCATTCGGTCAGTTTTCGGATGGCCAAACGGTAAATTTCCGAAAGTTTTTCTACGTTTTTCAGAGAGATATATTCGTCCTTGCAGTGGATGGTGCTCTCTTCGCCGGGGAATTGCGGGCCGAAAGCGGCACCGTTTTTCAGCGCGCGCGCGTAGGTGCCCCCGCCGATGGCGATCGGCTCGTCCTCTCTTCCCGTCGCTTCCTTCCACACCTCTTTGAGCGTGGAAACGAGGAAACCTTCCCGGTCGCTGTACAGGGGCGCCTGGCAGTGCAGAAGTTCGTATTTTACTCCGAACTTGTCGATCAGTCCGAGCACTTCGCTTCTCTTGCACGTTGCAGGGTAACGGATGTCGCAGACGACGGACAGCGTTCCCTTTTCATATTCCGCGATATCGGGGGAAAGGGTAAGGCTGCCCGTTTCGTCGCAAAGTTTTTTCAGCCCGTATCTGTCCTCGAACAGTATTTCGTAGATGTTTTTGATCTCGTCGCTGTTTTCGGAAAGCATGGCAAACAGTTTTTTCAGCGCGTTGTCCCCTTCGTCCGGCGTGGACGCGTGCGCGGATCTTCCCGTTGCGGTCAGTTTGCCGCCTTCGAAAAAGAGCCCCTCTCCCGGATTTTTTCCGGTCTCATCGGGTACGCCTTCCGCCGCCGCAAATTCGCAGACCATATTCGCGCGTTCGCCTCCGTACAGGCGCGTAAAGGGCGGGTGTTGCAGGGGAAAAGAAAGGCGGACTTGCAAAATTCCCTTCTCCGCATAAATCACGGGGAAATCCGCATCGGGGGAAAAGCCGGTCTCGGGCAGGCGCGCGCATTTTCTGTAATGGTCGATGCACGCCCAGCCGTTCTCTTCGTTGCAGCCGACGATCAGGCGGATCCTCTTTTTCGGGGAAAATCCCTCGTCTTTCAGTGCTTTGAGGCAGTAGAGGCAGATCACGGCCGGGCCCTTGTCGTCCGTCGTGCCCCGTCCGTAAATTTTTCCGTCCGCGATTTCTCCGCCGAACGGGGGATGCGTCCAACCGCTGCCCGCGGGCACCACGTCTAAATGGCAAAGAACGGCGAAATCTTCGCCCTCGCCAAACAGGACTTCGCCCGCGTAATTGTCGTAATTGTACGTCTCGAACCCCATCTTATCGGCCAGATCAAGAAAATAGGCAAGACAGTCCGCCGCGCCTTTGCCGAAAGGCATTCCCTTCTGCGGGGCAGACTGAGAACTGTCAAAGCGCACGATTTCCCGTATTGAGCGTACGGTATCGTCGAAATATTTTTGCATAAAAGTCTCCTTTTTTGACGATCCGGAAGAATTTGCGGGATTTTTCCGCCCGCTTGCGCCCGAAATCGTTGCAAATATAGTATACACTTTTCGGAAAATATGGTAAAATAGTTTTGCTATCATTTTCAGAAAAAAATGGGTGAAATATGCACGAAGGACACAGGGAAAGGATGTGGGAGCGCCTGTACGCTTACGGCGATTCCATGAGCGATCATGAACTTTTGGAAGTTCTGCTCTTTTACGCGATTCCGAGAAAGAACACAAATCCTGTGGCGCATGAACTGCTCGCCGCGTTCGGGTCCCTTCGCAATCTATTTTCCGCCTCTCCGGAAGAGATCGAAAAGGTCGCGGGAGTCGGCAGGAAGACGGCGGATTTTATCCGGCTGGTCGGGCTGTTCATGGCCAGATGCGGAAAGGCACGGGAGGAAAAAACGGGCCTGTCAAGTTTGGCGGACGTGCAGAATTTTGTGCGCGCAAGATTCCGGGATGCGGACAGAGAGCGCGCGGAAATTTATTTTATCGACGCGCATTTCCGCCTTTTATGCGCAAAGACGTTTACGGATTTTTCGCGCGCGCAGGTCGCCTTTGACGCCCGCGACCTCAACAGTCTGCTCGGAACGGTGCGCCCGAACGCGATCATTCTCGCGCACAATCATCCCAGCGGCGACGCGACGCCCTCTTCCGCAGACGATTCTGCCGTGCGCGAGGCGGCGGGCGTGTGCCGCATCAATGCGGTCAATCTGTTGGACAGCGTCATTTACGGCTCAGAACAGGAGATCTTCAGTTATTATTGCGCGGGGAGGCTGCCCGAATGCTTCTCCCGCGGAAAGACAAAATAAACGGACAGGTGAAACATGAAAAGAGTAAGAACGCGCTTTGCGCCCAGCCCTACGGGCTACATGCATATCGGCAATCTCAGGACGGCACTCTACGGTTATCTCTACGCGAAAAAGGAGGGCGGAGATTTTATCCTGCGCCTCGAAGACACGGACAGCAAGCGTTTCGTCGGCGATTCGGTGCAGATCATTTACGATACGCTCAAAGATGCAGGCATCGTCTATGACGAGGGGCCGGACGTGGGCGGCGAATACGGGCCCTATATCCAGAGCGAGCGCGCCGGAATCTATAAAAAATACGCGGAAAAACTTGTCGAACTCGGCGGCGCGTATTATTGCTTTTGCGACCGCGAGCGGCTGGAATCTCTCAAAGACGAGCACGGCGTCGGCCGATACGACAAACACTGCCTGCACCTTTCGAAGGAAGAAGTCGCGGAAAAACTTGCTTCGGGCGTGCCTTACGTCATCCGCCAAAATGTTCCCGAGGAGGGGAGCGGCAGTTATGAAGACCTCGTTTACGGCAGGGTGAGCGTCGATTTCAAGGACATCGAAGACGGGATCCTGCTCAAAAGCGACGGCCTGCCCACATACAATTTTGCCAACGTCGTGGACGATCATCTGATGGGCATCACCCACGTCATCCGCGGCAGCGAATATCTTTCCTCCACGCCGAAATACAATCTGATGTACGATGCGTTCGGTTGGGAACGCCCGCAGTATATCCATCTTCCTCCCATCATGAAGAACGCGCACGAAAAACTTTCCAAACGCAACGGGGACGCAAGTTATCAGGATCTCGTCGCAAAGGGATACGTCAAAGAGGCGATCGTCAATTATATCGCCCTGCTCGGCTGGAGCCCGAAGACCAATCAGGAAAAGATGACGCTGGAAGAACTGATTGAAAGTTTTTCCCTTTCCGGCTTAAACAAGTCTCCCGCCGTGTTCGACGAACCGAAACTGCGCTGGCTTTCCGGCGAGTACGTCAAAGAAATGACGGACGAAAAATTTCTGTCTTTGGCAGAACCTTTCCTCAGACGTTCCAAAGCGTACGGCAAATACGATACTTCCAAACTCGTCTCGCTGCTGAAGACGCGCGTCGAAGTCTTTGAGGATATCCCTTCCAAGATCGATTTTCTTGAAGAATACGGCAAGATCGACGAGTCGCTGTATTTCAATAAAAAAATGAAATCGGATGCAGACACGGCGCGCGCCGTTCTTCCTGCGGTCCGCGAATTGTTTGTTTCCCTCGAACCCTTCGAAAACGCATCCGTTTATCAGGCGCTGTGTGCTCTTGCGGCGGAGAAGGGGATGAAAAACGGGCAGGTCCTCTGGTGCGTGCGCATCGCGCTGACGGGCAGGGAAAATACGCCCGGCGGAGCGAGCGAAATGGCGGAACTTTTAGGCCGCGAACGCTGTCTCGAACGGCTCGGGCAGGCGGCGGAGAACCTCAGATCATGAATATCAGGGGATTGCTGTCCAAAAAGGGGATCCCGTGGTTTTTGGGCGTCGTCGTGCTCATCCTCCTCGGGATCATGAGCATACCCGTCGCGTTTGCGAGCAAGGAGAGCGGCGTGATCGCGTTTACCGTTCCCGTCGTCGTTCTGCTCGTGTTCTCCATGGCGATGAAAGTTTTCGTCATGAAAACTTTTAACGGAAAGATCGCCTGGTACGTTTTGGACGGCGCTCTGCTGCTCCTTCTGACCCTCGTATCCAATTGGCAGAACGAGAGCGGGAATTTGATCTCCTATAACTATATCATGTGCGCGCTGGTGCTGTCGGAGTTCTATCTTTCCAGTCCCTCTCTGCGCGACAACGTGATCATGTTCTGCGTGATCGCAGGCGCATACACGGTCGCGTACATCATCATTGCGATCCGCAACAATTTTATCAATTCGGCGTTCCGCACCGCGGCGCAATACTTTACCGACCTCATTATTTTGCTGCTGCATTTCGTCATGTTCAATTTCGCGATGACCGTTTACCGCAAAAACAAGATCATTGAGGAAAAGGTCCGCGAACTGGAAGACAGCCGCAACGAACTTCTGCGCGCGCACGACAAACTGGAAGAGGCGACGCTCATCGAAGAGCGCAACCGTATCGCCAAAGAGATCCACGATACGGCCGGCCATTCCCTGACGACCGTCATCATGCAGACAGAGGCGGCGAAACTTTCCATCGACAAAGATCCGGAAACGGCGAAAAGGTGCGTCACGGCGGCGAACATTCAGGCGAAGAACTGCCTCGACGAACTGCGGCTTTCCGTTCATCTTCTGTCCGGCAGGCGTGAAAACGTGACGTTCAAGGAATACCTTGAAGGCATCCTCGGCGAGACGGGCGACGGCACGAACATTACCGTGCGCAGCAAGATCGACGATATCTCTATGAAAGAGGAGGCGGAGCGCTTTATCGCCAATACCCTTCGGGAGGGCATCTCCAACGGGGTACGGCACGGCAAAAGCACGGCGTTCTTCTTTGAACTGAAAGATATGGGGAATTTCGTGGAGTTTCTTCTTTCCGACAACGGGACGGGGATCGACATGAAAAATTTCAAGGAAGGATTCGGGCTGTCCGGCATGCGCGCGAAAGCGGAACAGTTGGGCGGCATGATACGCTTTTCTTCGGAAGAGGGGGAAGGGTTCGAGATCAGCATGAGCCTTCCGGGCAGCATGAAGGAGGAAAAACATGAAAATTAAAGTGATGATCGTAGACGATCAGGAGATCCTTTCCGAGGGCATCCGCAGCGTCCTTTCCACATCCGACGAACTCGAAGTGGTCGCGACCGCCTGCGACGGGCAGGACGCGCTCGAAAAAATGAAAAAAGTCCTCCCCGACGTCGTGCTTTTGGACATCCGCATGCCGAATATGAACGGCGTCGTGACGACGGGCGAGATCAAAGCGCTCTATCCGGATGTGAAAGTGCTGATCCTGACCACGTTTGACGACAGCGATTATATCCTCAGCGCGCTCAACAACGGTGCCTGCGGCTATCTGCTCAAAGATATCGGCGCGCCCGCGCTGATCGACGCGATCAAAAATGCGTACGCAGGCGATACCATCCTGCCCGCAAAGATCGCCAAAAAGATCAGCGACGCGGCAAAAATGGTCACTTCCGACCGCGAGATCAAACTGCGCCGCGCGTACGGTCTGTCCGACCGCGAGGTGGAGATCGCGCTCATGCTTTACGAGGGGTTCAACAACCGCCAGATCGCTTCCGCGCTCAATTTGTCCGAGGGGACGGCGCGCAATTATATCAGCGCCATTTACATGAAACTCGGCTGCGACAACCGCGCTTCGGCCGTCGCCGCCATGAAAGAGATCCTTTCCGCTTGAGAAAGCGGAACGTAAAAAAGAGCGCCGCGGAACGGGCTTTCCGCGGCGCTCTTTTTTACGGCTTTGTTTTTTCGGACGGAAATTACCTCTCTACGATTGCAAAATTTCGGCGGCTGTGATACAATAGAAAAGATTATAAGAGTGAAAACGGGCGAGGTGTCACGTAAGATGAAAAAGGGATTCGATAACGATCTGTATATCCGATTGCAGGGAGAAAAAATTCTCGAGCGCATTAAAAAATTTGACAACAAACTGTATCTTGAATTCGGCGGAAAACTTTTCGACGATATGCACGCCACGCGCGTTCTTCCAGGGTTTGAGGCGGACGCGAAATGCAAGATGCTCCTTACGTTAAAGGACCAGTCGGAGATCATATTCGTGATCAGCGCGGCGGATCTGGAGCGCAACAAGATCCGCGCGGATTTCGGCATCCCTTACGGGACGGACGTGCTCAGGCTCATCGACAAACTGCGCGGTCTCGGTCTGAATATGAACAGCGTCGTCGTCACGCAGTACCTCGGCCAGCCTGCGGCGGACAAATTTGTGAACAAACTCGAACGTCACGGCCTGAAAACGTATATCCATCGCAAGACGAAGGGGTATCCGACCGAAGTGGACGTCATCGTGTCCGACGAAGGGTACGGCGCAAATCCCTATATCGAAACGAAAAAGCCCCTCGTCGTCGTTACGGCGCCCGGCCCGGGCAGCGGCAAACTGGCTACCTGCCTTTCCCAACTGTATCACGAATATAAGAGGGGAGTGCGCGCGGGGTACGCAAAATTTGAAACGTTCCCGATCTGGAACCTGCCCCTGCGGCACCCGGTGAACGTCGCGTACGAAGCCGCTACGGCAGATCTCGGCGATATCAACATGATCGACCCGTATCATCTCGAAACATACGGGCAGACGACGGTGAATTATAACAGGGATATCGAGTGTTTTCCCATCGTAAAATCCATTTTGACCAAGATCACGGGCGACGACAGCTTATACCATTCCCCGACGGACATGGGGGTGAATATGGCGGGCTTCGCGATCGTGGACGACGAGATCTGCCGCGCCGCCGCCCGTCAGGAGATCATCCGCCGTTACTATAAGGCGGCCTGCGATTACAAGACGGGCAACTGCGGCCAGGATACCGTCGAGCGCATTCTTCTTTTGATGAATCAGAACAAGATCTCGCAGGAAGAGAGGAGCGTGGTGCGCCATGCGCTCGAAAAGGCGGAAAAGACGGGCTCGTCCGCCGTCGCAGTCGAACTTTCCGACGGCCGCACGGTCACGGGGCGTTCGAGCAAACTGATGAGCGCCTGCTCTTCCGCGGTGCTCAACGCCGTGAAGGCCCTTTCGAATATCGACGACGAAATGCTTCTGCTTTCTCCCATCATCCTTGCGCCCATCATCCGTTTGAAAAAAGAGGTGCTCGGCGAGGATAAGGTGAAACTCAGTCTCGGAGACGTGCTGACCGCCCTGAGCATCTGCGCCGCGACAAACCCGATCGCGGAGAAGGCGCTCGATATGCTGGTGAGCCTGCGCGGCTGCGAGGCGCATGCCTCCTGCATTCTGCCCGAATCGGATATGAGCGTTGTCCGCAAACTCGGCATCAACCTCACTTGCGAACCCGAATTCGGCAGCAAGGACCTGTACGGGTTTTGATTTTTCGTCCGCGTTTGATTTCCGGCGCGGGCGGCCATAATAGAGGACAATATGACTACGATTGATTCGATCACCCTCCTTGTAGGGATCCTGCTTGCGGCGCTCGGGTTCGCGGTCGGGTTCGGGAGGGCGCTTCGTTTTTTTACGAAGGGTATTTTCGGCTTTGTCATCTCTGTGTTCGTATGCGCAACGTTCGGCGGCATGATCGCGGGGATCCCTGCCGTTTCGAAACTGATTTCCGATCTGAACGAATATCTCGGCGGAAAATGGAGTTTTCTCGAAACCATCCATCTTGCCACCGCCGTCTATTATCTCATCCTGTTTGCGGCGGTGCAGATCCTGCGCATCGCGGTCGTTCGCCTGATCGGGGCGATTTTTTCGGCAGACAATTCGGTCATGCGCCTTTTGAACCGCGTGTTCGGCATGCTGTTCATGGTGGCGGCCGTCTTTTTGCTGACTCTTCTCGTTCTGGCGGTGTTCCGCATTTTCGACGATACTTCCTTCGTGCAGGGGATCGTGGAGGATATTTCCGGCTCGTTCCTCGGCACGCTGTATCGGCATAACCCCGTCAAATTCGTCTCCTGACGGCAAAAGGGAGGTTTTTACGCATGAAATTTATCGAACTGACCGTGCATACCACCACGGAGGGAAGCGAACTCGTCGCGGACGTTTTGTGGAATTATACCAATTACGGCGTTACCGTCTGCGACGTGAACGACGTCATCGCCCTGCAGCGGGATAAATCGACGTATTGGGATTACATGGACGATTCGCTCGCCGAAGAGGCGGGCGGGGACGTTTTGGTCAAATGCTATCTTCCCGTCGACATTGCCGACGAAAGTATCCGAAAGATCGTTGCCGATCTTGAAGAGACGAAAAAGCGGGGCGAGGGCTTTCTGCGTTTCGGCTCGCTGGAAACGGGGCGGCGCGAGGTGGACGGCGACGACTGGATCGACGTATGGAAAAAACATTTCCGGCCCCTGCATATCGGAGAGAGGGTGGTCGTCTGTCCCGAATGGATCGGGTATGCCCCCGCAGAGGGCGAAGCGGTCGTGACGCTCGATTCGAACATGGCGTTCGGCACGGGCGAGCACGAAACGACGGCAATGTGCCTCGAACTTTTGCAAAAGTATCTGAAAACGGGGGATACGGTCGTAGACGTCGGCTGCGGAAGCGGCATTCTGGGCATTGCGGCCGTCAAATTGGGCGCGGCTTATGCCTATCTTACGGATATCGATTACGTCGCGGTCAGGAGCGCCGAGCACAACAGCGAAAAAAACGGCACGGCTGACAGAACAAAGGTCGTGCTTACCGACCTTCTGGAAGGGTCGGACGTCAGGGGAGACGTGATCACCGCCAATATCACGGCGGACATACTCTGCCGCCTGTCGGAGAGCATCCCCCGGTTCCTGAAAGAGGGCGGCACGCTGATCCTGAGCGGGATCATCGAGAGCAAACTTACGGACGTAATCTGCGCGTACGAAAAGGCAGGCCTCGCGCTCGTCGAACAGAAAAGGCGGGGAGAATGGTTCGCGCTCGTGTTCGGCGGCTGAAAAGCGTCGGGCAAAACTATCTTCGCGCGAAGGCGGTTGAGACATGTCTGCACCGAAAAGATTTTTTGTGGATAAAATAGAAAGGGAGACCTTGCTCACGGGCGAGGAGTATTCCCATGCAAAAAACGTGCTGCGCCTCGGGGAGGGGGACGAGATCGTACTGCTCGACGGGAGCGGAAAGGAGTACGACGCGATCGTGTGCCGCAGCATGAAAGGCGCTCTTGCCTGCAACGTGCTCGGCGAACGCGCGGGCGACAAAGAGAGCAAGACTCCCGTAAAACTTCTCGTCGGCCTGCTCAAGGGAGACAAGACGGAACTTGTCGTGCAGAAGGCGACGGAACTCGGCGTGTGCGAGATCGGCATCTTTTCCTCCCGTTACAGCGCGGCATACATAAACGATAACAAAATCGAGCGGTTCAGAAAGGTCGCCAAAGAGGCGGCAAAACAGTGCCTGCGTTCGCGCGTGCCCCAAGTGTCTTATCATGAAACGCTCGCCGACGCGCTGAATAGTTGCGGCGGATACGAAAACAAACTGTTTGCCTGCGAATTTGCAAACGAAAGCGAGGCTGATCTGAGGACGCTGAAAGGTTCGGCCGCGCTCGTGGTGGGCAGCGAGGGCGGCTTTACCGAAGAGGAGTTTGCGAAGGCCCGCGCTCTGGGTTTTGCGGGCGTGTCGCTGGGCAGGCGTATTTTGCGTGCAGAGACCGCCGCGATCGCCTTTACGGGCATCGTGACGTATTTGTTGGGAGATCTGGGATGAAAGCCGTCGTATTTACGCTCGGATGCAAGGTGAACGATTGCGAGAGCGGCTCGCTGATGGAGGGACTGAACCGCCTCGGCTGGGAGGTTTCGGACAGTCTTGCATATGCGGACCTGTATATTCTCAATACCTGCGCGGTGACGGGCGAGGCAGAGAAAAAGTCGCGGCAGGCGATCGCGCGCATCCGCAAACTCAACCCCGCGGCGCGCATCATTGTGTGCGGGTGCGCGGCGGAAAAGAATCCCGACGCTTTCGGCAAAAAGGAAAACGTGACTCTGATCACGGGCGCGCGGCAGAAAGGGAAAATACTCGGCCTTTTGTCCGAAGAAGGCGTCCGCATCGACGAGGAGGACGGGGTTTACGACGAACTGCTTCCCCCGAAAACGACCAAGAGCCGCGCGTTCGTAAAAATACAGGACGGGTGCAACAATTTTTGTTCCTATTGTATCATTCCCTATCTGCGCGGGCGGTCCCGTTCGCGCGGGCTGGAAAGCGCCGCGCGCGAAATTCTGGAAAGCCCCGCCGAAGAGGCGGTGATCACGGGCATCGATATCTCTTCCTACAACGACGGAGGAAGGGGGCTTGCAGATCTTTTGACGGCCGTTCGGCATGCGGACAAGCGCATCCGCCTCGGTTCCTTGGAGGTGAGCGCGATCACCGGACCGCTGTTGCGCGCGGCGGCCTCCGTGCGCGATTTTGCACCCCATTTCCACCTCTCTCTGCAGAGCGGGAGCGCGGCGGTGCTCCGCAAGATGAACAGGCGCTACACGCCCGAAGAGTATGCGGAAAAGGTGCGCATGATCCGGAGCGCTTTCCCGTCGGCCGCGGTCACGACGGATATCATCGCGGGATTCCCCACGGAGACGGAGGAGGATTTTGAAGAGTCGCTCGCCTTTGCGGAGCGCATGCGCTTTGCCTCCGTCCATTGTTTCCCGTACAGCAGGCGGACGGGCACGGTCGCGGCGAAACTTCCCGATCTCCCCCCCGAAATCAAGAGCGACCGCCTGCACAGGCTTTTGCGCCTTTCCGAAAGGCTCCGCGCCGAATATGCGGGCGGGTTTGTGGGAAAAGAACTCGAATTCGTGCCGGAAGAAGAGGCGGACGGGTATACGGTAGGGTATTCGGAAAATTATATCCGCCTTTATGTTCCGGGCAAGATCGAAAAAAAGACGCGCGTCATTGCGGCAGAGCCGTATAAAGACGGGCTTTCGGCGCGCCCTGCCGAGGCAAAATAAAATATAAGGAGCGTTCAAAATGGAAAACTGTATTTTCTGCAAGATCATCGCGGGGGAGATCCCTTCCGCAAAAGTTTACGAAGACGAGGATATGCTCGTTTTCAGGGATATCAATCCGCAGGCGAAGGTGCATTGCCTCTGCGTGCCCAAAAGCCATTTCGCCACGCTCGCGGAGATGAATGCGGAACAGGCGGAGATCCTGAAAAAATGCTTTGTAAAAATTCCCGGTCTCGCGAAATCTTTGGGGTTGGAAAACGGATACCGTCTGATCGTCAACCAGGGGAAAGACGCAGGGCAGACGGTCTTTCACCTGCATATCCACATTCTCGGCGGTCAGGATATGGGAGAAAAACTGATCTGACGGAATTTTCGGGATGAACGGCGGATGATTCGTAAAAGGAAAAAACAGCAAAAAGCGGGCGCTTCAAGCGCCCGCTTTTTTATCTTTATTTTTTAGAATATCGCAAAAATTATGATTTTTCGAGATCCGTATCCGCCTTATGCCTTGTAGCCGCGTTCGGTCATCGTGCGTTTGCACTGTTTGATCCTCTTTTTGATGGGGTGGCACCAGAAGATGGATACGCACCAAAGCAGGAGCAGGCAAACCGCGGAAACGATCGTCAGTCCGCCGAACCCGACGCCGAGCGAGGAGACCATTCCCATCGCCTCATCCGCGCCGCTTACAAATTTCGGGATGAGTTTCAGAGCAACCAGGGGCAGGATCACGAACAGCAGGCAGGGGGTCAGCCCCGTCAGTTTCACATACCACATACCGACTTTTTTGTTCTTTGCAAAAATGTGCACGAGGGAAAGCAGGGCAAGCATCAGCCAGCAGAAGGCGCTGAGCAGAACGCCCGCGACGGACGCTGCCGTCAGCCCCATTTTGAGCGCCTGAAGATCGGAATCGTTCATTTCGTCGATCTGATTATAAAAATCCTCGAAGGGATTGGCGCTGTCGCCTTCTTCACCCGAAGAGCCTTCCTGTCCCATGCTCGTAATGACGTTCATAAAGGAAAACTCGCCGTTTTCGTCCGTTCCGCGCGCGACGATCTCGTCAAACCCGTCCTGCAGGGAAGCAAGATCGCTCTGGGTCAGCGTGATGCCGAGTTGATCGGAGGCAAAATTCTGCGCCGCGGTGGAAAAATAGAGGGATGCCTCGTCCAACTGCTGGTTCTGCAACATGGAGACCAAAGTTTCAAACTCGGCGGTGGAAATCTCTTCCAAATTTTCGGGCAATCCGTCTCCGACCTGCTGAATGGTCAGGACGGACAGCAATGCGGGAAGTACCTGCTCTCCGATCCTGGACATGGATTCGAGCGCGTCTGAAATGATGCTTTTGAGAAAATCTTTCGTCTCCTGCGAATCGGAGGCGATCGCCGCTTTGAACATGTCGATCGGCTTTACGCTGATATGTACCGTTTCGTCGATGTCTTTAAACATGAAATTCATGATGCGCTGTTCTTCCGCATCCGGCTGGCTTTCGCCCGATTCTTCCATGGCCTGCTCGTAGACGTCGGATACGAATTCCTGGGTGATGCGCATTCTCATGTCGAGCACGGGCCCGATCAGCAGGGTCACGAGCGCCACGACGGAGAGGATGAATACCACGATATTGGCGGGCATCAGTTTTTTGTGCAGTCTTTTGTGTTCGGCAGTCAGTTCTTCGCCGCTCAGTTCCGCATAGTTCTGTTTCATACGATTCTCCCGATTGTTAAATTTACTTTATTTTAACATTTTACATATAAAATGTCAATTATAAATAAACAAATACGGACCGTATTGTTGCATTTTTTCGATATTCGGGCGCCTTTTGTCGATATTTCAGAAATTTTGTTCCGCGCAAATTTCCTTGCAAAAAAACTTGACAATCTTTTCCTTTTCGTCTAAAATAATATCGTTGAGTAACTGCGTAGGCGAAGGAGGGTTGAAAAGGAATGTCCACGATCAGAGTCGGCGAAAACGAATCGATTGACAGCGCATTGCGCCGTTTTAAGAGAAAGTGTTCCCGCGACGGCATCATCGGTGATCTTCGTCGCAAAGAGCATTACGAAAAGCCTTCCGTCCGCAAAAAGAAGAAAGCGGAGGCCGCAAGGAAAAGAAGCAATAAAAACTGACGCACAAAAGCCTGTTATGTTTCATAACGGGCTTTTCGTTTGCGCGGATTTTGTCCGTTTATGGCATTTTTGAGGGAAGGAGGACGCATTATGTCGAATGCCGATAAAAATTTGAGGTCAGTTGCAAAAGAGGCGAAAGCAAGGCTGAAAAGTGGGTTCTGGCAGACGTATCGCAATAAGATCGAAAACGAGGTCGAGCGCGCGAAAAACGAGGGGCTGAACGCGAGCAAGGTGGAGAGATATTTTGCCGGCAAAGTGACCTACACGCTCCGCGGCGGCGACGGCGAGGACGAGGCTTTTTATGAAAAAGTCAAGGCGATGCTCCTTACGGACGGCGAAGTGAGCGACGCGATCGGCAGGCTTACCGACAGGGAGGTCTTTTCCAAACTTTCGTACGAGGAGAAGCAGCGCTACACCCTCAATTTGTCCGAACGGTACCTGCGCGCTTTGGAACGCTTCCGCCGCGAGCGGGAATTCGAAGGCGTTTCCGAGGGGAACCGATAGAAAGACGGCCCTCCGCACCTTATGTGCGGAGGGCCTTTTCTGTCCCCATTTTCCTGCCGGTATTGACAAAATTTCCGAACCGTTATATAATAAACATGCGCAGATCTTTTGAACGGGAACGGATCGGGGACGGACGCCACGCGATCGAGGGGGAGAGAAAAATGAAAAAATATCGGGTTTTGTACATTTTTTTGGCGGCGGCCGCAGCGGCGCTGCTCATCGTCGGCGGGATCTTTTTATACGATTTTATCAAATATCCGAAGCGGATCTCGTTTTCTGATTTCCCGCAGTTTAAAGGGATCGAAGAGGGGGAGATCGAGCGTTTCCGCATCTATTGGGATACGGGCGATGGCTCCGCGGAAGAAAGAATCGTTTCCGACGGCGAAGCGGTGCAGACGATCGCGCACGCGCTCTTTCATAAGACCGTGTTCGAGCGCACGGAGCGGCGCGCAGGCAATTTAAGTTATATGGTCGTCGAAACGGTAGAGGGAAAAGAATACCGCGTCGGGCTGTATATGAACGGCTACGGCGATTCGGACAGGGGATATAAATTTTCGGACGGGGCCTTTCGCAGTCTTCTCGCCGAATATACGGGGTCAGCCGCGGCCCTGTAAAAGCGCGCCGTCGTTCGGTGTTTTTCGGGGGCTTTCCGCATTTTGCGGGAAGCTCCTTTTTATGGAAAATCTGCAAATCCCTATCGAACGGTCGGCGTCGGGCTTGCAGTTTGCCGCGGTTTGTGCTATAATGATTTTCGGCGGCGCGGCGCAGGGTGCAAGCGCGTTTTGCGTTCCGCCGAAGTTTGAAAACGAAACGATGAGAAAAAGGTGCTTATGAAGGATATCCTGCAGAATCTCAACCCCGAACAACGCAAACCGGTGACCGATACGGAGGGCGCGGTGCTCGTGCTCGCGGGGGCCGGAAGCGGCAAAACGCGCGTGCTGACCTCGCGCATCGCCTATCTGGTGGAGGAAAAGGGCGTATATCCCTCCTCGATTCTGGCAATCACTTTTACGAACAAGGCGGCGGAAGAGATGCGCACCCGCCTCTCCCGCATGGTGGACGGGGCGGAAAAAATGTGGATCTGCACGATCCACAGCATGTGCGTGCGCATCTTGCGGCAGTTTGCGGACCGTTTGGGCTATCGGCCGAATTTTTCCATTTACAGCGAAACGGAACGGGCGAATACCATCAAAAAATGTTTTTCCGATTGCGGCTTTGACGACGAAAAGATGCTGAAAAACGTGAAATTCCACGTCGCGAATGCAAAGATGCTGGGCAAATCTCCCGAAGAGTACGAAGAGGAAAACAGGGAGGTCAAGGGGATCCGCGATTTCGTTAAGGTATACGCGCTCTATTGCGACCGGCTCAAAGCCAACAACGCGCTCGATTTCGACGACCTGCTCAACGAGGCGCTGCGCCTTCTCGAAACGGATAAAGAGGCGCTCGAATACCTTTCCGGCCGTTTCCGCTACATACACGTGGACGAGTTTCAGGATACCAACAGAGTGCAGTACGAGATCGTGCGCCTCCTCTCTACGGTGCACGGCAACCTTTTCTGCGTGGGAGACGACGATCAGAGCATCTACGGCTGGCGCGGCGCGAAAATTGAAAACATCCTCGAATTTGAAAAGGATTTCAGGGGCGCGAAAGTTTATAAACTCGAACAGAATTACCGCTCTACGAAAAACATCCTGAAACTTGCCAATACCGTGATCAAAAACAACGACCGCCGCAAGGACAAAGTGCTCTGGACGGAGAACGGCGAGGGCGCGGAGGCGAAGTTTTTCCAGGCGGAGACGGAAACGGACGAAGCGCTGTTCGTAGCGCGCACGATTTCCGATCTTCGCAGCAGCGAAGGGTATTCCTTTTCCGATTTTGCGGTGCTCATGCGTATCAACGCGCTCACCCGCTCTTACGAGCAGGAGTTCGCGAAATACGGCATTCCGTTCAAGGTGTTCGGGGGCTTCCGCTTCTACGAACGAAAAGAGATCAAGGATCTTTTGGCCTATCTGCGCGTAATCAACAATCCCTTCGACAGCGAGGCGGTCACGCGCATCGTCAACGTTCCCAAGCGCGGGATCGGGCAAAAGACGGTGGAAACGCTCGAACAGTACGCTTACGAGACGGAACTTTCCGTATACGACGCACTGCTCGATGCGGACGCTCTCCCTCTGAACGCGGGCAGCAAGGCAAAGGTAAAGGCGTTCGGCGCGCTTTTGAAAAATCTCGTCGTCAAGGGCGCGACCATGAGCGCGGACGAACTGATCCGCGAGGTCATCAACGACAGCGCCATCCTCACGATGTATGCCGACGATTCGGACGAAAGCATCAACAAAAAGGCGAACATAGACGAATTCGTCAATTCCGTGGACGAATTCTGCAGATTGAACAAAGAGGCGACGCTCTCCGATTTTCTCAATCAGGTGACGCTGAGTTCGGACACCGACGACATGGACGAGAGCGAATACGTGACGCTCGCGACCATCCATTCGGTCAAGGGGCTGGAATTCAAGACGGTGTTTATCGTGGGCATGGAAGAAAATATCATGCCCGTTTCCCGCGCGGCCTTCGACGAATCGGAACTGGAAGAGGAGCGCCGGCTCATGTACGTGGCGATCACCCGCGCGAAAGAGCGGCTGTACCTGACGCGTTCGCGCAGCCGCTATCTGTACGGTAAGCGCGAAATGACGCTGAAATCAAGATTTATCGGCGAACTTGCGCCCGTTTTGGACGTTCCGCCCGAGCGCTCTCTGTACGAGGAATACGCCAAAAGCGCCGCGGGGTATCGTTCGGGTTCGGGCTATACCGGTTACGGCTACGGCCGCAGAAGGTTCGGCAGAGAAGAGAACAGGGACGAAGACGAATTCGGCTACCGCAGCGACATCCCTTCGTCCTCGGAGAGCAGGACGGGCGGCTTTTCCGCGGCGGCGGGATTCAAGGCGACGCTGGCGCGCGCATCTTCTTCGGATAAGAAAGACGCGGCCGCGCTCGTTGCCGGCGTAAAAGTGCGCCATCCGAAATTCGGAGAGGGCATGGTCGTCTCCGTGCGCGGCGAAGGGGCGGCGAAGGTCGTCAACGTAAGTTTTGCGGGGCTCGGCATCAAATCTTTGTCCGCGCAACTTGCGCCGCTCACCATCATCGAAAAGTAAGCAAAGGTCGCTTTTTGATAGGACGTATCGATCGAATTGCGACCGAAAGGGGATAGGATATGGACAGAATGCGCGAACTGGTGGACATTCTCAATCAATATGCATACGAATATTACGTCCTGGACAATCCGTCCGTTTCCGATGCGGAATACGACAGACTGTACGATGAACTGAAAAGGCTGGAAGAGGCGCGCGGCGAGCGTCTGCCCGATTCCCCTACGAGAAGGGTGGGCGCAGAACCGGTCAAGGCGTTCGCACGCCACGAACATATCGCGCGGCTGTACAGTCTGGACAAGGCGGTGTCCGGCGAGGAGATGGAGGCTTTTTTCAACCGCGTGCGCAAGACGTGCGGCGATGTCTCTTATTTCGTGGAATATAAATTCGACGGCCTGACCATGTGCCTTACTTACGAAAACGGGCAATTTGTCCGCGCCACGACGCGCGGCAACGGCACCGTGGGCGAGGACGTCACGGCGCAGGCGCTCACGATCAAAAGTTTTCCGCTCACGATCGGGTATAAGGGAACGCTGGAGGTCAAGGGAGAGGCGGTGATCCGTCTTTCCGTTTTGGAAGAATATAACAGGCATGCGGCGGAACCGCTCAAAAACGCGCGCAACGCCGCTGCGGGCGCGATCCGCAACCTCGATCCCGCAGTCACCGCCGCAAGAAGGCCGGAGATCTTGTTTTACGACGTGAACTATATGTCCGACGGGACGATCTCTTCGCAGGAAGAGGCGGTGGCATTCCTCAAAAAAGAGGGCTTTAAGGTGTTCGGGCGCACGCGGCTTTGCAAAAGCGAGGCGGAAGTGCTCGAAGAGATCGCAAAAATAGAAGTCGAGCGCAAAAAGATCGACGTGCTCACCGACGGGGCGGTGGTCAAGGTAAACGAATTTTCCGCCCGCGAAGCGCTCGGGTATACGGACAAATTTCCCCGCTGGGCGATCGCTTTCAAATTCGAGGCGGAAGAAGCGGTGACCACTGTGGAAAAGGTGACGTGGCAGGTGGGAAGGACGGGAAAACTGACCCCTCTCGCGCACGTCGCGCCCGTGGAACTTGCCGGGGCGACGGTGCGCCGCGCCACGCTCAACAATTTCGGCGATATCCTTCGCAAAGACGTGCGCATCGGCAGCAAAGTCATGATCCGCCGCAGCAACGAGGTGATCCCCGAAATTTTAGGCGCCTGCGAGCATGCCGAGGGGAGCGCAGAGGTGGAAAAACCCGCTTTCTGCCCCTATTGCGGCACGCCGCTCAAAGAGGACGGGGCGAATCTTTTCTGCACGAACAAACTCTGCCGTCCGCGGGTCGCGGCGGCGCTCGCAAACTTTGCAAGCAAAAACGCCATGGATATAGAGGGTTTTTCGGAGATGACCGCATACCAGTTGATTGACGGATTGGGCGTAAAAAATTTCTCCGACCTCTATGCGCTCGACCGTGAAAAACTGTCAAAACTGGACGGGTTCGGCGCAAAAAAGATCAAAAATCTTCTCTCCGCCATCGCAGGCAGCAAAAACGTGCCTTTGGACAGGTTTTTGTTCGCGCTCGGCATAGACGGCATCGGCAAAGTCGCCTCGGCAGACCTTGCGGAACGCTTCGGCAGCGTCGGCGCTCTGAAAGAGGCGAAGGCAGAGGAACTGCTCGAAATGGAAAATATCGGCGAAAAGACCGCCGCGAATATCGAAGCGTATTTTTCCGATCCGGAAAACCTGGCGGAGATCGACAGGCTGACGGCCGCAGGCGTCAGGCCGTTTTATAAAGAGCGGGCAAAAGAGGGCGCCTTTTCGGGGGAAAACGTCGTCCTTACGGGTACGCTTTCCGGATTCAAACGGAGCGACGCGCAGAAGATCATCGAGGATGCGGGCGGCGTGTGTCAGAGCGCCGTCACGTCGAAAACGACGCTCGTCGTGGCCGGAGAGAGTGCTGGAAGCAAACTGGATAAGGCCAAAGCGCTCGGCATCCGCATCATCGGAGAGGAAGATTTTATAAAAATATTAGAGGAAAACGGAATCGCGGCAAAATAAGTTGAAATATTTTGCGTTTTCTGTTATAATGCAATTTGCAAAAGTGTGTGCCTTGTCAGAATCGTCGGCGCGCCTCTTTTGCGACGCTTGCACTTTTAGGAAGGTCGCTTATGTACAGCATGACGGGTTACGGAAAGGGTGAATACAGGGAAGGCGGGATCGAACTGACCGCCGAGATCAAAACGGTCAACAACCGCTATCTCGATATCGCCGTAAAGAGCCCGAAAGTTTTCAACGCTTACGAAGAGGTGATCCGCGCGGAAGTGCGCAAAAAACTGTCCCGCGGGCATGCGGATATTTTTATCAATTTTGTTGACAAGAGAGAAAAACCTAAAAATCTGTATGTGGATTCGCCCGCCGCGCAGGGCTGGTACGATGCCGCCAGGCGGCTCAAAGAGATGTTTCCCGGCCTTTCGGACGATTTTACGCTGACTGCGCTCATCAAGTGCCCCGACGTCGTGCGGCAGGAAGAGGTGCAGGGCGCGGACGAAGAACTCGTCGGCGCGCTTAAATCCGCGCTCGCCACGGCGCTGGACAACCTGAACGCGATGCGCCTCAAAGAGGGGACGAAACTGAGCGAAGACATGCTCTCCCGCATGGACGAGATCGAACGCCTTGTTTCGAAGATCAGGACGCGCGCGCCCCTCGTGGCGGCGGAATACCGCAAAAGGGCGGAAGAGCGCATGAAAGAGATCCTCGAAGGCGTCGATTACGACGAAGCGAGGCTACTCACGGAAGTCGCCGTGTTTGCGGATAAATCGAACATAGACGAAGAACTGACCCGTCTCGGTTCGCATATCTTACAATTCCGCGCTATCTGCAAAGAGGAGCGCGTGGGCAGAAAACTCGACTTTCTCGTGCAGGAATTCAACAGGGAAGCGAACACCGTCTGTTCGAAAAGCAACGATCTCGCGGTGACGGACGCCGCGCTGGCTCTGAAGAGCGAGATCGAGAAGGTGCGCGAACAGGTACAGAACGTAGAATGACGTCCGGCGCTGACGTTTTCAGCAAAAAGAGTAAATTTTTTGGAGGAACCGAAATGATCAATCAACCCTCTGTAGACAGTCTTGTAGAAAAACTCGGAACAAAGGAGCACCCCGCTTCGCGCTATGCGCTGTGCATGGTGGTCGCCAAGCGCGCGCGGCAGATCATCGATCAGGAGCAGAGCCAGGGGATCAAAGAGTTGCCCGGCAACGTGAAAGAGATCGCCCTTGCGTGCCATGAGATCGAAAACGGCACCCTGACGATGACGAAGGACTGATTTTCCCCCTTTAGGGCGGAAATACTTTTCGATTGCCTCGGGTCTTGAACGGGGCATTCTGTTTTTTAGGGATAGGAAATGACGGCGGAAGTGATTGTCGACATCGCGCACGGCGAGGTGGACCGCATATTCGAATACCGCGCGATCGACGGCGTTTGCGAGGGGAGCAGAGTCAAAGTGCCCTTCGGCAACAGGGTCGTCGACGGCTTCGTCATGCGATTGAAGCGGAACAGCGATTTCGATGCGGCAAAACTGAAAAGCATTCTTTCCGTCGTGGACGAGGTGCCCGCCCTCTGTGCGGAGTGCCTTTCCCTCGCGGAACAGATCTCGGTGCGCTACCGCTGCCCGAAAGCGCTCGTATTGCGGCTGTTTTTGCCCGGAGAAATGCGCAAGGGCGCCGTGCGCGAACTTTATAAAACGTACGTTTTGCTCAAAGACGGCGCTTTTGAACCCGCCGCGCGCGCAAAAGCGCAGGCGGCGGCGCTCGCCTTTCTGCGCGAGAATGGGAAATACGGGTACACGGAACTGTGCGGCCGCTTCGGCAGAAGCGCCGTCGGCGCGCTCGTCGAAAAGGGAGCGGCGGAACTGACCAAAGAGCGGGTCATCCGCTCTCCTTACGTTGCCGTGAGCGGCGCAGGCGCGGAACATACCCTGACGGCGGGGCAGAAAAGCGCGGTCGAAAGCATCGGACGGTCGGACAAGACCGTGCAATTGTTGCACGGCGTGACGGGGAGCGGAAAGACGGAGATCTATCTTACGCTGATCGCCGACCAACTGCAAAAGGGCAAAAGCGCGATCTTTCTGGTGCCCGAAATTTCTCTCACGCCGCAGATGCTCTCGCAACTCAGGGCCCGTTTCGGGCCGCAGGCGGCAATTTTGCACAGCGGGCTGTCCGCGGGCGAGCGATTCGACGAATGGTGGCGTCTGCGTACGGGAGAAGCGAAGATCGCGGTCGGCGCGCGCAGCGCCGTATTCGCGCCCGTCGAAAATATCGGCGTCATCATTCTTGACGAGGAGCACGACGGAAGTTATTTCAGCGAATCCAATCCCCGCTATTCCACGCTTGAGATCGCCAAAATGCGCGCGGAATACAACGGCTGCAAACTGGTCGCCGGCAGCGCGACGCCTTCGGTGGAGACCTATCTGAAAGCGACGCAGGGGGAATACAATCTGATCCGGCTTCCCGAGCGCATCAATCGCAAGCCCATGCCCGAGATCGCGATCGCGGATATGCGCAGAGAGGTGCGTCGCGGAAACAACAGTGCCTTTTCGGCCGCGCTCAGAGAGGAACTTGCCGAATGTCTCGAACAAAAAAAACAGGCGATCCTGTTTCTCAACCGCAGGGGGTACGCGCAGAGCGTCGTCTGCAGAGAGTGCGGCTACGTCGCAAAATGCGAGGCGTGCGACGTCTCCCTTACCTATCACAGCGAAGAAAACTGCTTAAAATGCCACTATTGCGGCGCGCAGTACCGCATGCTGAGCGCCTGTCCCGAATGCGGCGGCGTGCATCTGTCCTATACGGGCACGGGTACGCAGAAGATCGTGGGGGAACTGAAAAAAATGTTCCCGTCCGCGCGCATCCTGCGCATGGACAACGACACCACGTCGGGCAAAGAGGGACATTATAAGATTTTGAAACAATTTGCCGACCGTAAGGCGGATATCCTTGTGGGCACGCAGATGATCGCAAAGGGGCACGATTTTCCCGCCGTTACGCTCGTGGGCATCCTCGATGCGGACATGAGCCTGCATTTTTCCGATTACAGGAGCGGAGAGCGCACCTTTCAGTTGATCACGCAGGTCGCAGGCAGGAGCGGCCGCGCCGAAGAACAGGGAAAAGTCGTCCTGCAGACATACGATCCGGAAAATTATATTCTTCGCTTCGCGATCCGTTACGATTACGAAGGATTTTTCCGCCACGAGATCTCCCTTCGCAAATCCACGGCGTTTCCGCCCTTTGCAAAGATCGTGCGCGTCATGGTCACCGCTTCGGAGGACGCCGATGCGCTCGAAGCGCTCCGCGCCGTCTATTTTGCGCTGAAAGAGATCTACGAAGCGCACAGGGAGGATTTTTTGTTTTTCAACAAGATGAAGTCCCCCATCAAAAAGATACAGAACAAATTCCGCTATCAGGTACTCATGCGCGTGAAAAACGATGCGCTGCTGCCGGAAATTTACGAAAAAGCGCTCGCCTGTCCGGTGCGCGGCGCGCTCGTATACATAGAAGAAAACCCCGCAAATCTGAGTTAAAAAAGCGCGGGCGCCGTGATCTGCGGCCGCGTCCGGGATTTGCGATCGATCCTGCCCGCAGAGGGCGATACCCGAAAAGGAGTCAGTATGGCTATCAGAAACGTAGTGCAGGTCGGCGACGACGTGCTCAGAAAAAAATGTTTTGAAGTGACCGCTTTCGACGAAAAACTCGCCGGTCTTCTCGACGACATGAAAGAGACGGTCCGTAAGGAAGAGGGGGCGGGGCTCGCCGCGCCGCAGGTGGGCATTTTGCGGCGTGCGGTCGTCATCGACGTTACGGAAGGATTTTTCGAACTCGTCAACCCCGTTATCGTAGAGGCGAAAGGGGAACAGACGGGATATGAGGGCTGCCTGTCCGTCCGCGGCAAACGCGGTGTCGTGACCCGTCCCAATTACGTGAAGGTGGAATATTTTGACCGCAGCGGCAAAAAGAAAAAACTCGTCGCCCGCGGATTTTTCGCGCGTGCGGTCTGCCATGAACTCGATCACCTGGACGGGATCCTGTATATCGACCGCGCGGAAAAAGTGGAAAGGGTCAAGGAATAATCATGAAGATCGCATATGCGGGCGCGCCGGAATTTTCCGTCGCGCCCTTAAAAAAACTGACGGAATCGGGCTTTAAGATCGCCGCGGTGATCACCCAGCCCGACAAACCCGTCGGGCGCAGGGCGGTGCTCACGCCCACGCCCCTGAAGTCTTTTGCGCAGAGCGCGGGGATTCCCGTGTTCACGTTTGCAAGGATCAGGGATGAGGTCCCTGCCGTAAAATCGATCGGCGCCGACTGCATGGTCACCTGCGCATACGGGCAGATTTTGACGCAGGAGATCCTCTCCGCTTTTCCGACGGGAGTATACAATATCCACGCCTCCCTTCTGCCGCGTTGGCGCGGCGCTTCGCCCGTTCAGCACGCTATTGCGGCGGGCGACGAAAGGACAGGGATCACCGTCATGCGCACGGACGTGGGGCTGGATACGGGCGATATGCTGTTGCAGGAAGAAATTCCGATCTCGTCCGCGGATACGGCCGGGTCGTTGTCGGAAAAACTTTCTCTGCTCGGCGGGGAATGTATCGCGCGTGCGCTCGCGCTTGTGGAAAAGGGGCAGGCGACCTTCACGCCGCAGAGGGATACGGACGCGACCCTCTGCAAGAAGATCAGAAAAGAAGATTGTCTGGTCGATTTTTCTCTGCCCGCGAAACAGGTTTCCGATTTTATACGCGCCATGAATCCGTCTCCGCTTGCGTTTTCTTACCTGAACGGCAAACTCGTCAATCTGTGGTTTGCCGAAGCGTCGGAAACCGCCGCCGCGGCCGCCGCCGGAGAAGTTTTCCGTGCGGACAAGACGGGCATTTACGTCCGTACGGGCGAAAACGGCGTTAAGATCACCGAATTGCAGGAGGAAGGCGGCAAGCGCCTTCGCGCCGCGGATTTCGTCAACGGCAGAAAAATCTCCGTCGGGGACGTATTCGGAAGGAGCAGGGCATGACCAATCCTCTCTACGATCCGTATGCGGTGCTCTTCAAAGTATACAGCGGGGGCGCATACCTGAAACAGGCGCTTGCAGATACGCCCGTAGAAGAGGCCAACCGCCCGAGAACGACGCGGATCTGTTACGGCGTGCTCGAAAACGACCTGTATCTGGAAAGGTGCGTAAAGACGTTCGCCGCGAAAAATCCGAAACTGCCCGTGCGCATCCTCTTAAAGATCGCGCTCTATCTGCTCCTTTATATGGGCAAGAAAAAATATATGGTAACGGACAACGCCGTATCCCTCGCCAAAAAGTTGGGCAAGGGGGGTGCGGCAGGGTTTCTGAACGCCTTTTTGCGCGCGTTCGACGAAAAAAAGGTCGGCCTGCCCGAGGGGGAGATTTCCTCCCTGTCCATCCGCTATTCTTATCCGGAGTTTGCCGTCCGCCTTCTTTTGAGCGAATACGGCAGGGAAGAGGCGGTCAGGATCATGGAGGCGAGGCCCGCGGGGATCACCGTCCGTTTCGCCGGCGCGGACTCTGCGCAAAAATACCTTTCGCGCGTGCCGGACGCCGTCGAAACGCCCTTTGAAAATGTCTGGATCTTTCCCTCTTTCAGGCGTGACGAGGGGTACGACGCAGGTGAATATACGTTCCAGTCGGTCGGCTCCGTCGCCATTTGCGGCGGCGTGGATGCGTGCGATGACCTTTTGGATGCCTGTGCGGCGCCGGGCGGAAAGAGCGTGCTTTTGGCAGAAAAATGTGCGCGCGTCACCGCATTCGAACTGCATCCGCACCGCGCGAAACTGATCGAAGCGTATGCCCGCCGCATGCATGCGGAAAATATCCGGATCGTATGTCGGGATTCGTCTTTGCCGGACGAAGCGTATCGTGATCGGTTCGATGCCGTCCTCGTCGACGCGCCCTGTTCCGGATTCGGCGTGGCGGCGGAAAATCCCGATATACGGCTGTTCAGAAAAGAGGCGGACCTTGCGCCGATTTGCGAAGCGCAGAAAAAAATTCTTTCCGCCTGCGCGCGTTACGTCAAAAAGGGCGGCTTTCTCTATTACTCGACCTGTTCTGTGTTCGGCTGCGAAAACGACGGCACAGTCTCCTCGTTTTTGGAAGAAAACGGAGAGTTTTCCGTTATGGAAACGGACAGTCCGCTCGGGCACGTCCGCAAAAAGTTCGGTCTGCAGTTTCTGCCCCATCTTTCCCGGGGAGCGGGTTTTTATTTTTGCAAAATGCGGAGAAAAAGCACATGAAAGAGATCTTACAGGACCTTTCCCGCGCACAACTTGAAACGCTCGTCGAACAGATGGGGGAGAAAAAATTCCGTGCGGGCCAATTGTATAAAGGGTTGATGCGCGGAAGCAGGATTTCCGACATTTCCGATCTGCCCAAACCCTTCCGCGAAAAACTGCTCCTTCGCTTCGAAGACGAGCCGGTTAAAATTCTCGAAACTTTTTCCGCCTCCGACGGTACGGAGAAGTATCTGTTTGAACTTGCGGATGGAAACATAGTGGAAGGGGTGTTCATGACCTATAAATACGGCAACACGCAGTGCGTTTCCACGCAGGTGGGGTGTCGCATGAACTGCGCTTTCTGCGCTTCGGGGCTCGGAGGGCTGGTCCGCAACCTCACCGCGGGAGAAATTTTGTGCGAAGTGCTCTGCGTCAACGCGCGGCACGGCGGCACGCCGGAGAAGCGCGCGGTCACGAATATCGTGCTCATGGGCAGCGGCGAACCGCTCGACAATTACGAAAATACCGTCGGCTTTTTGCGCGGCGTTACGGCGGAGGGCGGCATTGCGGTCAGTGCGCGCAACATCAGCCTTTCCACCTGCGGGCTTGTCCCCAAAATGTACGATCTTGCAGACGAGGGGATCCCCGTCAATCTGACCGTATCCCTGCATTCGCCCGACGATGCGGAAAGAAAGCGCATCATGCCCGTGGCAAACGCCTATTCCATAGCGGAGATCTTAAAGGCGTGCGACTATTATTTTGAAAAGACGGGGCGGCGCTATATCTTCGAGTATTCCCTGATCGCGGGGGAAAACGCGGACAGGGCGCATGCCGAAAAACTCGTTTCGCTTCTGCGCGGAAGGCCCTGCCACGTCAATCTGATCCGCCTGAACGAAGTCAAGGAAAAGGCGCTTGCGGGCGTTTCCGAAAAGGAAGCATACCGCTTTTTGGGCGTATTGGAAAAGGGCGGCCTGTCCGCGACTCTCCGCCGGCAGATCGGCGCAGAGATCGGCGGGGCGTGCGGGCAACTTCGCGCAGGTTACAAAAAATCGGAAACGTCTTCGGAAAATCAGGTACAAAACTGATTTTCTCCGTTGACATTTCGTCTTTGTTCTGTTACTATTTTACCGTTCGGTTTTGCGGCGGCAGCGCCGCGGGGAGGAATTATGGAAAATATCAAAATTGCGCCTTCCGTCTTGTCGGCGGACTTTTCGGCGATGGGCGCGGCCGCGGAAAAACTTGAAAAGTGCGGCGCGGATTGGGTCCACTGCGATGTGATGGACGGTTCTTTCGTGCCTAAGATCACTTTCGGAGCGGATATGGTCGCCGCGATCGGCAGGCATACCTCTCTGCCGCTCGACGTGCATCTGATGATCGTGCATCCCGAAAAGCATATCGAAACGTTTGCCGAAGCGGGCGCTTCCGTGATCACCGTACATCACGAGGCGTGCGGGGCAGACCTGAAAAACGTCCTGAAACGCATCGCGGCCGCGGGCGTGCGCGCGGGGGCCGTGATCAATCCGGAGACCCCCCTGAAAGAGGTCTACGGCTGTCTCGACTACTGCGACATGCTGCTGGTGATGAGCGTATTTCCGGGGCTCGGCGGGCAGAAATTTATCGAAAGCGTGCTGCCGAAAGTGGAGGAGGCGCGCAAGATCTTCGACGGTCAGGGCGTCTTCAAGGACATCGAGATCGACGGCGGCGTCGGCGAGCAGAACGTGCGCCGCGTCAAAGAGGCGGGTGCGAACGTCATCGTTGCGGGCAGCAGCGTTTTCGGCGCCGCGGATATGAAAAAAGCGATCGAAAATCTTCGTTCGCTTTGAGGAGGAAACTTTGAAAGGCATAATCCTGTTGAACGGCGAGCCCTACCTCGGGCAGATCGTAAAAGGGGAAGGGGACTTCGTTCTTTCTGCCGACGGCGCTCTCGCATGGGCGGCGGACAAGGTAAAAATCGACGCATGCGCGGGAGATTTCGATTCCCTCGGTTATGTGCCCGACGGCGCGGTCGTATATCCTTCCGAAAAAAATTTTACGGACGGAGAGATCGCTTTGGACATGCTTTTGGACAAGGGTTTCGATCAGATCGAAATCTACGGCGGCGGAGGCGGACGGGAGGATCATTTTTTCGGAAATCTGCAGTTGCTGTACGCGGGGCTGCAACGCGGCGCGCACTGCGTGCTCAGGACAAATTACAGCGACATCACCTGCGAACGGGGGCTGATCCGCTTTTGCGGCGAAAGGGGGCGCACGGTCTCTCTGGCACCGGTCGGGCTGTCGGCGCATATAATGAGCAGTGAAGGGATGAAATATCCGCTCGAAGACCTCACGCTCACGGCGGGCAGTTGCCGCGGCGTAAGCAATATCGTCTTGTCGGACGACGCGCGCCTGAATTGCGACGAGGGGGCGGTTTTCGTCTTCAGAAATTTGTCCGAGGAGTCTAGACTTTGAAAATCATCTGCGTAAAGCCTCCCAAAGCGGTCCGCCTGCTTTTGAGGCTGCTCGTTCGCACGAAAGAAAAAAATACATAGTTTTGCCGAGCGGGCCTCCGGTTTATCCGGAGGCCCGCCTTTTGTTATGCCGCAAACTTTCCGCGCGCGGCTGACAGTTTACAAAAATATTGCTTGCATGAGATAAAAATTATATATTCCCGCACTATACTTTAAATCGAAGGGGTCAGAGGACGATCTTGAATTGTTTGCGGTACGATTCGGGCGGCTCGCTGTCGCTGATAAAATAATCGATATCCTCCGCCTTGGCGATCAGATAGGGGAAAGAGCGGTTGAACTTGGTATGGTCGCACAGATAGATCTTTTTTTCCGCGTGCTGCAGCATCAATTTATTGATGGAAGCGCTCTCTTCCATTTTATCGCAGATGATGCCGTTTTCCATGATGCCGGAAGAAGAGAAAAAGCATTTGTCCGCATAAATGGAAGCAATGAGCGGTTCGGCGTATTTTCCGGAAAAAGAAAAGGTATTCGACTGGATGAGCCCTCCCGTGCAGTAAGTCCTGATGCGCTTTTCCGCAAGAATGTTCGCAATGATCAGACTCGTCGTAAACACGGTCAGGTCCATGGAAGGATCGAGCAGGTTTGCGATCAGGCTGGTCGTCGAGGACTCGTCCATGATAAGTGTATCTCCCGTTTTGACCAGGCCGACCGCCTTTTGCGCGATGATGTTCTTTTCCTTCCTGTTGTCCTGCATGCGCAAAAGAAAGGGCAGCGTATTGTTTTGGTATTTGAGCAGTACGGCAAACCCGTAACTTCTCCTCACGATATGCTGTTTTTCAAGATATGCAAGGTCCCGCCTGACCGTCGTCTCGCTCATATGTATGTCTTTTGCGATCTGTTTTACGGTCGCGGAGTGGTGCTTTTCAAGGTATTCCTGCAAAATGCCCGTTCTTTCAAATTGTAACATGTCATTCTCCCCGCATATGGATTTTTATTCATTATATCACGGCAAAACGGGCATGTCAAGTCTGATTTCGGTTCAAAGTTTATCGATATTGTATTATTCTTGTATCGTTTTTATATTTTTTATCATTTTTTGTACCACTATTGAAAAAATTTTATTTATGGTTTATAATGAGTTCAAAAAGAGCGCACTGCCGCGGAATTTACGGAAAAGCGACCGAAAAAGGAGAAGAACATGGCGATCGGGAATAAAGTTCTGTTTCATAAAAGCAATAAAGATATTATCATAGCGGGGCATCGGGGGATCTGCGCGAAATATCCCGAAAACACGATGCTTTCCTACCGCAAGGCGATCGAGTCGGGCGTCGACCAGTTGGAGATCGACGTGAACATGACGGCGGATAAAAAATTGGTCCTGATCCACGACCCGTGGGTAGACAGGGTGACGGAAAAGTCGGGCAAGGTCCGGTCGTTTACTCTCGAGCAGATCAAAATGATGGATGCCGGATCGCATAAAAGTTATGATTTCCGCGGAGAGCGCATTCCCGAGTTCAAAGAACTTCTCGAACTGGTGCAGGGCACCGATATCTCTCTGAACGTAGAGATCAAGGACCGTACCTTTGAAGTCGTGGATGCCACCGTGCGCACCCTTTTCGATTACGGCATGCAGGATCGCTTCGTGATCGCCTGTTTTGATGCGAACATCATACAATACGCGCATCAGAAATACGGCGTCATGACGCAGGGATTCCCCGACGACATGCACGACAATTTCTCGAACGAAACGCGCGATCATATGTATGCGGTCGGCATTCCGATGTGGGCCATCACGGAAAAACTCGTTCAAGAATATCTTGACTGCGGCATTCAGCCCTGGGCATGGTGTCCGGATACGGAAGAAGACGTGCGCAAAGCCGTCTCCTGCGGCGCGCGCCTTCTGACGTGCAACGACCCCGCCCCCGCAATGAAAGTGATCGGAGAGATGGGGCTGAGAAGGGTATAACTTAATAAAAGGGCGAATTTTCGAAGGCTTTTCGAGCCCTGAACGATAAAAGCCGCATCGGCCGAAAAAAACGGCGGCGGTGCAAAAGGGATCAGCAAAATCAAAAAGAGGCATGCCTCTTTTTACGTGCCAGGCACGTAAAAATTTGTTTAACGGTATAAGTGGAGGAAAATGCAATGGCCGCAAACAAGAAGGTGAAAATCGGCGTATTCGGAGGAGGCAGGGGCATTTCAATGATCGAATTTTGCACCTTTTACGACGAGGCCGAGTTGGTCGCGATCTGCGATATGAATGAAAAGGTGCTCGACGACTGCCGCGCTTTTCTGAAAAAACACGGAAAGGAAGGGCACGTAGCGTTGTACCGCGATTTTGAAGATTTTATAAAATGCGACATGGATGCGGTCGTCCTTGCGAATTATGCCACCGAACACGCGCCTTACGCGGTGCGCTGCCTCGATCTCGGGCTGCACGTTTTGAGCGACATATCTCCCGTGCAGTGCATGAAAGAGGCGGTCGAACTGGTCGAAGCGGTCGAACGGAGCGGCAAGGTATACGCTTTCGGAGAAAATTGCTGCTACTTCCCGGGCGTGATGAAGATGCGCGAAAATTATCGTGCAGGCAAATACGGGCAGGTGCTGTATGCGGAGGGAGAATATATCCACGACTGTTCCTCCATTTGGCATAAGATCACGTACGGAGACAGAAATCATTGGCGCAACCGCATGTATGCCACATATTATTGTACCCATTCCATCGGGCCCATCCTGCATATCACGGGAGAAAAACCCGTCTCCGTCGTCGGGTACGAACTGCCGCTTTCGCCGCGCCTGCTCGATCTGGGGTACCTGAAAGGCACCGCGGGGATCGAGATGATCACGACCGCTTCGGGCGCGGTCATCAGGAGCACGCACGGAGATATGCATAAGTACGGCCTGTGGTATTCGCTGTACGGTACGATCGGCGCCGCCGAAACGGACCGCAAGGGAGAGAGTGCCTATAACGTCGTCAATGAGTGGTTCAACGAAAAACTGACGACAGACAACGTTTCGCACAGCCTGTCCGCGGCCAATAAGATGATCGAAATGCACGGCGGAGCGGATTACTACGAGATGCATTATTTTATACAGAAAATTCTCGGCCGCGACGACGGCGGGCAATCCATCGACATCTATGAAGCGCTGGATATGTTCCTGCCCGGCCTGATCGCCTATAAATCGGTTTTTGCGGGGAACAAGCCGCTCGAGATCCCCGATCTGCGCACGAAAGAGGCGAGAGACAAATACCGGAACGACGTATGGTGCGTGGATCCCAAAGTTGCGGGAAAGGACGCCGTTCCTTCTTATTCCAAGGGCAACCCTGTCATCGCGGACAGCGTATACGAAAAAGTTGCCGAAATGTACCGCAAAGAATGCGAACAGGCTGAAAATAAGGCATGAAGACGCTCTATTATATCCTGCTATTTGTGGCTGCACTCATTTTCTCTACGCAGTTTCTTGTCACGAGGCAATACCAGAGGCGCAACGGTACAGGCTTTTTAAGTTCCGTCAAACTTTCTTTGGGCGCATACTTTACCATTGCTCTCTTCTTTTTTATCAAGGGTTGCATCACCTATAAAAGTTTCAATTTCGGGTTCAGCACGTTTACCTTTCTGATGACTCTGCTCATCGCCGCGGTTTCCCTTTCCTGCGTGTATATGGGTATCCGCGTTCTCGCGGTGGGGGATATGAGCATCTACTCCGTATTTATGATGCTCGGAAGCCTGATCCTCCCCACGTTCGTCGGGCTTGTGTTCTACCATGAAAGTTTCGGGTGGATCAAGGGCATTGCCATCGCGCTCATGCTGGCGGCGATCGTGTTTTCGGTCACGTCTTCCGGCAAAAAGGTTTTTACCCCGAAAGCCCTCATCTGCTATATCGGCATCTTTATCATGAACGGCATGATCGGCGTGCTGTTCACGGTACATCAGAATCATCCGGCGCAGACGGTCGCCGCGATCGCAAATGCGGACGGAAGTTTTTCCGTCAACAACGATGCGTTTATGACCTGGTACGGCCTTTCCACCGTATTGCTCTGCGGCGTCCTGTATGCGGCGGTCAAGATTTATGACAGGCTCCGCCGCGCGAAGGCAGGCCCTGCCGTCCCCGCACCGACGGAAACGCCGTCCGCCGAAGCGGGTGCAGCATGCGCGGCCTCTGCGCGGAAGATCTCTGCAAAAGAAGTGTGCCTGATCATATTGCTGCCCGTCCTGTACGGTCTGTGCAACGGGCTGGGCGACTACTTTATCGCCCTTGCCACGCAGCCGGGCGCACTCGGTTCTTCGGTGACCTTTCCCATCATAAACGGGGGCACGATCCTCTTTTCGACGATATGGGGAATGATCTTATATAAAGAAAAACTGCGGCCGGGAACGATCGCCGCGCTCGTATTGGTGATCGTTTCGACCGTCCTGTTCATGTTTGCGTAAGGGGGGAAGTAAATTTGTTTTCGCACCGCTTTGTGAAAAAACCGCAGGGAGAACGTCTTTCTCTTGCAGATGCCGCGCTGGAATCGGATTTTCAGGAAAGATACCTTTCCGAATATTTTGACGATCTGCGTTCTATTTGCACAGACGGTCGTTCGGTCGGGCGGGTGCGTATCGTAAAAATCGAAGGAAGAGAAAAGGAACGCTATACCGTATCGGTAGGGGAAGAAATCGTCATATCCGCAGTTGCTTTTTCCGGCGCATTGTACGCGCTTGCGGATCTTAAAGATATGGCGCTCTCTCGAAACGGTTTACGCGCATGCACGTTTGCAGGGGAGCCGATCTGCTCTTTCCGCGCTTATCGCGCATATCTCCCCTCGCGGGAAGGGAAGGAAGATTTTTTTCGGTCAATGCGTTTTCTGACCGATTTCAAATACAATACCGTCATATTGGAAGCGGGCGGGGCGATGGAGTACGAAAGACATCCCGAAATCAATCGAGCATGGTCGCGGTTTATGGAAGACGTACGCAGATATTCGGGACGCAGCCTGGAAATTCAGTGTGGTTATCCTTGGGAAAAAGATTCCATACACGCCGAAAATGCGGACGGCGAAGTACTCACAAAAAAGGAAACGGAAGAGATCGTCTCCCGCCTCAAACGGATGGGGCTGGAAGTGATCCCCGAAGTCCCTCTCCTGTCTCATGCGGATTATATCTGCCTCGCGCATCCCGAACTTGCGGAGAGAAAGGAAGACCCTTATCCCAATACATACTGCCCTTCAAATGAAGGGACTTACGAAATCGTGTTCGACATTCTCGAAGAAGTGATCGGCGTTTTTCAGCCCCGTTTAATCAATATCGGGCACGACGAATTTTATTCGGTCGCGCTGTGCGATCGGTGTAAAGAGAAAGATCCCGTCGATCTGTACGTCGGCGATATCGTCAAAATTCACAATTGGCTGAAAAAGCGCGGGATCCGGACGATGATGTGGGGCGAAAAACTGCTCGACGCCCGCCGCGGTGAGGAACGGATCGGCGGAGCGGGTGTGGACCGCATCAACGAAGCGGGCTATCATGTGACCGTGCCGCCGCTTTGGCGCTGTGCGGAAAAACTGCCCAAAGACATTCTCATGATCAACTGGTATTGGGAATTCGGCGCCCATCTTGATCAGACGTATATCAAAAACGGGTATTCTTTTGTTTACGGCAATTTATGCTGCGACGAGATAGACGGCTGGAACGAAAGGCTGAAAAGGGGCCCGCTGGGCGGCGCCGTATCAAACTGGGGCGCGTTCGACCGCAAAAGCATGCAGAGAAATCTGCAGATCTATTCCCTCGCCGCTTCCGCCTGCCTTTTCTGGGAAGGGGAAGCGCAAGATCTTTCCGTCCGCAGGAATCAGATCGCGGAATCGCTGTATGCACGGCGGCTTGCCGAAATACCGAAAAATTCGAGGGTCGAGATCGTATCCTCAGCCGACCGCGGCGAAGCGCACCGCTTTTTCTGGTGCGGAGAATTTGCTGAAAACGAAGGAGAATTGGGAAAGTTTTGCCTGCTTTTCGAAGACGGCACCGAGGCAGAATATCCCGCGGTGAACGGTGAAAATACGGGATCGGCGGATACCGTTTCGGGCAGCCGCGAATGGGCGCAGACATTATACATGTGCCTTCCGGAACAGTCGGACGGGGAAATGCGGTTCCGCACGGTATTTTGCAATCCCTGCCCTGAAAAAAGGATAAAAGGAATCGTTTTCGAGCCGCTCGGCGGCTGCAAAACGCGGTTGATATATAAAATTCTTTAATCGGAGGTTTATTGCATGGCTGTTCCTGCGGAATCTGCACGGCAAAAACGATCTTCCGGAGTGAGGGGGAATAAGAAAAAACGCAATCAGACGATCTTTCTGATCTGCATGATGTCACTGCCCTTCATTCAATGGCTGGTGTTTTGGCTGTACGTGAATCTGAGTTCCATTCTCCTCGCTTTTCAGGATCAGAGAACGGACGCCTGGACAACGAACAATTTTGTACAGTTTTGGGAGGGGCTGACTTCGCCTTACGGCGAGATCAAGATCGCGGTCAGAAATACGATGTACTATTTCTGCGCGAATCTTTTCGTGATCATGCCTCTTTCGGTGATCATCACCTATTTTATTTATAAAAGGATACTGTTTTTTAAAGGGTTCAGGATTATCTTTTATTTACCTGCGATCATTTCGGCGGTCGCGATGGTCACGTCGTACATGAACTTTATCGACCCGAGAGGACCGCTCGGCAATATTGTGGAGGCGTTCGGCGGTTCTTTGCCTCCCGAAGGGTTGCTCGGTAAAAACTCTACGGCAACGGCTACGATCGTCGTATACAGTATCTGGGTCGGATTTTGTTCGAACATTCTTCTGTTCGGCGGAGCGATGACTCGTATTCCCGTCGACGTGCTTGAATCGGCACGGCTGGAAGGCTGCGGCCCGTTTCGGGAACTTGTTCAACTGATTTTCCCGCTCATCTGGTCTTCCGTATCCACGCTGATCGTGTTTGCCTTTACGGGCATCTTCAATTCGAGCGGGCCGATCCTGCTCTTTACCAACGGTTCTTTTGAGACGACGACCATCAGTTTCTGGATTTTTCAGCAAGTCTACGGTACGGGCGCCGTGGGTGGTTCGGGGTCGTACAACCTCGTGTCCTGCGCAGGACTGTGCTTTACGCTCGTCGGGGTCCCGATCATACTGCTGATCCGCTGGCTCCTCGAACGGGTACCTACGGTGGAATATTGAGGAGGGCGGGAAATGATCAAAAAAGTTGTCGGGTACGATCAAGGGAAATTCGTCCCTTTGGAAATCAAGGTCAGCAAAGAGGGATCCATCCTGTCTAAGAGGGGCAAGGGGGAAAAGATTGTCTTTGCAATTGTTTTCGTCATCTTCGTCCTGTATGCTGTCTCTTTGATAGCGCCGTTTTTGTTCCTTTTTATCAACTCTTTGAAAGGGGGGCTTGAATACATAAACGACCGCAATGCGAGCGCATCGTTCGCGTTGCCGGACAAATGGCTTTTTTCCAACTACGTCGAAGCGTTCACGAGCATGAAAATGGTCGATTCCATGGGCAACGATATTTATCTGCCTACCATGCTCTTCAACAGTCTCTGGTATACGTTTGCCTGTGTTGTCTGCGGGGTCGCAGCGAGCACGCTGACGGGGTATTGCCTTGCGAAATACCGTTTCAAACTGCGCGGATTTTTCTACGGCATCGCAATCTTTTCCATGACCATTCCCATCATCGGTTCCACGGGCGCTTCATTCAGGCTGATGACGATATTGGGTATTTACAACACTCCGCTGTTTCCGTTTTTGAACAATTTCGGAGGGTTCGGGTTCAACTTTCTTGTCATGTACGGATTTTTTGCAAATCTTCCGTGGAGTTATGCGGAGGCGGTGTTCATCGACGGAGGCGGGCACGGCACCGCGTTTTTCAGGGTCATGCTCCCGCAGGCGTGGCCGCCCATGCTCACTTTGGCGATCATGGCCTTTATCGGGGCATGGAACGATTATATGACGGTATTGCTGTACCTTCCGGACTATCCGACGCTCGCGTCCGGTATCTACCGCATTCAACTCTCCCTGACGAGGGGAGGCAATTATCCCGTTTATTTTGCGGGATTGCTCGTATCGACGATCCCCGTCATCGCATTGTACGGCGGATTTTCCAATACGATCATGCAGAACTTTACAGTCGGGGGACTGAAAGGATAAAAAATCGGAGGTAAACATGAAAAAACTGATTTGTGTTGCATTAGGTGTCACGCTTTCCGTCGCGGCTTTAGCAGGGTGTACGTATCAAAGATCGCCCGATACCGAGAGTACTTTGGAAGTGTATGCATTCGATGCCGGTTACGGCGTCGACTGGGTAGGGGAAATGCTCGATCTTTTCGCCGATCAGGACTGGGTGAAAGAAAAATATCCGAATCTGAATATTTTGCAGCCCATCACGAACGACGTATCAAACTTTGCGGAAAGTAAACTCAACGCCGGCGAGCGGTCGAATACTATAGATCTTATTTTCGGAACAAACCTGTTCGACTATGCCGGCCCCAATGGGGATTTATTGGATCTTACGGAAAGCGTATATAATTCCCCTGTTCCCGGGGAGACGGACGAAAGCGGGAAGCCCGTTCTTTGGATCGATAAGGCGATCGGAAGTTATAACGAATCCAACCGCTATATCGATACGACCAATCTTTCGTCCGAATCATATTATACCGTTTCCTGGGCGGCGGGAATGAACAGTTTTGTATATAACGAGACGATTCTTAATTCCTTCGGGCTGGACGTCCCCAACACGACGGACGACTTGGAGGAAGTGTGCGCTACAATCAAGGCGAATGAAGGAAAGGATAACGGCAAATATAACGAGGGGTATTCCTTCGTTCAGTCGAGGGAGGCGGATTACTGGTCCTATTTATTCCCCGTCTGGTGGGCGCAATACGAAGGGGTATCGAGGTATCTTGACTTCTGGAACGGGATCGACAACGATATTTATTCCGTCAATATTTTCAGGCAGCAGGGCCGAGTGAAATCTTTGGAAGTATACGAAGACCTGCTCGCTTACAGCAAAGGGTATCTTTCCCTCAGTTCCTTCCTCGACGAATTCATGATGGCGCAGACCTCGTTTTTGCAGGGGCACGGCGTGTTCCACGTCAACGGCGATTGGTTTGCTAAGGAGATGGAGCAGACGATGTCGGATATCATATCCGAAGAGGGCGGTATTGATTCTTTCAAAACGATGCGCATGCCCGTCGTGAGCGCATTGGGGGTAAAACTGGGTATCGAAGATTCCACGCTGTCCGACATCATAGATTATTTGGACGGGGATACGGCAAGTTTGCCGGACTTTGAATCGACGGCAGGCTATACGGACGATGCGGTGGTGGCGGCAGTCCGAGAAGCGCGCACGATCGTGCATTCCATCGGCCCCAACCATACGGCTGTGATCCCTGCGTATGCGAACGGAAAAGACGTAGCGGTCGATTTTCTGCGTTTTATGGCAACGGACATCGCACAGGAGAGTTATATACGGTCTACGGGCGGGGCAAGCCTTCCTTTCAATTACGATCTGAAGGAGAAGAATATAGAACTTTATAACGAACTGCATCCGTTGCAGCAAAGCAGGCACGATTATTTCAATGCGTATGAAATTTATACGCTTCCTTCAGACAGGGCGTTTCCTCTGGCGCGCTACGGCGGTATTAAAGCATTTGTGACTGAACATTATTATACGACTTTTTCTGCTAACGGAAATCAGAAAACGCCCGGGGACTATTATGACGAGACGATCTCCGCATGGACGTCAAACAAGTTCAACAACGCGCTGTCCAATTCAGGTATCGTAAGATAATGGTGAAAGCGAATTTTTTCGCGGAAATAATATGATCGGGAGGATCAAAATGAAAAAGATTTTGTCGGTGATTCTGGCAATGGGGCTTGCGGCGGGCGTACTCGCCGCTTGCGATTCGGGATCGGGGGGAGCGAGCGGAGGCACGGCCTCCGGCGGCCTTGCCGATGCCGAGGTGTGGGGCGCCCCTGCGACTGAAAAAGTGTTGCAGGACGTACACGGCATTTACGACAGTTTCAAAACGGAAGCGCGCATTAACGTGACCGCGGCGAAAGGAGAGTATGAATCTCAGCACATCATTATCACGGCGGACGAGAAAGATCTCGTCTACGACGTGCAAATCTCTGCGCTTGCTTCAGCAGATGGTAAATCTTTTCCTGTCAGCAATATAGACGTTTTTCATGAAAAATATATTGAAGTGCGTTCTAATTTCGAGGGAAACGGCATGCCTGTGGGCATGTATCCCGATGCGCTTTTGCCCTTTGAAACAGCCAAAGAGTACGGGGAAAACGTAGTCAAGGCGGGGGAAAACCAGGGGATCTATTTCCGCTTCAACGTCGATATAGAGCAGGAAGCCGGCACGTATACGGGATCTTTCAGGCTGTCCATCGGCGGAGAAAGCATGAATATTCCCGTGACGCTGACGGTCGCGGATCTGGAAGTTTCCGAAACGAACCATGCCAAAAGCATCTTTTTGAATCAGTGGTCGTTTTATAAAGGAGAACTGGATTCTTCGCAGGCCATGCTCAACAAATATACCGAGGCGTTGTTCGAATACCGGCTGAATCCTGACGTTATCGTGACGGATACGAATCATAAGGATGAGGATATCGAGTATTATACGGAACTTGCCTACCAATACATGCAGAATCCGAGGTGTGCCAATATTACAATTCCGTATGAAACCACCAACGTTGACGGTCAGCAGTGCATCGATCCCGTCATTTTCGATAAATATCTGACGGCGTTTGCCGAAAAGAGTTTTGAAACGGGATTTAATATGCTCGAAAAATCTGTCTGCTATATCGGCCTTATCGACGAGCCGGATATCAACGGCCTGCTCGACAGGACTGCGGTCGTGACCAGGGTCTACGACGAACAGATCAAAGAGACGGCGGACCGCCTTGAAGCGGACAATTCGATCACGGCATCCAACAAAGCGGAAGTTATCGCATCTCTCCGCGATGTGCGCAACGTGGTGACCTGTGCATATTCGGACGCATATGCTCCTTACGTGGAAACGTGGTGTCCGCAGTATCAGCATTACGATTCGGAAGCGCAGCGTGCCAATTATGCGGATCAGGAAGAAAAATGGTGGTACGGCTGTATTTCGCCGCGCGCGCCGTATCCGACATATCATATGGAAGATACGCTTCTTTCTGCCCGTGCTCTCGGCTGGATGATGGCAGAATATGACGTAGTGGGGAATTTATTCTGGGCTACAGATATTTATGCGGCCTACAACGGCAGTAAATACGAAGAGATCGAAGATTATTACGGCGGCAGTGCGTCGCGATTCCCCAACGTAAACGGAGACGGCTATCTTTTCTATCCCGGCAAACAATACGGGATTGACGGCCCAGTCGGCTCTCTGCGCCTTGAAGCGATCCGCGACGGTTTGGAAGAATACGAACTTCTCTATGCGATGAAACAGACGTACGGCGATGTCAGCGACAGGATTTCGGCGGACGATTCCTCCCTCGCGTTCACGGCGGACAGAATGATGGAGAGCCTGACCGAACTCGTCTACGACGGTACGCGCGTGTCTACAACGAGCGCAAATTTCCAGTCTTCGCGCGACGCGCTCCTGCAATTGGCGACTCTTTCACAATCAGAGGCGGAATTCTGCGTCATCGACTACGGCGACGACGGATACGGTACGAAAAATTATCGCTTCTATGCGGCGGACGGTGCTGTGGTCAAGAACAACGGCACGGAGATCGCTTCTTCACAGAACGTGGAGGGAGGAAAGATCTATACGCTGGATATTCCTTTGGAAAACGCACAGAATATGCTGTCCATATCCGTGGAAGTCGGCGGAAATACCTACTATTACGAACAGAATCTCGGCGGAAAAGTCAGCGCGAATCTTGCCGACAGTACGACGGCTTCGGAATTTACAGGTTCGGGCGTGACCCCCGTATATTCGTTGGTGGACGCTTCTTCTGTCGATTCTGCGCTTACAGGCAAATTTGTCAAGTTGGATGTCCCGTCGGCGGCTTCAGACGTGGCGCAGTCGTTCAGCGTGTCCGGCTCGCTCCTTACGGGGATCGACGAAACGGCAAGCAGCGTGATCTTCCACATTTACTATGACGGTGAGGATGCGCCCGCATTCATGATCGCGGCCAAGCACGAAAATCAGCGTGTGTTGGTAGAAATGGCAAACGTAACGCTGCAAAAAGGCATGAACACCATTTCCGTTTCCCTGACCTCCAAGAGCTGGGGCACACTCGGTGCGATCGAATACGTCAACTTCTATCTGGGCGGAGTGACCGGAGAGCCCGCGCGCATCATCTATATTGCGGACACTGTCGTCTACGCCAAATAAGGAGGAAAAATGATGAAAAAAATATTCGGATTGATGCTTTCTTTCGTCTTGCTCTTTTCCCTCTTTTCCTTTGTCGGCTGCAACGAAAATGAGAGCAAGGGGGATACTCAAGCGGGAGAGGTGGTGATCGCTGACTTCGAAAAGTGGGCACCCGATTTTCAGATCATGCGGCCGATGAACAGTTTCGGCGTCGTTTCCGTCAACGAAGATCCGCAGTACGTACACGGCGGAGAGGCGTCTGCAAAATTGCAGCCGATGGGCGGTTATTCGGTGCAGAAGGTACCATACGTTTACTTTCCCTTGTCCAGCGAATTGTTCTCGTTTAACTATTGCGATTTTTCTTTGGTGGATTACATTACTTTCTTTATCTACAACGCACAGGATGAGGCCGCCGCGCTCGATTTCGGACTGGTCACAACGATCGTCGATATCAACAATACAGAGCGGGCGAGCGGGGGAACATTTCAACTGCAACCCGGGTGGAACGAGATCGTGTACTATCCCGATCTGACCATTATCAACCTGTCTTACGATATTACGGATATACAGGGTATCTATCTCGGGTTTGAAAACGCAGGCGTGCGCGATCCGGAAGACGCGCCCGTGTTCTATCTCGACGACGTGGTCATGCGTCGTCTCGACGAGCCGGTCGAAGTGGAAAACATCATCGAACTGGACGAAGGGGAGATCTGCGATTTCGAAAAGGCGTATCAACAGTATATCATTACCTATGACTGCCCGAATACCAAATGTATCCCCGATATGAGTATTGTGGAGGCCGCAGAATATGGCCTGACCGCACCGAGCGGAGAAAAAGTACTCAGGATCGTCACGAAACCGGGAGATGCGACGGAAGGCTCGTGGCCGAGATTTACGATCCCCGAAAAGATCGTGCGCGAGAGCGGATTCATGAATATCCCTTCAGAAGAGTGGTCAGAGTATCGATTCTGCTTTGAAGTATACGCCGAAACGCAGAACCGCACCTTCTTCCCCGAATTCTACTCGCAGGGCGGCAGCAACTGGACGGCGACGAATGTATCTGCGCGCAGAGGACAATGGGTTACCTATTCTGTGGATTTTACCAATTTCTCTGAGGATGTCGTATCCAATCCGGGCTTTATCAAAATCGCATGGGCCGAATATATCGATGCGGGCGAATTGGTGTTTTATTTCGACAATTTCCGATTTGAGAAAAAATCGTAACGTGCGGTAATATTTTCCCGCCGGTTTGATGCCGGCGGGAGAAAATAAAAAATAAGAAGGAGAAATGATGAAAAAGAAGTCACTGTTATTGATGTTGCTGCTTTGCATCGCTTTTGCCGTCGGCGGAATCCTTTCCGCTTGCGGAAACGACGGCAGCCGAGTGGAACTTGTCGATTTCGAGAACGAGACGATCACCGTCGATCTCGGTTCGACCTACACCATCTCCGATACGTTCGTCAAAGATACGGAGGGAAACAATTACAGACTCACGGTTACTGTCAAAGACTCGGCAGGCGAAGAGATCTCTGTGCTCGCCAATCAGTTTGCGGTGGAGGACCCCGGCGGCTATGTGATCACGTTCAGCGCCGATCTCGGAGGAGGGGACGTGCGCACGCGTACGTTGACCCTGAACGTGCAGGACAAGGGCAACCCGACGATCACGATCCCTTCGCCTGCGTCGGGATTTGTGAACGAAGAATATACGTTGCCTGCCGTCTCCGTGCGCGACGATTCCGGTGAATCGCTCACGCCTGAGATCAAAGTCTATCTCGTCAACGGAGAGGACAGAGAGGAGCAGACGATCACCGACGGCAAATTCACCCCTGCGGCGCGCGGCGAATATCTGATCGAGGCAAGCGCGACCGACAGTTCGGGCAATACGGGTACTGCAAGTGCAACTTTTTACGTCCGCAACGCGCTTACGTTGAATACGTTCGAAGATTTCAATGACCCGTACTCCGTTTCGTCGATCGTCAACGTCGACCACGGCAAAGCGGAGGAGGCGCCCGTATATCATGAAACGTTTGAAGGCGCTACGGGTGTTGCGTCCACAGGTTCGATTGCCGATCAGTACGGCACGTACGAATATTTTAAATTCAACATGACGACGGAAGAACTCGCCGAAATCGATTTCTATTATTTGTACGTCAAATGCTACATCGCGTATGACGGAACGGACAGGACGGCGGTCGATCTGTTCAACTGGAATTACGGCTTGGGCAATTATCCGCTGAACGAGTGGATCGAGGTGCGCCTGACGGCTGAAGATATAGAGCGGTCGGACGTATGCTATTCCGACCCGAATATCTATCTTCCCGGCGAATCTCCCCGCGATTGCTTCAATCGCCTGATGACTGTGGACGGCGGCTATCTGTTCTGGATCAGAAACGGCGGCTTTGAAAAAGACAGCGGGAAAGATCTGTATACTTTCTATGTGGACGAGATCGGCTTTAAGCGCGTCTACGAACCGGTCATGAGCACGCCTTCGGAAGTGGAACTGGGCGACACCGTTACGCTGGAAGGCACGGTGGCAGATCTGACCGATTATACGCTCTCTTATCAGGTCGTCGATCCGTTCGGCAAGACTGTACAACTTACGGACAACAACACCTTTGATGCAAATATCATGGGCGAGTATAAGGTCACGGTGACCGTAAATCACGCCACGGAAGGCGGTGCGATGGATTTTGTGATCACTGTCGGTTCGGATACCAATATCGCGATCGGCGACTTTACCGATACGCCTTCCATCGGAGACACGGTCACCATTCCTGCAGGTACCTTGGACGGTGCGCAGGTGAATGTTTCCGTCGTTTGGTCAGGTACGGAGATCTCCGTCAACGATGGTACGTTTACGGCAAACAATATCGGCGAATATATCGTTACATATACGGCCGTCAAAGACGGGCTGACCTATATCAACACGCTGACGATCACGGTAGATGCTCCGGAAGAGCGGCCTGACCCTGCGGTGAACGAGGTCGAGTCCTTCGATCATCCCGATTCAGCCTCTTCCCTTATGGGATTCAACGGGTCGTATAACGATGTTAGATGGCTTAATTCCTATGAGGGAGAGGCGGGTGTCGTGGAACTCTCTTACGGTGGCAGCGCATGGCCCGCATTTTCTTTCGTGCCGCGCCGTCCTATGGCTGATTATGCCGATTACGATTATCTCGTCATCCGCGCCTATATCGTGTCGGGCGGCAATGCTTATACGAGCATGATTCTCGGCAATGATACCGTTTATGTTACACATCCTTTAACCAGCATTCAGACAGATCGCTGGGTAGATTATGTCTATGAGATCGATAATTTCCTGTATTGGTGGAAAGACGAGGGAACGGATACGTTAAAAGCCCGCATCTGGTCCGGTCAGACGGACGCTACCGACGGCGTTATCTATATCGCGGAGATCATGGTCTATAAAAACCTCGACGATGCGCAGATCGACGTGAATGTAACGGGAACACTGATCGCGGGGCAGAGCGCGACCGTCGAAGTCACTGCAGCGGACGGGTTCAACGTCAGCAGCGTGATCACCGCGCCGGACGGCTCTGTCGTTACGCCTGCATCCGGCGGAGTCATCGAAAATCTTGCGGGAGGCACGTATACGGTCACCGTATCCGTTTCCGACCCCGGATATATGGGTACATATGAAGAGACGTTCGTTGTCGCACCGGCAACGGGGTATAAACTTGTCGGAGAACTGGAAGACAGTTACGCGGCAGGTGCGCAGATCGAAGTGCCCGATATGAGTCTGATCAATTCACTCACACAGGAAACGCTCGTCGCTGTAATGGATTATACCGTAAATTATTACGGAGATCCCGTCACTGTCACCGACGGTGCGTTTACGGCAGATCTCGGCGGCACTTATACGGTCGTATATACGACAACGTATAATGAAACGCCGTACACCACCTCTGTCGAGATCACTGTCAATCGCCCTGCGCCCGCGGCAGGCGAGGTGGAGTCTTTCTCTGACAGATCTTCCATCGACAATGTGTCCATGCGCTCCGCAGGAGATCCCATCTATGTGGACGACACGACAAGCGGCCCCGCAGACGCGACGCACGGCTATGTGAAGTTTGAAATTACGCAAGGAGAGGAAAACTGGCCCGTCCTTCGCCTGCAGCCCCGTCAGGGCGTTGAGGCGTATGCGGATTACGACTATATCCGCCTGACAATACGCATCGTCGGTACGGCCGGAACCGTCCAAATGTGTTTCTGGCCAGGAGATGCTGAAAGGGTAACCGTTCCGTTGAATGAATGGGTCACGGTCGACGTGTATGCCGTACTGTTCCGCGATCTCGCTTTCGATACGCTCACCTCTCCCGATCAGGGCTGGTTCTGGTTCACGAATGTGGGCGGCAACAGCGTGCAGGAATTCCATATTTATGACGTCACCGCGATCAAAGACGAAACGCCTCCGACCGAAGTGGGCACTGTCGTCACATTTGATTCGGAAGACAAACTCGACAACATTTACGTAGGAGAAGCGTCCGAAGCGATCAAGTTCTACGATGCGGAAGCGATCGCCGCGTCTGAAGGCGACCTGCCCGCGCTCGACGGCGACGATACCGGATACGTCGAAGTCAAAAACGGAAACGCTCAACAATGGTTCAACGTGCGCATCACGCCCGAATGCAATTTCGGTGAGTTCAGCCAGTACGATTATATTTCCATCAAAATGTATATTACGGGTGAGGGAACCATTCCCATCTATTACTATAACAACGAGATGGCAAATATTACGCGTGGGCAATGGGTGGAATTTGTGATGCCTCTCAGCATCTACATGAATTCTCATCATCAGGGTAAAGCATTCTATATCGTTCAGCAGTTGTTCGACGATATGTCGAAAGATAAACTGTTTATGCTTTCTGGCGGCGGAGAATATAATCTGTATATCGCGTCCATCGATTTCTATACGCCGGAACCGGACGAATCCCTCGGCAATAACTTTACCGAACTTACTACAGAGAACGTTACCGTAGATGTCGGGTCGGTCGAGGCAGTTGCCGAATTCGAGGGCAAGTCCGATGTCCTGAAGATCACGAGCACGGATACTTGGGTAAATATCTTTGTCAAGCCGGGCAAAACTTGGGGTGAACTTGACAATTATTCCAAAGTCAGCGTGACGGTCTATATCGAAGCGGATGCAAATGTCGAACTGTATTCTCAGGAGAAGGTACATGGAGCGACCGGGAACGATTTCTTCTCGTACGGTTCCATGACGCCCGGCGAATGGCATACCTTCGATATCGAAATTTCCAGGATCAAGGAATTGTATGCAGGGTTGTTCTTAGGAAATAACGCTCTCATGATCGATCGCGGTCATTCGTTTACGGCAATCTATATTGCCGAGATCGTGTGTGTAGCGTGATCAGGTCTGAGGCCGTATGCCGAAAATGATCGGCATACGCGGTTGACAGACCGCCGCAAGTCGGTTTATAATGTACAAAATCGGAAGATCGGCTTGCGCTGTGCTTCAAGCAAGGGGACGGCAGGAGAATCCGCCGTCCCCCGATTTTTAATACCAAATTTGAAAGGTGCGAATATGAGAGATTATTTCAACAGGGGCAAGATTACCTTTTTGTTTCCGCTGGACGGAGACTGCCTGAATGCGGCGGACGGGAAAGCGGACGGCGATCGGCTGTACATACGCGCGCGCGTGCGTGCCGGCGATGCGGCTGCGCTGCAGATCAACGGCGTTCCCGCCGTAAAAAACGGGGATACGTTCACCGCCGAAATTGTGCTTGCGTGGGGTAAAAACGTTCTTCTTGCAAGTGCAGACGGGGGAGAATGTGCGAAAATATCCGTCTGGCGGCTGAAAAACGCGGAAAAAGGGTTCCGCCTTTCCTCCGACGACAATATCCTCTGCCTGAAAGATATTGCCGAGCATGCGGACGAATACCGCTCCGTTTTTGAAAATCCCTATCTTGCGGTCTATCGCGAGGCGCACGAAAAATACGGCGCGAAAGTGCATCTCAATCTGTTTTTTGAAACGGCGGATCTCGACGGGTTTACGCCTCGGCCCGACTATTTCAATCTGACGATGATGCCCGATAAATTCAAAAGCGAATGGGAGGAAAATTCCGACTGGCTGCGCCTTTCCTTCCATGCCCGCAAAGAAAACCCCATGTCCCCGTATAAAAACGCTTCGGCGGAAGAGATCACGGCCGACTGCCTTGCGGTCGATCGCGAGATCGCGCGCTTTGCCGGCGAAAAGACGCTCGCGCGCGAGACGACCATACATTTCGGGGCGGTCACAAAGGAGGGGGTCGCCGCGCTGCGCGCGCTCGGATACCGCCGCCTTGCCGGCTATTTCGAATTGTACAACGGCGATCCGCTCGTGTCCTATTTTTATCCGACGGAATTTATCCCGCACGTCGGGGCGCGCGATTTCTGGCGGGATACCGAATTGGACGTAACGTATGCGCGCATCGACCGCGTCATCAATTATTCGCCCGAACCGGAAGTCAACGTGGCGGAACTGAAAAAGATCGCCGAAGACGCGCACCGCGGCGGCTTTCTCGAGTTTATGATCCACGAGCAATATTTTTATAAAAATTATTGCAACTATATCCCGAAATTCCGCGAAATCGTGCTGGAATGCTGCAGATTTGCGCATGAAAATGGGTATATCGGTCGGTTTTTGAGCGAAGCGGAGGAGTGAAAATCTCTTCTCCGCTCGCCTTGACGAGGCAAAAACCGCATATTTTCGGGCGGCCGCAAAACGGCCGTAACAGCTTTATATTGCATAAAGTTCATTGTTGTTTTATTTTTGTATCGTTTATATATTTTTTATCGATCTTTGTACCTCTATTGAAATTTGCAGGACAATCATTTATAATAGAATAAAGCGGCACCGCATGCCGAAAAACGGTCGGGTAAGCGTATGGATATAAATATCGTCAGGAATATATTGAAGAAAAAAGATTACGAGCGGCTCGATTGTCCCTCTTTCGGTACATGCCCGCAGCGCGCATATTACGTGCCGGAGGGGGCAAAAGTGTCTCTCAGCGGAGAGTGGGAGTTCCGCTATTATCCCGATCTGCGCGGGATCTGCGAAAAGGATCCGGCGCCGATCCTTGTGCCCTCATGCTGGCAGACGGAGGGGTACGACGCGCATATGTATGCGAACGCGCGCTATCCCTTTCCCTTCGATCCGCCGCATGTGCCCGAAAATATGCCCTGCGCGCTGTATACCCGCAGGTTTCCCTATACGGGCGGCAACAGATGTTACATACGTTTCGAGGGCGTGAGCAGTTTTTATTACCTGTTTATCAACGGGCGGCAAGTCGGGTATTCCTCCGTTTCACACTCGGGCGAAGAATATGATATCACCGATTTTCTGCATATCGGCGAGAATGTTGCGGAAGTGCTCAATCTGAAGTGGTGCGCGGGTTCTTATCTCGAATCGCAGGATATGCTGCGCATGAACGGCATTTTCCGCGAGGTGTATCTGCTTTTCCGCCCGCAGAACTGCCTTTGGGATTACTTTATCCGCCCTTCGTTCGGCGGCGGAGAAGCGGAACTGCATTTTGAATTTACGGGTGCGGACGGCGCCGAAAAGAGGGTGACGCTTTCGCTGGACGGTAAAGTCGCCGCATCGGGGCAGACGGTGGGGCAGAGCCTTGTTCTCCGCCTTAAGGACCCCGCGCTGTGGAATGCGGAGCGCCCCGTACTATACGACGTCGAGATCGCCGCATCGGGAGAGATCATCCGCCAAAAATACGCCCTGCGCAGGGTGGCTGTGGAAAACGGCGTGTTTACCGTCAACGGCAGGGCCGTCAAACTTTTGGGCGCCAACCGCCATGAAATTGACCTCGATTTCGGATACGTAATGACGGAAGAGCGCATGCGATCCGATCTGAAACTGATCAAGCAGGGCAATATGAACGCGGTTCGCACCTCTCATTATCCGGATTGTCCGCGTTTTTTGGAACTCTGCGACGAGGCGGGCATCTACGTCGTGGACGAGGCGGACCTCGAATGTCACGGCGTGCTCGAACAGAACGGAAAGAGCGATTTCGATCTGTACGACACCTTTGCGGACGATCCGCGCTTTTCGGCCGCCGTTGCCGACAGGGTGCAAAGGCTCGTCGAGCGGGACAAAAATTTCGGCTGCGTGGTCATGTGGAGTTTGGGCAACGAGAGCGGCTGGGGTAGGTGTTTCCGCAACGCGGCGCGGGAAGTTTCCAAGAGAGATCCCTCCCGCGTGCTCCATTACGAGGACATCAACGTGGCGCCGAACAAGCGGCAGGGAGAAAAATTCGAAGAACTTTCCATTATTTCGCGCATGTATTTCAACGTGGATTGGATCGAAAACGTGTATCTTGCGGGAAAGGACGAGCAGGTGCCCCATATCGAGTATGATTTTGCGCAAATGCGCAGGCCGCTGTTTTTGTGCGAATACGCGCACGCCATGGGCACGGGGCCGGGCGACCTGGGAGACTATGTCGATTGTTTTTACCGGCATCCCGAAGTGATCGGCGGCTGCGTGTGGGAATTTTGCGACCACGCCGCGCGCGGCGATTTCGGAAGATATAAAAACGTGCCCCTGTACGGCGGCGATTTCGGCACCGCGGCCGACCGCCTGATCCAGGAAACGGAAGGGAACTTCTGTATGGACGGGCTTGTCAATGAAAGGCGCGTGCCGCACAGAGGGTATTACGAATATAAAAACGTATTGCGCCCCGTGCGCATCACCTTTGAAAACGGCGAATTTTTTGCGGAAAACATGCTGTTTTTTACGCGTGCGGACGAGTCGTTCGCGGTCCTTGCAAAAATCATGAGCGGCCGAGAGGTGCTGCGCGAAGTCCGTATCTCTCTTCCGCCCCTTCCGCCGCGTGCGAAAAAGCAATTTGCTCTCGATCTTTCAGATTTTTCGGCGGCAGAAGACCTGTATATTCACTTTTCGTGTTATACGCGCGGCGAGACGCCCTTCGTTCCCGCGAACACCCTTGCGGGAAGGGATTCCGTCCAAATCTGGAGCGATGCGGATAAAATTTACCGTCACGCCCGCTCGGCGGGAACGGGCAAGGTGAGAAACGACGCGCCTGCCTCGGCAGACGGACGGATATTGCCTGCCGATTGCGCGGAAATTTCCTTTTCCTGCGGCGGATTTTCCTGCTGTTACGATACGCGCGGCGGAGCCATCCTTTCTTTGCGTTCGCAGGGAGCGGAATTTCTCGAACGCCCCGTATCTTTCTGCGTGACGCGCGCGGATATGGACAACGATATGTATAACCGCATTTTTTGGCGGGGATGCGGGCTGTACGACGCCTACGCGACGGGCGGGGAGATACAGTTGACCGACGGCGGGTTCAGGCAGAAGATCGCCCTGCAGGCGATGTGGCGCAAAAACATTGCGGAAATTTGGGCGGAATATCGCTTTTTTGACAGTGGTTTTATTCTGCGCCTGAGCGCCGAGATAGGCGCGCACATTCGGTTCCTGCCCCGCTTCGGGCTTCTGTTCCCGCTGAAAAAGTCGTTGCGGCATGTCGAGTGGTACGGGAACGGCCCCTGTTCTTCGTATGCGGATCTCTGCCGTGCGGCGCAAAAGGGGGTGTACCGAACGGACGCGCGCTCGGAATATGATACCCACCTGAAGCCGCAGGAATACGGCAGCAGGAACGGCACGCGGTTTTTAAGCGTTTCGGGGAAGGAAATGCGCCTCAGCGTATATGCGGACAGAGAGATCTCTTTTTCCGCGTTGCCCTACGCGCAGGGAGAACTTCGCGCAAAAAAATACGCCTTTCAACTGAAAAAGAGCCGCGCGACGGAACTGAACGTCGATCTTTGCATGAGCGGCGCGGGCTCGGGCGCATGCGGAGAGGAACTGCCGCCCCGCTATCGGCTGGAACAGAAACACATGGAGGCGGAATTCGTTTTCCGTTTCGAAAATATCAAAGGAGGGCATTCGGCAAATGGTTGACAAGATGATTTCCGACAAACTGGATAAGATCGGGATCCGACTCGAATATAAGAGCGGCGGAGGCTTTCCCGCGTTTTGCGCGCGTCGGCAGAAGGAAAAGATCCTCGCCGTATGCGACCGGAACACGCGGCCGTTTGCCGAGTCCGCCGAGATCCCGAACAAAAAGATCTGTTTTATCGACGAGGACGAACCCGTCCCCGACGAAAAAGTGTGCGGTTACGTGACGGAATGCGCGAAAGAAGCGGACTACGTTCTGGCGGTCGGCAGCGGCACTTTGAACGATACGGCAAAGTTTGCCGCGTACCATACGGGCAAAAAGAGCGGTGTTCTGGCGACGGCGCCCAGCATGGACGGGTACGCTTCTCCCGTCGCGCCCATCATGCGGGCGGGATTCAAGGTGTCCGAGATCGTGCACGCTCCTTCGGATATCCTGATCGATACGGATATCCTTTCCGCGGCGCCTTCCGTTATGATCGCCGCGGGGGCAGGGGACATTATGGGCAAGTATACCTGCCTGACCGATTGGCGGCTTGCGCAGAACCATTTGGGGGAAGAGGTCAACGAAGAGGCGTTTTCCGACACGGTCGACGCGGTCGACAAATGTTTCGGCAGCATCGAAGATATTTATGCGCGCGGCGCCGCGGGGATCGGGCGGCTGACCGATGCGCTCATCGTTTCCGGGCTTGCCATTGCAGAAACGGGCAATTCCCGACCCGCATCCGGTGCGGAGCACCACATTTCGCATTATCTTGAAATGTGGTTTGTCGCCCAAAAAATGCACGTTCCGCTGCACGGTATAAAAGTGGGGCTGGGCACGCTCGTTACCGCCTATCTGTACGGCGCGCTGGAACGTGACGGCGTGGAGTTCAGGGGCGCGGAGGCAACGTATCGGGCGGCGCGGTATATTCCGCCTTTGAAGACGCTGGAAGAAATGCTTTGCAGGCTGGGCGCACCGACCCGCTTTTCCGAACTTCCGATCAGCCGCGAACTGTTCCGCGAAACGATGCTGAAAGCGTATACCGTACGTCCGCGCTACACCGTTTTGACCCTTTTGCACGAAATGGGGCTTATGGAACGCTATCTGCCGCAGTTGGAAGAAAAATTTTACTGACGCCGCTTTTATTGCGTCGGACTGCAAAAATACGGCGACAAAAGGTTAGCAAAATAACAAAAAGCGCGGTTTATCCGCGCTTTTTGTTGTGAACGGATGTTCGGATTTTGTTGATAAATTTTTTTGACTTTCCTGCAAAGTTTGTCGTTACAGCGCGGATTTTGTAATTTTAGGCAAAAAATGTGGATAAGTGTGGATAAATTGTGGATAAAATTTCAGGTTTTTATATTTTGTGCCTTTGCCATGCGGTTTTTAATGTGGAATGCTGTGCATAACTTTAAGTTGTCCACATTGCTCCACAAAGTTGTGCACAAAAAATAAATTTTGCAGACGAATTGTATAAAATTTGTAAAAAATGTATGTGTTTTTTGCAAAATTGTGGATAAAAATCCGTTTGCCGCAGCGGCCGCCGCAAAAACTCGGCACCGAAACCGATTTTTTGTGGATTTTTCTGAAAAATGTGTTTTTGCTCCGCGTTTGTAGGGGATTCGGGCGGGAAAAAGTGCGTAAAAGTAATTGTATTTTTCATTCGGGAATGGTATAATACTATTTACGGAAGGGTGCAACGGACAAAGCGTTTTCATTCTTTCGGAAACAGGAAAATAAACGTAAGGAGTTAAAAAAATGGCTAAGATTACGGCGGATACTTTGATTGCGGATTGCCTGAAACTCAATCCCGATTCTGCGCAGATCCTCTTGTCGTACGGCATGCACTGCATCGGCTGCGCGATGGCGCACGGCGAAACGGTCGGCGAGGCGGTAAGCGTTCACGGCAAAGATCTTGAAGAATTGCTCGACAAACTCAACGAAGGCGTTGAAGAATAAGGCGAACAGTCAAAAACGGGCGCGGAAAACAATTCCGCGCCCGTTTTTATTGCAATTTTTTACCGGACAAAAAATAAACGCCTCATTTGGGCGAAGCGCCTTTAACGGTTTTCGACGGTAAGGCAAATAAAAAATTCCTGATCCGCATCGTTCCGCACCCGACAATGATAATTCGGATAGTCTTCAATATAACAATCCAACGTATCGAGCAAATGGTCGAATTCGTTTTCCGTCAAATCTTCTTCAAAAATAATGCCGTGTTGCTCGTTTTCATACTCTTCGGCGTTTTTGAAGTCGATAATGATATGCATCGGGGGCGGCCTCCTGAATTTCTTATAATATAATAGTGCAAACTTTGAAAAAAGTCAAATCAATTTTTGTAGTCGGTGCGGCCGAGCAGGTAATCGGCAGAAACTTGAAAGTATTCAGCCAAGATATAAAGATTTTCCACGGTGGGCAGATTACCTCGTCGGATCCAGTCATAAAATAATGTTCGGGGGAAAGGCATATGACGGGCAATCACTGAAAATTTTGTATTGTTTTCTTCTGTAAGAGATACTAACCTTTCCTGAAAGGTAGAAGGGGACAGGGCAGGATAAAAAGTCTTGTCGTCGGTATAGCCCAGTAGATAATCGAGGGAAATATTTTCATAATTCGCTATTTTGGTCAGGCTTGTAACATTCGGGATAATGCCGTACAAAGTAGCGTGAGAAAGGGTGTTATTGTTTATGCCGACGGCCGCGGCATATTCAAATTTTTGGAGTTCAGAGTCTGCAATCAATTCAAGCAGTCGTTTTTTGAATTTTTCGGAAGCCGCCATAGGCAAACTTTCTCCCGTTTCAGTTGTGTTTATAATCTGTTCTGCCGAGCAGGTAATCGGCGGAAACCTGGAAGTATTCAGCCAAGATATAAAGATTTTCCGCGGTGGGCAGATTGCCTCGATTTATCCAACGATAAAATAAAGCGGTTTCAAAAGGCATATGACGGGCGATTTCTGAAAATTTTGTATTGTTTTCTTCTGCAAGAGATACTAACCTTTCCTGAAAGGTAGAAGGGGGCAGGGCAGGATAAAAAGTCTTGTCGTCGGTATAGCCCAGTAAATAATCGAGGGAAATATTTTCATGATTCGCTATTTTGATCAGACTTGTAACATTCGGGATAATGCCGTATAAAGTAGCGTGAAACAGGGTCGTATTGTTTACTCCTACAGCCGAGGCATACTGAACTTTGTGCAAGTTAGAATTTTTAATCAATGCAAGCAATCGCTTTTTGAATTTTTCAGAAGCCGCCATAGGCAAACTTTCTCCCCGTTTTAGTTATGTTTATAATCTGTTCTGCCGAGCAAATAATCGGTTGAAACATGAAAGAATTTGGCTAATTGTAATACATAATGATAATAGGGCAAATTTTTGCGTTTTATCCATAAATGGATAGAGTTGCGGCAAAAAGTAATATCAGGGGAATTCGTGATGTCAGAGAATCTCAGATTGTTTTCTTGAATCAGTTCAAGCAGGCGAACGTCAAATGTAACGGGATTCTCAGATTTTTCAAAATCAGTGTCGTCAGAAATCCCTAAAATATAATCAAAGGGTTTATTCGTGTAATCAGCAATTTTTATGAGAGATCTGGTAGAGGGGATTATGCCATGAGCCGTCATATTCGTAATTACGTTCAGACTGACGCCGACACGTTTGGCAAATTCTGCATTTGTGCAATTTTTGCCCTCGTCTTTGCCTCCGCATTCTTCATCTGCTATCAGACGGATTATACGTGTCCGAAATTTAGGGGAAAGAGTAATCGCATCGTTTGGCATTTTTAAATTCCTTAAGGATAACTAAAATTTTTCCTTTCAGATCTGCCCAACAGAAAATCGATCGTAACATTAAAATACTGAGACAAAGAAAATGCGATTTCTACAGTAGGCAGATAGTTGTTTTTCGTCCACGAATTGAAAAGGCTTCTGGAAAAACCCAATGCTGTCGCAATTTTTCCGAAAGTAACTTTTTTCTCGTTTTTCAATTCGTCCAATCGTTGGCCGAAAGAAACGGGGGAGGCGGATTTTATAAAAATATCTTTGTCCGTAAGTCCGATCAGATAATCAAAAGAAGCATCAAAATAATCCGCGATTTTCTGTATGGACCTCGTACTCGGAAGAATCCCCAAATTTGCCGCCCTGATAAATACATCCTTATTGATTCCTATCAACGCAGGCAATTCCGATTTTTTGCAATCCTGTTCCGCTATATAATCGTTCAGCCTTTTCCGAAATATTAAAGAAATTTTGAAATCAAAATCCAAACTAGAATTCATAATTAATCATTCATATTTTTTTATATCTGTTCTAGCGAGTAAATAGTCTATTGAAGATTCAAAGCAGTTAGCGAGTTGATATGCGATTTCCAGAGTTGGAATATAATTATTTTTTTCCCAAGAATTGAATAAACTACGAGAAATCCCTATTTTCGCAGCAATTGTTCCATTTTTCATATTATGAAGTTGTTTTAACTCCGTTAGTCTGTCCCAAAAGGTCAAATCTTCTATTGATTTTGCAGATGCTTTTTTATCGGTTAAATTGATAAGATAATCAATTGATTCTCCTGGAAAGTCAGCGAGTTTTATTAAACTTCGTGTACTAGGGATAACACCTGCATTAAGTGCCCTTATTAAAACATCCTTATTTATGCCGATTTCTTTAGCCAGTTCGAGATGACTACGGTTTTCTCCTAGAAGGGCTTTGCTGAGTCTTTCTTGAAAGATAGGGGAGACTTTAAAATCAAAAGATAATAAATTCGACATATTTAGACATACTCTCCTATATTATGCTAAATTTATGTTCATCAATCTATTTACATGAATTTTTAATAATGATATAATCAACCTATCTACAAAATAGACTATATTCTAGATTGAAGAACTTTCATTTTATATAATAGGTTTTTTCTTTGTAAAAAAGTTCTTCAATCTAGATGAATATACAAAATATATATTTATCTTTTCACTCTTTTGATTAAAAATTAATTGAAGTAAAACAAAAAAGGAGGTCATAAAAATGACACACAATCAAAAAGATCATACTTATGAAAAAGCGTACCAATTTCTTGACGGGCTGAGCGTTTACGAGATCCGCTCCATTTGCAGGGCGCTGAATATTCCGGCAGGATTGAATAAAAAGCAGCGATTGATTTCGGACATTGTCAAAGCCGTATCGGAGAGGGGCATACCCGAATCGGCAGTGCTGCGGGATAAGCCGCGCGAAACTTCCGATTATCTTTTGAACAAATTGCGTCAGATACGCGAGGAATGCGCCGGGGAAGAAGGTTTTCGCTACGGCAATGCGGAGATTGCCGTAGCGGATCAGATCTGCACGGTCAAAGCGGGAATGGCGCAAGCGGTCCTGACGGCGGTCACGGACGCGGAAGCATTCCGCACGCTTGCCGAACTTGTGTATTTGGGGAATGTCGTGATCAACGGCAACAGGAAAACGGGGCAGACGGTCGAAAAATATGAAAAAACCGCCGATAAAATTTACAGGCAATATTATATTTTAGAAAACTCCGTTTCCGATGCCGGCGCGATCGAAGAAAACGAGATCGGAGATGTGCGCGACCGGATGTACGACAGAGTGAAGAGATATCTCGACGATTTTGAACGGGATGCGTACATAGGGAAACTGTCCGAATTATTTGCGGAAAGAATGTATCCGACGGGGAACGTATATGACGAGGAGCGCCTGCTGCGGGGCAGGGCGGCCGAACTGCTTTGCGGCCGCGAACTTGTGCGGCAGGGAGATAACATCGTGCGGATCGATATTGAGGGCGCCGCCGAAAAAGTGGAAAGCATGCTGCGCGAAGATCGTGCGGAGCACTGATTTTTGAGCCGCATAAAATAAAACGGGAGGGAGCGCAGAATTTTCTGCGCTCCCTCCCGTTGTCGTGTAAAAAGCGATACGTTTTAAGTTTTCGGGTCAGATATCTTTGAATACCTCGGTCGGCGGTTTGTCGTACAGTTTTGAAAAACTGCGGTAAAAGGTCGTCATCGAATCGAACCCGTTTGAAAACACCAATTCCGAAACGTTCGGGTTTTCCGTCCTGCCCGCCTCGTCCATCATGTTGCGGATGCGGATCATGTTGATATATCCGTTCAGCGTTTCGCCCACGTACGAGTTGAACAGGCGGGAAAAATAATATTTGTTATACCCGAATTCGGACGAAATGGAATCCAGCGTGATGGGGTCCCTGTAATGGTCGTCGATGTAATTGAGCACGTTTACGACCGTCTCAATTTTCGGCATCAGCGGAACGGACACTTTTTCGTAATGAGACAGAAGATGGCCGATGATCACGTCCGTATAGCCCTTTTTGATGAGTTCGGAATCCGTCTCTTTCAATTCGTGCAGGGCGCTCATGCAGGGCAGAAGTTTTCGGTTGTACTCTTTGTCGGTCAGGTGCGTCGGAAGCGTTTTCGTGCGGAAAATGCCCGCAAAATCGTTGGAGTAGCGCGGGCCTATGATCAGCACGTAATCGGTATAGGCGGGCGCGGGCTGCAGCGCGTGCACGCCGCATTTGTGCACGAACACGATGTCGTCCCGGTCGGCGTGAAAAGCCTCTCCGTTGACCTCGAAATCGATGCCTCCCTGCTTTACGTACAGTATTTCGATACAGCGGTGAAAGTGCGGCGGCGTATACACGTTTTCGCAATAATGGAAGGAAATGGTATCCGCTTTGTCGTGCCCCGCTTCATAAAAGAAATTTTGCTTCATAATGTCAATATTCGGTAGATTATTCTGAAAAATTGCGTAGATATTCGCAATATTCAGTGGTATTATATCATTGACAAAAAATAATGTCAATACATATTCGAGGATTGGTTTATGAATCTCGTAATTATCGGGTTCGGCGGCATGGGCGGATACCATGCCGATTGTCTGGAAAAGTACGGCAAAGAGCGCGGAAAAAACGCGCTGAAAGTTTACGGCGTGTACGACATCGACGAAGAGCGCATGCGCGTCGCCGCGGAAAGGGGATTTAAGACGTATCGGGATCCCGAAGAGATCTGGGCGGACAAGGCCGTCGACGCGGTCCTCATCGCGACCCCGAACGATCTGCACGAACAGTATGCCGAGGCCGCGGCCGCGGCAGGCAAAAATATCATTTCGGAAAAGCCGATCGCCTGCGACAGCAAACAGGCGGAACGCATGTACGCCGCGGCGGAAAAGGCGGGCGTCGTTTTCGAAGTGCACCAGAACCGCCGCTGGGACGACGATTATCTGACCGTGAAAGGCATTCTGGAAAGCGGCGTCATCGGAGACGTTTACCGCATCGAATCGCGCGTGATGGGCGCGAACGGCATCCCCGGCGCGTGGCGCAAAGAAAAGGCGCGCGGCGGCGGCATGATGCTCGATTGGGGCGTGCACCTGATCGATCAGATGCTGCTCATGGTGGATTCGCCCGTCGTGAGCCTGTATTGCGATTACAGTTATATCTACGGCGAAGAGGTGGACGACGGTTTTGACCTCGTCGCAAAGTTTGAAAACGGGATCGAATGCCGCATTTTGGTCGCGACCGACTGTTTCCGCCCGCTCCCGCGCTGGCAGGTGTACGGCACGATGGGCACCGCGACGATCGCGGACTGGGATCTTTCCGGCGGCATCACACGCGACGTGCCCGAGGGAAAAGATCAGGTAAAGGGCATTCAGGCGGGCAACGGCTTTACCCGCACCATGGCGCCCCGCACGGGCAATTCGGTAGAGGAACTTCCCGTTCCCGCCGTGCATGCGAAACCCTTCGCGTTTTACGACAACTTTGTCGCCGCGTGCGAGGGCAGAGAAGAGCGCGCCATCCGCAAAGAGCAGGTGTTGCGCGTGTTCCGCTTCATGGAGGCGGCAGAGCGCTCTGCGCGCGAAAATATCGTGATCAAAGAAAAAATTTGACCGCACGGGTCCGTGATGCGTCGGTCATAGAATAAAAATAAATTTCCGTAAGGAGGATTTTTGATGAAAATCAGCGTAGTGAGCGGCATTTTGGGCGATTACAGCCTTGACGAGAGCCTGTCTTATCTTTCCGGGCTCGGCGTGGACGAATTTGAATTGGGTGTGGGCGGTTATCCCGGCAAGGCCCATGCGGACGCGCTTATCCTCAGCAAAGACAAAAAGGCGCGCCAGGAACTTATGGACACCTTCAAGCGCCATAACATGGGCATTTCCGCGCTTGCGGTGCACGGCAACTGCGTGCATCCCGACAAGGCGACCGCGGCCATGTACGAAGCGGATTTCGAAGCGGCGTGCGTGCTCGCCGGACAGATCGGCATAGACAGGATCGTCACGTTTTCGGGCTGCCCCGGTTCCGATCCGGACGCGAAAGCGCCTTCCTGGATCACCTGCGCCTGGCCGCCCGATTATCCCAAGGCGCTCGAATGGCAGTGGAACGAAGTTCTCATACCGTATTGGGAAAAAGCGGTCAAATTCGCCGCGGACAACGGCGTCAAAAAGATCGCGCTCGAAATGCATCCCGGGTTCTGCGTTTACAATCCCGCGACCCTGCACCGCCTGCGCAATGCGGTCGGCAATGTGATCGGCGCCAACCTCGACCCCTCTCATCTGTTCTGGCAGGGCATGGACATCCTCGAAGTGATCCGCGAACTGGGCGATGCGATCTATTATTTCCATGCGAAAGATACGCAGTTGATCATGCACAACGTGCGCAAGAACGGCGTGCTCGACACGAAGTCGTTCACCGAGGCTGCAGACCGTTCGTGGTCTTTCCGCACGCTCGGCTACGGTCACGATATCGGGCTTTGGAAACAGATCTTCTCCGCGCTCAAAGTCGCCGGCTACGACGATTCCATTTCCATCGAGCATGAAGACGGGCTCATGTCCCCCAAAGAGGGGCTGGAAAAGGCGATCCGCCTCGTGCAGGATTGCATGATCCGCGGCGGCAGCAACGAGAATATGTGGTGGGCGTAAAGCACACAAGGAGATCAAGGATATGAAATTCGGCGTACAACTTTGGAGTTTAAGAGAAATCGGCGAAAAAGAGGGTGCGGAAGCCGTCCTCAAAGCGGTGGCGGATGCCGGTTACGACGGCGTTGAGTTTGCCGGCTTTTACGGCACGGCGCCCGACGAAATGAAGGCTCTTCTGCAAAAATATGACCTTGTTCCCATGTCCGCCCACATCGGCGCTTGGGCAATAGAGGAAAATTTGCCGTTCATCGACGCGCTCGGGATCCGCTACGTGTTTATCCCCTGGGAGGGGCCGGAAACTTTTGCCGATCCCGAAAAATATGCGGCGCTTTTGGAGCAGACGGCGAAAATGAAAAAACTCCTGGACGAACGCGGCATCGTGTTCGGTTACCATAACCACGCGCACGAGTATGAAAACGGATGCGATTCCCTTTTCCGCTTCACGTCGGACGCGGACATCAAGGCGGAACTGGACGTCTTTTGGGCGACGGTAGCGGGAAAGAACGCCGTAGAGGAGATGAAACGCCTGAAAGGCCGCCTTGCCTGCGTGCATATCAAAGAGGCGGCTGCCGAAAACCCGAGAGAAAATCCGCAGCCCGTCGTAGGCGAAGGCTGCGTCGGCATGGAGGGCGTCTTTGCGGAGGCAAAGGCACAGGGTATCGAATGGTGCTTCCTCGAAGTGGAACAGTACCCCTGCGAGGTCGGGGAATATCTTTCCCGCAGCCTTGCGAACATGAAAAAACTTGCAAAATAAAAATCTGCGCCGTATAAGCGGCGGAAAATTTATAAAAAGATAGGAATGCGGCGCTCCGCGCCGCAAAAAGGAGAGGAAAAATGAACAAAAAAGTCAGGATCGGCGTTATCGGTTGCGGCGGGATCGCGAACGGCAAACACATGCCCGCGGAATCGCGCAACCCCGAAGCGGAACTGGTCGCTTTCTGCGACATCATCGAGGAACGCGCGATAAAAGCGCGCGAGGATTTCGGCAAGCCCGAGCACAAGGTCTATACCGATTACCGCGAACTGCTCAAAGACAAGAGCATCGACGCGGTGCTCGTGCTCACGCCCAACTGCGCGCACTGCGAGATCACGGTCGCCGCGCTGAACGCAGGCAAGCACGTTATGTGCGAAAAACCGATGGCAATGAATTATGCCGAGGCGAAAAAGATGCTGGAAGCGCGCGACAAATCGGGCAAAGTGCTCACGATCGGATATCAGAACAGATTCCGCCCCGACTCGCTTTATATGAAAGAAAGGGCGGCCGAGGGCATGTTCGGCGATATCTATTATGCGGAAGCGATCGCGATCCGCCGCCGCGCCGTGCCTACGTGGGGCGTTTTCATCGATCAGGAAAAACAGGGGGGCGGCCCGCTGATCGATATCGGGACGCACGCGCTCGATCTTACCCTGTTTATGATGGACAACTACGAACCCGCGTACTGCGTGGGCAAGACCTTCCATAAACTCAACAACCAGCGCAACACGGGCAATGCGTGGGGCGATTGGGATGTGGAAAAGTTTACCGCTGAAGACAGCGCGTTCGGTTTTGTCGTCATGAAAAACGGCGCCGTCATCTATCTCAAATCCAGTTGGGCGCTGAATATGGCCGACCCCCGCGAAGCGATCACCACGATCTGCGGCGACAAGGGCGGCGCGGATATGCTCGACGGATTGCGCATGAACAGCGTACTCGGCGGCAGGCAGATCATGATCACCCCCGACCTGAACGCGGGTTCCGTCGCCTTCTTTGAAGGGGACAGCGCAAACGCTCCCGAAGATCTCGAAGCGCGCACATTCACGGGTGCGATCCTCGACGGCAAAAAGTTGTACGTTACGGCCGATCAGGCAGCCGTGGTAACGCGCATCCTCGAAGGGATCTACGAGTCCGATAAGACGGGCAAACCCTATTATTTTGACTGAGAGGGACGGATATGAAAGTTACGCTCGTATGCGAATATAACCCGTCCATGGATTCGGACGAGGGCAAAAAGGCTTATCCCGAAGGGCTGAACGTATGTCTTGCCGATCTTTTGAAAGAGGCAGGGCACGAAGTTACAATGATCCGTCTCGACGAGACGGGCGCGCACGATTTCACCGACGAGATCATCGCAAACACAGACGTCATGTTCTGGTGGGGGCACTGGTATCATCTGGCGGTGGACGACGGGCTGATCGCCAAGATCGCGGACAGGGCGCTGCGCGGCATGGGCATGGTGTTCCTGCATTCCGCGCACGATTCGAAGATGTTCAAAAAACTGCTCGGTTCTTCCTGTTCCCTCAAATGGAGGGAGGACGGCGAACTTGAACGGCTTTGGTGCGTCGATCCGACCCATCCCATCGCAAAGGGACTGGGAGAATTTATCGATATCCCGCAGGAAGAGATGTACGGCGAACCTTTCGATATCCCCACGCCCGACGAACTGGTGTATATCGGCTGGTTCCGCGGCGGAGAGGTTTTCCGCGGCGGCTGCGTGTTCAAACGGGGCAGGGGCAAGATCTTCTATTTCAACCCCGGTCACGAAACGTATCCTACGTACAAGATACCCGCCGTTCGCACCCTCCTCAAGCAGGCTTGCGAATATGTGGCGCCTGCAGGGCCGCTGCTCGAAAAGATCTGCTGCCCGGGGTTGCTCGAATTCAGCGTAAAAGACTGAGTCGTCTTATGACGCAAAACAGGATATAAAAAACGGACGCATTTGCGTCCGTTTTTTATTTTTCTTTTGTCAGGATCCTTCGGGCGGAACGTTTACGGATGGACATATGCGCCTGCGCGGCCAGATAAAAAAGAACGCTTCAAATAAATGGCTCTCTTTTTTACAAAGGATGCCTGATTTTGCGGAGATTTGAAAAACTGCATTGATCGTTATACGCTGTCCGACGCTGTCCTGTGCGTGCGGCCGCGGTCAGATTTGAGAAAAACAAGGGGCGCCGGCACGGGCGCCCCTTGTTTTTATGCTGCGATTTTCGGCTGCTTGCGCAATAGCAGGTAAGCCACGCTCACGAGCACGACGGCCGTTACGACAAGCACCACCGCAACTACGATCATGGCATGATCGTCCGCACGGTATAAGATGCTTTCGTCGATATAGCCTGCCGCGACCACGGCGCCGTCCCTTTCATATTCCGCCCACACGAGCCCGTCTTCGTTTTTCAGTTCGTAATAGACTTTCAGGGTCTCTTCATTTCGGAGGGTGATCGTAGGGGTTTCTCCCTCTGCGGCGGTCGCGGTAAGATCGTTGAGAACTGCCGATTCCCCCTTGTCGATCTGCGCGTAGCGGAAAGGTTCGTTTTCGTCCGGCCCGCCCCAGGCGGAACCCTCGAGAACGTATCCTGCGGGCACGAATCCGTAAACCGTCTCGCCGTCCGCCTGCGCGCTCACGAAGTAATAGACGGCGTCGAGAGCATCGTGCCGCACTTCTCCGAGTACCGTGACCCCCGCCGATTTGTTCAACTCCGTCCTGTAGGGGGTGTCTGCGGAAAACATGGCGGTAAACCGATACAGTCCCACTTTATTCGTCGTGTATCCGCCGAAAGTGTTTTCCGTATAAAATTTGTCCGATGCGATCGTTTCCGTCTGATTCCCCTCGGGCAGAAGGGCGATCTCATAATCGCCGCCGTCGTAAAAAGCCGCTACGGTGCCGAATTCCGTCTCTGCGAGCACGACGCCCGTCATCTCAGTCTCCGTCTTGCGGTACCCGTTGTAGGGGAGAACGTCGCCCTCCATGTTCTGTCCGTCGAGAGAGACGAGCACCGAATCTGCCGGAAGGGTGATCAGGGTCATATTTTTCACGCTCTCTTCGGTCAGAGCGTTCGTAAAGATCTGTTCGTAAGTATCCCCCGCGGCAAGGTTTTTGAGGGATGCGGTCTGCGGGGCGTCCGTTTTGATGATGAAGCCGTCCGACAGCACGTAAACTCCCGCTTCTTCGAATCCGAAAGTGAACGCGGCGGCGGTCTTTGTCTCTCCGTTATATACGCAGCCTTCAAACGAAAGGGGATAGGAACGGACAGAACCGTTTTCCGCTTTCAGGACCGCGCGTTCGGTAAGCGCGTACAGCGTCCCCATACAGTCTACGGACAGCGAAATCGCGCCCGCGCCGAATTCTGCGACCGGATCGTGGGAGACGGACTGCCCGAGAAATTCTTCTTCGGTAAAGCGATAGGCGTTTCCCGCCGCGGTCAGCGCGTAGAGGTTTCCGAACAGATCGGAAGCCAGATCGACGGGTTCCGTAAAGAGTTGCCCCTCTTCCGCAAGGGTGCCGTCTTCTCCGATCTTGTACGTTGCAATGCCCGATCCTATATCGGATACGGCGTAAAAACTTCCGTACGCGTAGGCCGCTGCGATGGGCGCGCCTGCCGTGCCTTCGATCCGTACCGCAGTTCCTTCGTAGGAAAAAACGTAGAAGGCATTGCCCGAAGCGACGAGAAAAGCACCCTCTCCCGCACACACAAAATCGGGGGACAGAGAGGCGTCTCCGTTGCGCAGAAGGACCCGCCTGCCCGCGCCGTTTTCATAGACGAGCGCACTGCCGTCCGTCCTGTCCGTCACGACGATCCTGGATCCGTACGCCGAAAGATCGGTCAGCGTCCGTTTTCCGATTTCGTAGCCGTCGAACGCATTATCGGCCGGCGCATAGCGTTTGACGGCCGTAGCCGTAACGAGGTAAAAATCCCCTCCGTAGGGCTTGATCGATTTGATGCCCCTGACGGACGAGCCCTCTTGGCCGTGTTCTTTGATCTCGCTTTTTTCCGACCCGTTCCAGAGGAAGAACCCGTCGGAGGACGTGGAAGAATAATAAATTTTGTAAGAAGCGCCCGTCTGCGAATCTTCTTTGACGATGCCGAACGCCGCGACCGTATCCGTCAGTGTCGCAATCGCGCTGGAAGGCTCCGCGGCGTTGTATACGGAAGTGCCGAGCGAAAAATACACGCTTCCGTCATCCACGGCGAACGCGGGCACCGTATTGCCGTCGCTCCTTGCAAAAGATTCCGATGCGGCGGGGATATCGTTGTCCTGCATCTGAGAGGAATAAACGGTGATCTCGCCCGCCGTTACGATGGAGTAATAAACGGTCTCGCCGTTGATGACGAAAGAGGCGCACGAGCCGATTCCGGTCGCCGTCTGCTCCTTTGCGGGGTCGGTGCAGTCGATATAGACGATGGGGGAAGAGGCCGTCGTTTTCGCCACGAAATAGAGATTGTTCCCGTAAAAATTGAGCGAGGAAACGGAGGTTCCCTCTTCGAGCGCCTTTTCCGAATAAGTGCCTGCGGCGCGGTCGTACAGGTAAATGACGTTTCCGTCCGCCACGGCGATGTAATCGTCGTTGAAGGCTACGTCGGACGGGTTTTCCAGTTCAAGATATTCCTCGTAGTACTGCGGCGTCAGAAGAGACGTTCCGCTGTCCGCCCTCTCCTGTGCGCCGACTCGTACGGCCGCGGTCGGCAGGCTCATCGCCCCGCAAACGACCGCCGTTAAAATTAAAAATGAAAGAATCGCCTTTTTCATACGTGCTTTCCCTTGCGCTCGTCTGCGGCCCGGCCGGCGCGCCGCTTCTTTGCGCATAAACTGTAAAACCATTATATCATATTCTTTGACATTTGTCGACAAAAATTTTTATCTTGCGACCGAAAGGAAATTTTTTGAAAAATTTTATAAAATGCCGCAAAATAAGCAGGCGTATGCCTGTTTGAAATGGTAAAATATACCAAAAATACGAACATATGTTTGTATTTTTGGCAGTTATCCTGTATTTCGCGGCGGCCGTATGCGATAATGAATTTGCGGCGCGGGCAAAAAAGGCGCGCGGCTTTTTTTGCGGGGCAGAGTCGGGTTTCAAAATAAAAAGCCGCCGATCGGGCGGAAACGGTCGGCGGCGCAAGGCAGGTGAAGGGAATGAAAGATTATCAAAAGGTGATGCTGTTTTTGTATCCCCGTCTGGACAGACTGGCAGACAGCATATCCGAGATCGTCACGGCGCGCGCGGTCGCGTCGGGCATGGATCGGTCGGATACAGAGGCGGGGATCCGCAGGCTGATCGAGTATCTGAATCTGCGAAGGGGACTGCTTTTTTTGAAAAACGAAATGGACGGGATGCTTGCCGAACTTTCGGAGGAAGAGCGGTATTTGCTCGAATATAAGTATTTCAGAAGAAAAAAAGTGCTTGAAAAAGAATTTTCGGGGACGGTATTCCCGCATTCGGAACGCACCTATTTCCGCAGGCAGAAGAGGCTGTCCGCAAAACTGGGCGGCATGTTCGTCCGGCACGGGCTGGACGAAAAATTTTTTTCCGCGTTTACGGATTTTCCTTGGATGACAGCGGCGCTCGAGAGGCTGAAAGAGGAGGGGGAAAGGGCGTTTTCGGACAAACGCGCGCACAGCACGCTCGCGCTGGCGGCGCGCCGTCAGAAGAGATCTTCCGCATCGTCGAAATAGTCCGCTTTCCGCTCTTTCTGGCTCTTGGCCGGCCGGAAAAGAAAGTAGACGGCGCCGAGCGCCGCGACGGCGAGCGCGCAGACGAGTACGATATTGATCGCGTTGCTCTTTTTTGCGGGCGACGTGTTTCCCGAACCGCTTTCGGTGTGTTCGATGTTTTCGGGATAATCGGGCTCCGGACAGGCGGAAGAGGGCACGTAGCCGAACTGTCCGTCCAGACATATGTAGTAGGAGACTTCGGAACCGTAATAAAATTTGCCGAAATAGTCGGCGGTCAGGGTAAATTCGTCGAGAAAGCCGTCGGGATAATCGCCGCTGCCTGCGCGGTATGTGATGTCGATCTGATAAAAGAGATAGGGCGTCTGCGGAATGAAGTCGACGGGGGTGATCTCCGAGCGTTTGCAATATCCCCTTACGGGAGGGATATCCGGATCCCCTTCGCGGTAGAGCACGCGGTACCATTCGTCCTCCTCGCTCTCGATGCGCACGAAATAACTGCGGGGGAGGATAAAGAGCCCCGACGTTTCGTCTGCCGAGGAATACAGATAAACGCCCTCCTCGAGCACCTTCGCGTAGAGCGCTTCTTCCGCCCTTGCGGGCCTCGCCGCGGCGAGCGCGGCCGCGGGAAGTACGGCGAGCAGAAGGGCCGCAGACAGGATAAATTTTTTCATGACGGATTCCTCCTTTTTTCGTAACGGCACCAGTATACGGCGGAAGGAAGCGCCGCGCAAAGGAGAATGGGGAGGATTTTCGCGGATTTTGTCATATGCTTGAAAAAGAAATCGTTGCCGGGATCGTCGCGATCGAACGGGAACAGGCGCGCCGCGCGGGCAAAAGCCCCCTTGCGCGCTACAACGCCGGCAAAAAGAGACACAAAAAGCAGATCGCCTTTCATAAATGCAAAAAGCGGAACCGCTGGGTATTCGGCGGGAACAGGAGCGGAAAAACGGAATGCGGCGCCGTCGAGTGCCTTTACATCGCGCTCGGCGAGCATCCGTACCGCAAAAACAGAGGAGACGTGTTCGGCTGGGTGGTCTCCCTCTCGCAGCAGGTGCAGCGCGACGTCGCGCAGAAAAAGATCCTGCAGTACCTGGATCCCGCCCGCATTGCGGAGATCACCATGCTTTCGGGCAGGCGCGATTCTCCCGCGTCCGGGATCATCGACCAGATCAGCGTGCGCAACGCCTTCGGCGGCATATCCGTCATCGGGTTCAAAAGTTGCGATCAGGGTCGGGAAAAGTTTCAGGGGGCCTCCCTCGATTTCGTCTGGTTCGACGAAGAGCCGCCCCGCGATATTTACGAAGAATGCCGCATGCGCGTGATGGACAGGCGCGGCGATATTTTCGGCACGATGACGCCCCTGAAAGGTGTCACCTTTCTGTTCGACGAGATTTATCTCAACAAGCGCGGCGATCCCGAGATCTGGTACGAATTCATGGAGTGGGCGGACAATCCCTTTCTGCCCGCGAAAGAGGTCGCCGCAATGACCGCCGCGCTGGGGGAAAAGGAACTCGAAAGCAGGCGCTTCGGCCGTTTCTGCGTGAACGAAGGGCTCGTGTATCCCGAATTTGACGAACGTATCCACGTGATCGAACCGTTTCCCGTACCCTTCGAGTGGCAGGATACCATTTCGATCGACCCGGGGCTCAACAACCCGCTCTCCGCGCACTGGTATTGCGTGGATTTTGACGGCAACGTGTACGCCGTGGCAGAACACTACGAGGCTAAGCGGGACATCGACTACCATGCGGAAAAGATCAAAGAGATCAGCCGCGCTCTCGGCTGGCATACGGACGAAAAGGGAAGGCTGCGCGCGCTGATCGATTCCGCCGCGAACCAAAGGACTTTGGCGAGCGCGAAAAGCGTGAGCGAACTCTTTTACGAACGCGGCATCCTCGTCAATACGAACGTCGATAAGGACCTGTTTTCGGGCATTGCGCGCGTAAAAAGTTATCTGAGCGGCAAGTGCGGTCCGCGCCTCTATATCTTTGCAAACTGCGTCAATATGATACGCGAGTTCAAAGGGTATTTCTGGGGCGAGGGCGACGTGCCGCGGAAGGTTTCGGATCACAGCCTTGACGAGTTGCGTTATCTGCTGATGACCAAGCCGAAAAACGATGCGCCCGCCCGCCCCGAAACGGATCTGCAGAAGGATAAAAGGAGGCTGATGCGCAGCATTTCGCGCGGAAGGAGGGGCTGTGGATGAAGGGATAAGAAGGGCGCTGTACCGCCGCGCCGTCGGTTTCGAGGCGGACGAGGTGACGGAAGAATACAGTTTCAACGAAGGAGAAGAGGTGCTCCTCAAGCGGCGCGTCGTAAAAAAACAGGTGCCGCCCGACGTCGCGGCGGCAAAACTGTACGTCGAAGCGCAAAAACCGTTTACGGAGTTGACCGATGAAGAATTGGAAAGGGAAAAAGACAGGCTGCTGCATCTATTGAAAAGCGTGGAGGAGGACAATGGAGAAAAGGGAGAACGCCGCGGATAAAAACGCCCGCGGCTATGACAGAAAATTTGCCGAACGCATCGTGCGCGAGGTGAAAGAGGACTTCGAAAGGCGCCGCGCCGGGCGCAGGACGCTCGAACGGGGCTGGGAACTGAACATGAACTTTCTTGCGGGCAACCAGTACTGCGACGTGGGGCCGACGGGGAAGATCGAGGAGGAGGAACCCAGATTTTACTGGCAGTACAGGCGGGTGTTCAATCACATTGCGCCCGCGATCGACACGCGCTGCGCGAAACTTTCCCGCGTGCGTCCCGATCTGACCGTCCGCGCGGCGAGCGATCAGGAGAGCGATCTGCGCACGGCAAAGACGGCGTCCGCCGTTCTTCGTTCCGTTTGCGAAGAAAACGCGCTGAGCGACGTGATGAGCAAAGCGACGGTGTGGAGCGAAACGTGCGGCACCTCTTTTTATAAGGTGCTGTGGGACAAAAACGTGGGGCGCCTGCTGGGCGAGAGCGGCGGAGAAGCGGTTTACGAAGGGGGCGTGCGCATCGCGTGCGTGTCTCCGTTCGAAATTTATCCGGACGATCTCGGGTGCGAAGAAGTCGAGGATCTCCGTTCTCTCATCCACGCCCGCGCCATGCCCGCCGAAGAGATCTTCGAGCGGTACGGCGTGCGGGTCAAGGGGAGAGAGATCGAAGAATTTTCCCTCTCTCCGCGCTCTTCCTCCATGCATTTTGCCGGCGGGCTCGGCGCGCGGACGAAGGGCGGCATGAAGGATGCGGAGATCGTGATCGAGAAGTACGAAAAACCGACGGCGGGTCTGCCGCGGGGCAGGCTGACTGTCGTTGCGGGAGAGGAACTGGCGTATATCGGGGATCTTCCGTACGCGAACGGCGAGGGCGGCGCGCGCACGTATCCCTTTGTCAAACAGTGCGCGGTGGAACTTTCGGGCAGTTTTTTCGGCGCGAGCATCGTGGACAGAATGATCCCCGTGCAGCGCGCGTTCAACGCGCTGAAAAACCGCAAGCATGAATTTATCAACCGCCTGACGATGGGCGTGCTCGCCGTAGAGGACGGCTCCGTGGATACGGAAGAACTTGCCGAAGAGGGGCTTGCTCCCGGCAGAGTGATCGTCTACCGCCAGGGCTCGACTCCGCCGAAACTGCTCGGCGCAGACTCGATCCCCGCTGAGTTTTACGAGGAGGAAGAGCGCCTGCTCAACGAATTTATCCTCGTGAGCGGCGTTTCGGAGATCAGTTCCACTTCGCAGAACCGCACGCAGGTGACGAGCGCGACCGGGCTGCAACTGCTCATCGATCTGGACGATACGCGGCTCGCCGTCACGACGGAGAGCATACGGCGAGCCGTCCGCAAAGTGGGAAAACACGTTCTGCGCCTCATGCGCGAGTTTGCGGGGGAGAAGAGGCTGATGCGCTGCGCCGGCGAGGGCGGCAGGGTAGACATGATCTATTTTTGCGGCAGCGACATCTCTTCGGACGACGTTGTGTTCGAAGCGGATCCGGATGGCGCGCGCACCCCGTCCGAAAACCGTTCTCTGATCTACGAGATTTACAGGATGGGGCTTTTATCGGACGAAGAGGGAAAGACGTCTGCCGAAACCAAACGCCGCATCCTGAACGCACTCGGCTACGGCGGGCTGGAAAATGCCCGCGGGCTCGCACAGTTGCATGCGAACAAGGCCTCGGAGGAAAATCTGAGGCTTATGAAGGAACCCGTCGCTCCGGATACATTCGACGACGAGCAGATCCACATGCAGGCGCACGTGCGTTTTCTGTTGTCCGACGAGTGCCGCGGCTGCGACGGGAAGGTCAAAGAACGCTTTGAACGGCACCTGCAGGAGCACCGTCTGCTTGCGGAACGGAGGGCGGCCGAAAGGGAAAGAACGGCGGGAACGGAAAGCAAAGGCGGCCAAAATCAATAAAGATACGGGAGGAGTTTATGGAGAAGGAGAACATGACAACGCCGCGGGAGGCGGCGCAGGGGGCGGATGCCCGCACGGAATCGGGCGCGGCGGCGCCCGCGGCGGACTTGGGCAAATTCAAGAGCGTCGATGCCCTTCTGAACGCGTACAATTCGCTGGAGGCGGAATTCACCCGCCGCAGTCAGCGCCTTCGGGAATTGGAGGGAAAAACCGCGGAAAACGGAGGGGCCGACGCGTCGGGCGAGAACATTTTGCCGCCCGGAACGGCCGACCGCCCGCGGGGCGGGGGATCTGAAAACGAAACACGGTCGGAGGAAATGATTTCCGAAAAGGTCCGCGACAGGGTCATCTCGGAATATCTCGCTTCCGTGCGCAGAGATGCGCCCTACGTCATGTCGGGCGGCGCGGGGCACGTTTCCGCGCCGGACGGCAGGGCGAGGACGCTGGAAGACGCGGCGGCGATCGCCGCGGAAATCTTCCGCAAACAAGAATGAGCGCGCGATCGCGCAAAAAGGAAAAGGAGCATAAAAAAACAGATGGTAACGATGGCAAGCGCTGACAGCGCATTGAAAAGCGTATATTTGGGCGTGGTCTCCGAACAGTTGAATACGGCGGCGAACCCGCTGCTTGCAAAGATCAGACAGTCCACCGCGGATGTGTGGGGCAAAGAGGTGCGCCGCCTTGCGCAGTACGGCGTAAACGGCGGCGTGGGTGCGGGCACGGAAGAGGGCGATCTCCCTTCTGCCGCCGGCAACAATTACGAGCAGTTCGTAACGACTCTCAAAAACCTGTACGGTACGATAGAGATCAGCGATAAGGCGGTGCGCGCTTCCGAAAACAACGTGGGCGCGTTCGTCAATCTGCTCAATGCGGAAATGGACGGGTTGATCAAGGCGTCCTCCTTCAATTTCGGCAGGATGCTCTTCGGAGACGGAAGCGGCGTGCTCTGCACCGTTTCGTCGGTGAGCGGCAATACGGTCACGGCCGACAGCGTAAAAAATCTGATAGAGGGCATGGTGGTCGATTTTCTCGACGACGGTTCCGCGATCGCGGGCGCCGCGGGCAGACGCATAACCGCTGTGGACAGGGACAACAAGACGTTCACCGTGACGGGCTCGGCGCTGGACGAGGCGATCGCTGCGGGAAACGCCGTGTGCGTGCAGGGGTCGTACAACCTTGAACTGACGGGGCTGGGCGCGATCTTTCAGACCACCGGCAGCCTGTACGGCCTGGACAGGGCGACGCATAAATGGATGATCCCCTATATCAAGACGAAGGTAGGGGCGATCAGCGAGACGGTCATACAGACCGCGATCGACCGCCTCGAAGAGACGGCGGGCAGCCGTGTGGATTTCATCGTGTGCAGTTGGGGCGTCAAACGGGCGCTTCAGAAACACCTTTCGGAAAATAAACGCAATATCGACGTGACGAAACTTGCGGGAGGATACCGCTCCATCACCTATAACGGCATTCCCGTCGTTGCGGACAGATTCTGCCCCGACGGCACGATGTATCTTCTGAATACATCCGATTTCTGCCTGCACCAACTGTGCGACTGGAAGTGGCTGGAAGGAGACGACGGCAGGATCCTCCGTCAGGTGGCGGGCAAGCCCCTTTATACGGCGACGCTCGTCAAATATGCCGACCTTATCTGCACGCGGCCGTGCGGGCAGGCCATGCTTTCGGGCATCACCGAGGCGTAAAAAGCGGGGCGGGGGTTTCTGCCTCCGCCCGTAAGGAGGGAAATATGTTGGTCAGAAAAATTATGGAAACGGCGGCCGCGCTTGCGGGGCGGGGAGACCTTGCCGATTTTTTGGGCGGAAAGCGCGTTGCGGACGTGTCCGCCGCGCAGCGTGACGCGGAAACGATGCTGCGGTGCTTCAATCTTGCGGAAAACGAGGCGGCTTCGGATTACCTGCCCCTCGTGGCGCAGCAGACCTTCCCCTCGGGCGGGCCGGCGGCCTTCGGGGATTTTGAAAAACCGCCTCTCGAGATCCTTTGGGTCAAAGACGGCACGGGCAGAAAACTTCCCTTTTCCGTCTGCGGAGAGGGCGTGCGCTTTCCCTCCTGCGCGGCGACGGTGGGGTATCGCTATCGCCCCCTCGTGAAAGACGCCGGCGACGAGACGGATTTTCCGAACGGGGAAAATTTTCTTGCGGCAGGGGCGGCGTGCGAGTTTTGCCTGATGGAGGGCATGTTCGAACGCGCCGCGCTGTTGGATAAACGCTATAAAGAGTCTCTCGCCGCCGCGAGGCGGGACAAGTCGTTCACGCTGAAAGGGAGGGAATGGATATGATGGCGCCGAACAAGCCGCCCACGACCCTTGCCGTAAACAAAAAGAGGACAGAGATCTCCCTCGAAGGCATTCGGGAAAAGGGCGGCGCAGAGGTCTGTTTGGGATTGAAAGCGGAGGCGGGCGGCCTTTTTTCCGCGGGCTTCTGTCCGCTGACGGACATAGACGCGGGCTTTGCCCTTCCCGAAGGATGCCGCGCGGCCGCCTGGTGGCAGACGGACGGGCTGTCTGCCGTATATGCGGAGGACGGTTATCTTTACGTCCGCGGCTCGGGCACCTTTGAAAAGACGGCGGCGCATTTTGACGAGACGCCCGCCTGCGTTCGGGCCATCGCAGAGAAGGAAGTCATGCTGTTTTCGGACGGCGAAAAGACGGTCTCTCTGACGGAGGAAGGGGCGGAGGAGACGGACGCGGTTCCGCCCTTTTCCTGCGCGGCGTTCTGCAACGACAGGCTTTGGGTTTTGACGGGCGAGGCGGACGGGAACAGGCTGCGTTATTCCGCGCCGCTCGATATTTTCGATTTTGAAGAGCGGGAGGGGGAGGGCGGCCATCTCGACCTGCCGGACGCGAAGGGAAAGATCTCCGCGATGTTCGTCCGCAACGGAGAGATCGCGATCGTGCGCGAATACGGCCTGCAGATGCTTTCCGCTCCGGGAGATCCCGAAAAATTTTTCCTGCAAGATCTGCCCTCTTTTTTCGGCAGGATTTACGCGGGCACTGCGTGCGCGGAAAACGGAAAATTATATTTTCTCACCGATCGGGGCGCCTGCGTATACGACGGGGAAACGCAGTCCTTTTATCCGGAATTTTCCCGCTTTTTAGCGGATGAGCCGCAGACGGGCGCGAGCGCCGCCGCCTGCGGCGGAGAAGTTGTGTTCACACTTTTGGTCCGTACGGGAGGGGAGGTCCGCCCCGCCGTCGGCGTCTTCCGCGAGGACGGCGCGGGCGGGTGCCTGCTGCCTGCAGATGCGCACGCGGCCGCGGTTGTAAGGACGGAGAGGGGGCTGCGCGCCGCTTTCCTCTCGGACGGCAGGATCTTCTGCGTTGCGGAAAAAGGAGAGGCCGTTTCGGAGGGGGTCGGGTATTGGCAAAGCGGCGTGTTCTTTCCGTTTGCGGGCGGGGAATGCCTGCTCGAAGAGATGTGCGTGCGCGCGGAGGGGAGCGTTTCCCTATCCGTTTCGTCCGAATTCGGGAGCAGGCGTCTTTGCGCGTGCGGCACGGGCAGAATGAAGAGGATTCGGCCCGCGCTGCGGGGCAGTGCGTTCGTTTTCGTTTTTGAAACGGAAGGCCGCGCCGCGGTCTTCTCTCTGTCCGCATCGTTTTCAAAGTTGAAACAGGGAGGTTGACGGTATGACGCCGGAAGAGATCGACGAGGCCGCGCGCAAACTGATCGAGGAAGCGAACAGAGAGAGCGCAGCGGCGAAGGAAGAGTATACGAGGGGGTGCGTAAAGGAGACCAATGCCGCCGCGGCGCGGCGGCTGGCGCGTTCGGGCATCCTGACCGATATCCTTGCAAGGCTGAAAAAGGAATACGACGCGCTCGCGGATAAGATCCAGCGGGAACTGGACGAGAGCCTGGACGCGCTGTACGCGGAGGGGGAGACGGGCGAAGGGGGCTCGGGCGGCGAGGACGCGCCGTACGAGGTCGATTATTCGCTGCCCATGCGCGAGCGGTACATCACGGTCAAAAATTATTATCTGTCTTACGACGACCCGCAGGCCGCGCTGGACGACTTTCTCGAAGACGAAGTCGCGAAAGATTATCTGGGCACCTATTATTCGTTTTTGCAGGAACTGCTCGCCACGATGACCTGAATTTTTGAAGGATACAAAAAGCAAAGATGCAAGCATGGGCATGCGTTCGCGCGAAATCGCCCATGCTTTTTTCTGCGCCGCGGCGGCTTTGGCGATTTGCCGCCCCTTCCGTCCGAACGGGCGGAAGGGGCGTTTTGCGGCCCGTTTGCATGTGTGCGTTTGCAAAAATTTTATCCGAAAGACTTTACAAGAACGCGCTTTTATTATATAATGTAAGAAAAAATTTGTTGCGGGTACGTCGGGTGAAATATATCGGAAGCGCGTTCAGATACGTCTTCAAAAACTTTATATTTATTTTCCTGTTCGCATTGCTCCCGTCTTATTTTTTTGCGGCGTCTCTCGATCTGAATGCACTCGGGAGTATCGTCGACAATATTTTGCACGGCAGGGCGGAATTGAGTTTTTCTCAACTCTTTTCCGCATTTTCGCTGTTTAACGCCGCGCGCTGGCAGTTCGGGCTGGTCAGTTTTGCGCTGACGGCGATCTTTATGCCCATGCTGCTCGCGTTCGTGGAAAAGCACATGCGCATCGGGTCCCGTTCGCTGCGTGGCGTCGCAAAAAGGATCAACTATAACTTTGTCTCCACGTTTATCCTTATCGTGCTGGCGGTCGGCGTCTACGAACTTTGGGCGGTGCTCGCGTCCGGTCTGATCTATGCCTGTTCCCTTATTTTAGACGGGATCGCGCAGTTGATCGCGGCGCTATTGCTCGCGTTCGGAATGATGGCGCTGTTATCGTATATCGCTTCCATCTTTATGCTGTGGCTGCCCTGTCTGCATATTACGGGATACAGTTTTCTGGACGCGCTCGTCTTTTCCAACCAACTCAGCGCGGACAGAAAGGGGAAAATTTATCTTTCCGTCTTTCTGCCCTTCGTTGCGGGCGTCGCGCTCGTGCTGGCAGCCGTGGGGGTCTGCGGCGCTTACAAAACTGTCGTACCCGTTTTTGTGATTATAGAACTGATCTATCTGCTGCTCTTTCTTTATTTCAACGTGCTCATGTACGCCGCATACTTTGACGCGGCCGGAGAAGAGCGCGAAGATCTGAAGAAGCGTTTCTGAGAGAGGGGAAAATACGATGATTTTCAAAAATGCGTTTCATTTACTCATAGATAACTTTGCGCTCAACTATAAATATTTATTGTATAAACTCATCGTGGTGGCGATTTCCGTCGGGCTTGCGGCCGCCTTTGTGGTGCCGAACGCCGCGTTTTTGTTTTCGAGCGAGCCGTTCGGGGATGTGATCGGGCTGATCAAAGATTTTTTCAAAGCGCTCGTATCGGGAGATACCGTCTTTCTGAACGGGTTTTCCGAAAGTCTGAAAACCGCGCTTTCCGATCTGGGTTCGTACATCGCGGCAAAAACGTCCAACTGGGTGCTGCTTGCCGTTGCCGCCGCTGCGGTCATCTTGATCTATCGCTTTTTGAGCGGGCTCGGAAATTTCGTGTTCGGCGGCCTTGTGGACGATAAAATGTCCAGTTACGCAAAAACGTCCTTTTCGGGCGCCTTCATCAGAAATCTCGGCAGGGCGTCTCTCTGGCAACTGATCTATGTGCCCGTTACCTTTGTATATGACGCGCTGATGCTCGTGCTGTGTTATCTGTTCTTCTTGACGCTGCTGAACGTCATATCGTTCACGCTGCTCGCGTCGGCGCTGGCGCTCATGCTGTCCGTCACCCTCTTGCTCGTGGCGCAGGCGGTAAAACTTTCCGTATTCAACGGAGTCGTTCCCGCGTTCGTCAGCGATAAACTGAAACTGTCTGCCGCGCTCAAAAAAGGTTTTTCGCATCTGAAAGGCCGTTTCGGCGCACTGTTTTCCACCTATTTGGCCACTTCGCTCATCATTCTCTGCATGTATATGGTGGCGGGCGTCTTTACGTTCGGGGCAGGCCTGTTGCTCGCCGTGCCCGTGTCCTATCTCATGCTCATCTGCATTCAGTTCGTGAGTTATTATATGTTCGAGGGTAAAAAATATTTTATCGCAAAAGATAAGATCATACAGCCGGAAAAGGATAAGAAAGAGGAAGACTTCTACGACGATTTCGATCTTTGATCCTCGGTGTTCTTATTCGGTAGAAAATACGATTACGTCGATACGGATTTTCGGAGGTTATTATGGATTACAGAGAAGAATATACGCGCTGGCTGAAAAGCCCCGCGCTTTCGGAAAGCGAAAGGGCGGAACTCGAAGCGCTCAAAGGCAAAGACGAAGAGATCGAATACCGCTTCGGCGCTGAACTGGAGTTCGGCACGGCGGGAATGCGCGGGATCATCGGCATGGGCACGAACATGATGAACGTGTATACCGTCCGCCGCGCAACGCAGGGGCTTGCGGAATACGTCAAAACGCTCGGGGCGGCCGCCATGAAGAGGGGAGTCGTCATTTCATACGATACCCGCAGGCAGTCGGATGCGTTTGCCCGCGCCGCTGCGGGCGTGCTGGCTGCGAACGGCATCGCCGTCTGGCTGTTCGACGACGTGCACCCCGTTCCCATGCTCTCCTATGCGGTCAGAAGATTGAAGACGATCGCAGGGATCATGATCACGGCCAGCCATAACCCCAAAGAATATAACGGTTATAAAGTTTACGGCGAGGACGGCGCGCAGATGTCGCCCGAAGCGACCGAGGTCGTCGTCGGATTTATCGGTCAGATCAAAGATTATTTTTCCGTTGCAGAGGGCGCGGGATCGCTGATCCGCAAAGTGCCTAAATCGGTGGATAAAAGTTACTATAAAAAACTGACCCGCCTCACCCTTTCGCCGAAGGCGGTCAAAAAAGAGGGCAAAAAACTGCGCCTCGTCTATACGCCCGTGCACGGCAGCGGGTTTATTCCCGTCACCACAATCCTCAAAAAAATGGGCATCAACGTCAACGTGGTCGCCGAGCAGGCGGTCAAAGATCCCGAGTTTTCTACGGTGGAAGTCCCCAATCCCGAATTCAAGGAAACGCTTTCTTTGGGTATTTCGCTGGCGAAAAAAATCGACGCGGACGTCGTGTTCGGCACCGATCCCGATGCCGACAGACTGGGCGTTGCCGTGCGGAACGACCGGGGCGATTTTATCGCGCTTACCGGCAATCAGGTCGGCATTTTGTTGCTCGATTATATCCTCACCCGCCTGAAAGAAGAGGGGAAACTTCCGGCAAACGGCGTCGTGGTGAAAAGTTTTGTCACCACCGGCATGGCGCAGGTCATCTGCGACGCGTTTGAAGTGTCGCTCGTCGAGGTCCCGGTCGGCTTCAAGTTTATCGGCGAAAAGATCAAGGAATATGAAGCGGACGGTTCGCATACCTTCCTGTTTGGTTTCGAGGAAAGTTGCGGCTATCTGCGCGGGACCGAGGGCAGCCGAGATAAAGACGCCGTCGTCGCGTCTTTGCTGTTTGCGGAGATGGTTTGCTATTATACTTATAAAAATCAGACCGTGTACGGCAGGCTTTGCGAAATTTATGCAAAATACGGTTACGTGCTCGACCGCAACGTGAGCATTAAATTCGAAGGGTTGGACGCGATGAAGGAGATGAACGCCGTCGTCGATTCCTTGAAGACCCGCAAAGTGGAGAAATTCGATATTTACAACGTGGTCGCCGTGCGCGATTACTCCGCCTCGGTCAGAAGGCTGACAGACGGTACGGAAGAACCGCTCGACATTCCCAAAACGAACGCCGTCTATTACGAACTGGAGACGGGCGGGTTTATCTGCGTGCGCCCCAGCGGTACGGAACCCAAACTGAAAATATATTATTCCGTCAAGGCCAAAGACGAAGGTTCCGCCGAAAAGGCGTTGGAAAAACTGAAAAGCGCTTTCGAAAAGTTGATCAACGTGGTATAAATTTTCCATAAATTTGTATAATATGGTCAAATTTATCTTTTGCTCTTGTCAGGTTATTCCGGAATTGTTATAATTGATCCGGAGATCCGGACTTTCTTGAAAACCTGTAATATCGGTAAGAAAATCCCCTTTGTCTAAAAGGGGATTTTTTTGAAAAATGGATTGATGAAAAAGTGTCCGTGATCGGGGAGCAGAAGTCATGAAAAGAATAATTGTATTATTCACATGCGTTTTTCTCTTTTTGACCTCGTCGGTACTGTCGTTTTCTGCGGTATCCGGGCAGACGACAGCCGAAGGGGCGATTATAGAAAATCCGCTTTATGTTTGGTTGATCGCCGGTCAAAGCAATGCGGCAGGTTATACATCCGGAACGAGTTATTCGGGGAACAGAAGATATACCGACGTACTGTATTACGGCATTGCCGACGATCAGTCCCTATCGTCGGCAGAGGTGACGGATGTACATATCGGGCTGGGTGCCGACAGTTCGAAAATCGGTCCTGAAATGGGTATGGCCGCAAGCGTTACGGGAAATGAAGAGGGCAGAGATTATGCAATTATAAAATGTGCATACGGCGGTACGCCGTTCAGCCCCTCCGCGATTTCTGCCGATACAAGCGCGCAGAGTTACCGTTACGGCAGTTGGACTTCTCCCGGTTATTTGGCCGACCATCCGACGTCGAACAGCCGTGCGGGCCTTTGCTATGAGAATTTGCTCAAAGTCGTCGAAAGCGGGTTAAATGTATATCGATCGCTCGGATATACTCCCATCGTTTCGGGCGTCGCATGGATGCAGGGGGAAGCCGATGCCTGGTCGAATATTTCTTCTGAAGTATATAAAGAGTTGTTGCTCGATTTTGTTTCCGATCTTCAGCAAGACGTAAAAGAGATCGGGGAAAGTTTATCATTGCCCCAAACGGATGCGTTTCCGCTCGTAACAGCGCTTATTCCGGAGGATTATGCAAACGGAAACGCACAGAAGATACGCGACGGGATGACGGCGGCTGCCGCCGAAAACGAATTTATTTCCACTATAGACAACAACGATCTTACCATCGGTTCGGACGGGCATCATTATAAAACTTCTTCCATGGTCAGGCTGGGTAGAAATTTCGGGGCTGCTATTTTATCTGCGCAATCATACGAAGATACTTTTGTTTCCGTCTCGTACCGCGAAGGGCGCTCGGGCGAAACGCGTACGCTCAGCGGGGCGGCCGGCAACAGGGCAGAAGTTTTTGTGGCTGTTGGGGAAGATAAAATTTTTGACGTTGCGTTTGCCAAGACGGACGGCACACAGGTCTCTCAAGATGTGCTGTCTTACGGGAGTACGGAACAGGGCTTTTATTTTACATTGCCCGAATACAATCTGAAAATATCTATTGCGGCAGTTGAAGTCGAAACGCCCGAACCAAACCCTCCTGACCAGGAGCCCTTGCCCGAGGGAAAGCCTTCCGGCGGCGGGCTTTCAGCCTGGGAGATTGCGGCGATCGCGATAGGCGCGGTCATCGTTGTCGCATGCGCGGCCGTCATTGTTTGGAAAGTGATCAAAAGAAAAAAATCGAAATAATGCATCGCCTTCTATATTATAAATACGAACAGAGTATAAAACTCTCCGGCCGGGGACGGCCGGAGAGTTTTTTGTCGAGGAAAGAAAAATTTTTGAAAACTTTTTAATTTTGCTTGACATATCCATGAAAAAATGTTATCCTATGTAGGCTGTCGATTGAGACGGCATATTTCTTCTGTTGAAGAAAGTTTTGGCAGATTGACAACTGCATAGGAAGAAGAAAAGATTTAACGAAAAAGAATCTTACAGAAAGGCAAGACTAAAAGAGAAGCAAGAGAGCTAAATGGTTAATACGAGAACGTATTGGAAGGCAAGGTAAG
>DXCO01000001.1 GCA_019115945.1 Candidatus Borkfalkia excrementavium | reverse complement strand
CTTCCAGAAAAACCAGATCGCGGCGTATGGTCTCGATGGACACGCCGCACTCGCTTGCAAGTTCATTGACCGTGGCCGAGCCGTTCCGCCCGACGCGCTCGGTGATTTTCTGATACCTTTCTTCCGACAGCACCTCAACAAACCTCCACAAATTTCCACAAAACGCAAACTATTATACGGCCGTGGGAAGGGAAAGTCAAGCATTTGGCCGCAATAAAATGCCGTTTATAAAATAATTTCTTTCGCCGCCGTGTTTGCCGCAGAAATCAGAACGGCCGCAGGTTTTGCCTGCGGCCGTTGCCCTTTTTGATCATTTCGCTTGGATCCCGTGCAGTTTTTGGATGGATTTTTCCAGTGCCTTGTCCGCTCCGTTCCACGGTTTGTCCGCGTTGCGGTAATCGTGCTTTGCGGCGAACCACTGCAGATCGGTCAGAAGTTTTTCCAGCGCCTCCTTTTCCAGTTTGGTCAGCGTGTAGATATAATCTTTTTTTCTTCCCTTGGCATATCGGGCGTATTTCAGAAGACAGCCGAAATGTTCCAGGCAGAACCCGTTCGTGGACAGGAGCGTTTCTTTGAATTTGCTCTCCGCGTAAAACATTTCCGCGACCGTCTTGTAATAGCGGATCATGTTGACCTCCACGCCGTCGCAGATGACGCACGTCTTTCCGCTTCCGATAAAAATTTCCGCTTCTTTCTCCGCGGTTTTCAAATCGGCGGTGATTTCGAGTTTTCCTTTCAGCGCCGTCAGGCGGGTGATGTGCTGCAAGGCAAGGGAAAGTTTATTCTGCCGTGCGTGCAGCATATCCGTGTGGTGCGCGCAGAACCCGCGTTCGTTCACCATTCTCCTCTGAAAGTCCTCCATGACCGATTCGTTCAGGTACTGGTCGGCGAGGCGCGTTTCGAGAATATTGCGTATTCGGCAGAGGGGGCATTCGTTTCCGTCGTTGAACTCCTGCCAGATGAGCATATTCCCGATATGGTAATTCATAAAAATACCGCCTTTTGCATAAATTTTTCTTATGGATGACTATCCTTATGAATATTATAAACGAAAGCGCGCCAAAAAGAAAGCGTTTTTGCTGAAAACGGCGGCCGTCGCGGCGGTTTTTCTGCTTGCCGCCGTCCTCGCGCTCGCGTACCTGCCCGGCAAACCGTATTCCGTAAGTCTGCGGCGGACCTTTTGCTTTGTCGCGGAACGGGCGGACGGGCAGAGCGCGGAAGAGATCGCCGACGCGATCGCGTCGGGCGGCGGGGCGGGGTATATTCTGAAAGAGGAGGGCGCGCCCGTGTACGCCTGCTATTATCAGAGGGCGGACGCGGAAGAGATCGCAGAAAGGCTGTGCGAAAGCGGGCGCAGCGCTTACGTTCTGGAGCGCGTCACGGACAGGCTGTATTTCGGCAGCCGCGCGGCGAAAAAAGCGGAAAACGCCGCACTCTCCGTATTGCGCACCCTTTACGATTGTTCGCTCGTTTTATACGAAACGGCAAACCGTTTGCAGAACGGTACATATGACCAGTCGTCCGCCCGTTCCGTCCTCGCAGATACGGCGGCGGTCCTTTCGCGCCTCGGCAAAACGGCGCAAAAGAGCGGCTCGCTTTCCGAAAAGTACAAATCGCTCGGCGAATTTCCCGCCGGATGCGCAGAAGATCTGGAAAATTATGCCTCTCAAACCGTATATGCGTCCGATATCCGTAATTTACAAGTAAAAATATGCGAATATTTTATTTATGTATTCGAAATATTCGGAAATTAGTTGCAAAATGTACTGTTTTCGTTTATAATAGGGAAAAACGACGAATCGAGAGAGAATCATGCGTTGCTTTTTTATTTACAACCCTGTCAGCGGTAAAGGGAAGATCGTCAAAAAACTCGATTATATCGTGCGGCAGTTGAAAGAAAAATTTGACGTCGTGGATGTGTACGCGACCAAATGTTCGGGGGATATGGAACGCGCCGCGCGCGAGGCGGTGGGTAAATATGATGTCATCGTGTTCTCGGGCGGAGACGGTTCCGTCAACGAGATCGTGCAGGGCATCGGCGGGGCGGACGATGCGCCCGCGCTCGGATATATCCCTTGCGGCACCGTCAACGATATCGCGCACACGCTCGGCATACCGCGCAAGATCAGGGGCGCCGTAAAGACCATCGTTTCGGGCGAAACGGCAATGGTCGACTGTATGCAGATCAACGACCGGTATGCCATGTACGTCGTGGCGGCCGGCGCCTTTACAAGCGCGACGTACAATACCCCGCAATCCAAAAAGAAGCAGATCGGCAGGATCGCTTACGGGTTGGAGGGGATCAAAAAAAATATGAAGTTCGACGTGTTCGACATAACCGTCAGATGCCCGGACGAGATCGTGCATACCGACAGCGTGTTCGTGAGCATCATGAACGGAAGGTATGTCGCGGGGCTGAAAATGAACAGGTTTTCCAGCATGTGCGACGGCAAACTTGAACTTGCGATCATAAAACAGAAAAAGAATCCCAACCTTTTCAAAAAGATCCGCGCGTTTATTGCGCTGGCAAGGCTGTTCCTGCTTGGTTATCGCGTAAAGGAAAAGCAGATCATCCGTTACGAAGGGGATTATTTCGAGATCGACTCACAGGACGGCATCGTCTGGAATTTCGACGGAGAGAAGGGGCTGGAAGGGAAAGTCGTCGTCCGCGCGCTGCCTAGGAAAATCAAAATGATCGTGCCGAAAGGCACGCAGGATATCTGAAGCCAAACGGGTTTTGATCGCGCATACCGCGCGAAGAATAAATATAACGAACAAAAAAACAGAATATAACGACATCCGCGGCGTTTCGGGCGCCGCGGATGTCGTTTATTTCAGAAGTTCGTCAATTTTTTCTTGGTAGGTTTCCTGATCAAAATGTCCGTTTTTCAGCATAATTTTTAACCGAAACGATTTTCTGTCCCATAAAGTTTCAAAAGGTTCATATCCCTTCGTAAAAATCTGCAAATCAGAATTATCTATCTCATATAATTTATTGCGGATCATTTTAACATCATACAAATGGGATAAATATAGCCTGACAAATAGCCAAACGATCCACGATATAATTGTTCCGAAAAAAATCCACAGCACCGCGTATAATAAAAACAGCCACAATTTCGAGCGGAATGCAAGATAGATGCATATGCCGCCGGCAATAATGCACGCACAGATATTTACGAATAGAAGTACAGTATTTACAATGCGTGCGATTTTAAGGTAACGGTCATTTTTTTTGAACATTTTGATTTTCCTCCTCGTACAAAAAAAAGTGTGCCTCCGAGAGGCACACCCCGAAAATGTACCTCCGTTTGCTGCAACACAATTCTTTCCCGACACAGGAAAATGGAAGTACAAAATTCGCTTTTTGTACTCCTGTATCGGGAACGATTGAATTGTGTTGCAGACATATGTTACCATAAAATATTTGAAAAATCAACTCAATCGCGCCCGCATCGCGCGATTGCCGAGCGCGGAAAAAACGGCAGTAAAATAAAAAAACGCTTCCCTTGAAAAGGGAAAGCGTTCGGTTCAGTTTTCTTCATAAAACGCGGTATCGATATAATCGGCATTAAAAAAATCCGCCAATGTGATCCCGATCGCATCACAAAGCAATTTCAACGTCGTGATCCTCGGATAGCCGGAAGTTTTTTTCGTAATTCCGTAAATCGTCGACGGCGTAATGCCCGCCCGTATGCTCCATTTCGGTATGGTCGTATTGTGCTGTAAGGCAAGTTCGTTGATCCTCGTTATAATCGCGTCAAGTAAATCCATAATTTGTAAACCTGTCAATTATTTGATATTGTTATTATAGACAATTGTTCCGAAAAAATCATTGTAAAAATAAGACAAAATTTTAAGTCTTGAAATTCGTATATTTGTTTGACAAATTTTTTAATTTGTGGTATCTTTTTATCACCGGACGTAATTCATATATTCAGGCCGAATTGCCTGTCGCCGTTTCTCGCGGCAAGTTAACCGATTTGGCACTGTCCGGTTGCGGGAGATAAGCAAAAATGCGGTTTTTGCTTGTATCTCCTTTTCGGATGGCCCGCCGATTTTTCGAAATAGGCGGGTTGTCTGATTTTTAGAAATATTTTCTGTTTTCCGTATGCGATATTTTTTAAAAATGCGTAAAAATCGTTTGATTTTTATGCAAAATATGTTATAATAAGCAGGCTGACGGTGATTCGTTGCGAGAGATGGGCTTGACAATAGAAAAGTTAATACGCTACTGTGGTTCAGTCGCTTCAGGTGATTCGTTGCGGGAAGCGAGCCCGAAAATTCAATAGATGATGTGCTACTGTGGCTCAGTCGGTAGAGCAGCTGATTCGTAATCAGCAGGTCGCCGGTTCAAGTCCGGCCAGTAGCTCCATGCAAGCCCCCGAATGAGAATTCGGGGGCTTTGCTTTGGCTACTGCCCGCATTGCCGAAATAACGTGACGCGATTGCGCCTATGGCGAACGATCGCTGTTCCGTCGCTGCGCTCCTTACAAGTCAGGCCGGTAACTCCAGGAAAGGTTCCGAATAAATGTTCGGGACCCTTTTGTTTTTGAGGGGCGACCGCACAATTTATTGCAGGGCGCCCTTCGGGCATTCGGCAAAAAGCGGACTTTATCGTATCGTGAAAAAAGATGGAAGCCATCATTGACTTCGGCCGATTCGGGCAATTATAATAAAATTACCGTTTTGAAAAATCGGAATTTTATACGGCAAAAACAAAAGGGAGGAGCAAGGCATGATATTTTTTGTGGCGAACGACGGAACGGTGATCAAGGGAACGGCCGGGCCGGTGTATCAGGGATCGGCGAACGTGAACTCGATCTATCTCGTGGCGCCGTTTGCGGCCGGGCTTACGGCGACCGTGTCTTTCAGGCTGCCGAACGGAAGGGTGACGCAGCCTGCGGTCATGACCCCGCAGGGCGATATGGAAGGGATCGTAAACAGTCAGACGGGGCAGACGTATGCGGGCTGGAGTTATACGATGCCGGACAGCATAGCGTGCAAGTACGGCATGGTAACGGCGCAGTTTTATTTTTATGCGCCGGCAGGCAATGCGGAAACGGGGAGCGTGACGGCGACCGGTTCGGTCAGTTTCGAAGTGGGACGCGGGACGGCGGCGGTCCTGCCCGAAACGCCGGACGAGGACGTATACGGAGAGATCCTGAACAACCTGTCGCTGTTGCAGCAGCAGTTGAACAGCAGCGAGTATGCGTCGCGCGCGATCTTCGCATGGGAAAGCACGAAAACGTACGGCGCGAACGAGATCGTCTATTATGCAAGGACGGGCGGAGAGGGCGCGTTCGTAAAGTCGGTCGCAGACGGGAACAAGGGGAACGACCCGTACGCAAACGGAACACTCGACGGGACGCACTGGGTGCAGGTGGTCAACTTCGACGAGATCGCGCAGGGCGCAACGGTGCGGGTCGGCAAGGTGACGACGGGCGCGGCCGGCACTTCCGCGACTGTCACGAACGTGGGAACGGCACGCGCGGCGATCTTCGATTTTACCATTCCGAAAGGGGATACGGGCGTGACGGGTGCGGGGGTATACGGGTTTGAGATCGAGGGCGGTGACCTCGTGCTGTATTCGCAGGAAGAGGAGAGCCCCGGATCCACCTATCAGATCCGCACGGACGGAACGCTGACGATCACGTTCAATTAAAAAAGAGGAGGAAAAGGAAATGGCAACGACATTGAATTTAGGCAGGGTCAAGGGTTCGTTCATCTATACGGGAACGGGCACGGACGATGCGGGCATCCGATCGGACCTCTCGTCGCGGGGGATCGCGGCACTGCAAAACGACCTGTATATCGGGACCGCGGACGAGAAGGTCTACCAGTATCAGGTCAGCGAGAACGAAGGGAACTGGGTATACCTGTTCACGATGAAAGGGGAAACGGGAACGGGCGCTCCGGGGCCTTCGGGCGCGGCGGCGACGATCTCGATCGGAACGGTGACGACGGGCGCGGCAGGAAGCCAGGCGCAGGTCACGAACGCAGGAACGGCAAGCGCGGCGGTATTCAACTTTGTCATCCCGCAGGGCGCGAAAGGTGCGGACGGCGCGGCGGGCGAAAACGGAAAGACGCCGACGCTGACGATCAACGAAAACGGCGAACTTGTGGCGGCGTTTGAATAAAAAGGAGGCAGACATGTCAAGCGTAAATTTAGGAAGAGTACAGGGCGCGGGCGTATTTTATTCGAGTGCGGCGTCGGGCACGGGCGTGGAGTTGGGCACGGTCACGCCGACGTCGGTAAAGCCCTTGGCGGGAGATACGATCGTATTTTCGAACGGGGACCTTCGCACGGTGACGGGCATAAGCGGCACCGCGGTCACCTGCGGCGAAATCGTCGGCAGCATAAAGGGTACAAACGGCACGCGCGGCAGCAAATGGAGCACCGCGGAAAGCATTCCGATGCCTGACGGTTCGCAGTCGGCGGGGGACCAGTTTCTGACGACGGGTGCGGACAATAACGGAAACGTCTACGAATGGGGCGGCCAATGGATCCTGAAAGGCAACATCAAAGGGGCGGACGCCAAATTTTACATACCGCTCTTATCGGGCGGCATAGGCCCCGCGGGAACGAAGCCGACGTCCGTCAGCACGGGTTCGTTCGGCACCGCAGCCAATTGGTCGGACGGCAAGGCGGGAGAAGTCGGCGACATATTCAACTGCATTTTCGAAAATACCGTCAGCGATGAGATTTGGTTTTGCACGGGCGCTTTGACGAACGCAACGAATTCTGCGTCGCTTACGGCGGCGGTGAAGATCGGTTCGGGGCAGCCTTCCGCATCCGTTGTCAGGCACGATATCGTTCTGTCGCTTACGAGTTCTCCCGACGATGATAAAATTTTATTCAACATTCTCAACGAGGATAAGATGCAGTATTCGAGTCTCAGTCACGTAGTGATGGCGCTCGGCTCGGCCAATTTTATGAACAATTTCTGGTGTTCCGCGAGCGGAACGCTGTCGACGGACGACGGAAAGGCGGTCGTCCTCGGCGTACAGGATTATCAGGATTCAAAACTCGTCGTGATGTATACCGTTCCCTCCGCCGACAGCGGCGCTTCGGGCGAAACGAAGACGATGAATTTGAGCGAGATCGCTGCCGTTTACGATACCGCGACGCGGCTGATCTGAGATCTTTCCGCCGCAGGTCTCCGCATGCGGCGTGCCTGCGCAAAAAACATTTTCAGAGAAAGCCATAATTTGCTCCCGTGCCGAATATATTAAATTCAGTACAGGCTATCGGAGCGTGAGATATGGAGATCTGGAAGGCGGCCGTTCTCGGCATCGTACAGGGGCTGACGGAATTTCTGCCCGTTTCTTCGAGCGGACACATTTTGCTGTTCGAACGTATTTTGCGCGTGGATACGGCGGGGGCGGACATGTTTCTCGGCATCATGCTGCATGCGGGCACGCTCATTTCCGTCCTTTTCGTCTATTTTTCCAAGATCGCCGCGCTGTTCAGAGAGGACAGAAAAAAGTTGCTGTACCTGCTGCTTGCAACCCTTCCCGCAGCGCTCGTCGGCGTCCTGCTCGGAGACCTTGTGGACAGGATCTTTTTCGGCGGAAAATACCTTTGGCTGTTTTTCGCGCTCACCGCGGTCCTGCTTTTGCTTGCGTCCCGCCGGCTCAGGCGGGGATATCCGCTGCGCCTTCTCGATGCGAAGCGTTCCTTTCTGATCGGCGGCGCGCAGGCGCTGGCGGTCCTTCCGGGGCTTTCGAGAAGCGGCACCACGCTTGCGGCGTGCGTCTTTGCGGGCATGGAACGGGAAGAAGCGGCAGATTTTTCCTTCCTGATGAGCGTGCCGATCATCGGCGGCGCCGTCCTGACGGAAATTTTCAAGGCGTTCATGAACGAAAGTTACGTGACCGCCGTTTCCTGGCAGGCGCTCGCGGTCGGGTGCGCGCTGTCCGCAATTTTCGGGTTGGTCGCGGTAAAACTTGTCCTGCGGTTTATGAAAAGGGGAAGTTTCGTCGGGTTTTCCGTCTATCTTTTCCTTTTGGCAGCGTTTTTGTTCGCGAACAACTGGCTGTATATACTGTAACGGATTTTTCTTCGGGCGCATAAAGCGTCTGCGGGGGAGCATACTGCTTTTATCTCAGATAAAGGAGGTTTTGATCATGAGATTGAATTGCGGAGATACTGCTCCCAAAACGTGTTCTTACAAAGTCGTAAACGAAAAGGGTGAAGTGGTCGGCAACGTCTATATGAACGAGGGCGAAACGCTGCCCCCGACGCAGATGTCTGGCTGCCATTACGAAATGGACTGAGTGCGATCGAAAAAAGAGCGGGAACGCGTATGCGGTCCCGCTCTTTTTTCTTGCACGCATGCGGCGCCCGCGGAATAAAATAAGTTGGGCGGCTGTCCGCGCATGCCGCCCGTATCGGGCCGATTTTGCGGAATATGTCGATTTTTCTTTACAATGCGAAATTATTATGCTATAATTGCATTATAAAAGTTATAGAGGAGGTTTGGCACAATATGAAAAAGGTTTTGTCGGTCATCTTGGGCGGCTGTCTTGTGGCGGCTTTTGCGGTCTTTGCCGGTTGTTCGAAGGGGGATTCCCATAAAGATCTGATCACGGGCGATTTTTCGGCGGAAGCGACGGCCGTGCAGCGTACGCAACTGGGCGAAGCGCTCTCGTCCGATTCGCTTTGGGGAGATCAGTCGCAGGACGGCTGGAAGTTCAGCATTGAAAACGTCGTTTACGGTTATATGGATATCGATGCCGTCGCCATGGGCGAGTCCATGGTCATCGATACGGATATGGATGTTTCGCATCTGATCACCCTGGAAAAGAAGGACGGCGCGCTTTCTCTGCGCGGCGCGGGCAACATGAAAATGGATATGAACATGATGGGCATCCAGGCATCCTATTCTGGCAAGGCGTACAACGATTCCGACTATTATTATCTTGACGCGACCGTTTCTGCGCTGGGGCAGAAGCAGAGCGTCAAACAGAAAATGTACCTTTCCGAGGCGATGGGCATCGATCTGGATATCGACGAAAACGATCTGATCGGCTCGTTCGCGGATCTTACGCCCATCCTCGAATCGCTCGACGATCAATTGGTAAAAATTTACATAGACGATTCGGACGAACAGGAGCAGAAGGTCAAGATCGCCTGGACGGCGGACGATTTCACGCAGTATTTCGAAGACATCTTAAACGAAGACCTGGGTGATATGAGCGGCGTTTCCATAGATACGGGCAGCCTGCAGGTCGAAAATTTCGGCTGCTGCGAATATTATGTTTCCCTCGACAAGGATACGGGCATTCTGACGGGATTCGGTTCCAAACTCGACTTCACGCTCGGCATGAGCATGCTCGTCGAAGGGACATCCATCCAATATACTTTCGACTACGATCTCACGTCATGGGTGATGCAGACGGAAAAAGAGGCGTCTCTTCCTTCCGATCTGAGCGGTTATGAGTTTGCCTGACGTGCGGCGGAGCGGCTGAAAAATCCGAAGAGGGTGCGTATGCGCCCTCTTTTTTGTCCTCCGGAAAAATACGGGCAATTTTTCCGCGTGCGGCGCAATTTTCCCTGAAAAAAACCGTTGACTATTCGCGCGGTTTATATTATAATATAAATCGATAATTTTTTATCGATAAATCATCAATCGAGAGGTTATGTATGGTAGTCAAAGTTTGCGTGGGAAGTTCCTGCCACCTGAGAGGTTCTTACGACGTGATCGAGGAGATGAAGCGCCTCGTGAAAAAATACGGCGTGGAGGATAAAGTGGACCTGCAAGCCACCTTCTGCGTGGGCAACTGTACGAACGGCGTGAGCGTGCTCGCCGACGAAGCGCTGCTGCACGGCGCCAACAAGGATAACTGCGAGGAACTTTTTCTCACGGAAATTTATCCTCTTCTGAAGCAATAGGGGCGGAGGCAGCAAGCGATGATCCGTTATCTCGATTTCAAAGACGCCCGCTGCAAAGACTGTTATAAATGCCTGCGCGAGTGTCCCGTAAAGGCGATCAAAGTGGTGGACCACCACGCGAAGATCATAGAGAGCCGCTGCATCCTGTGCGGCCACTGCACAAAGGTCTGCCCGCAGAACGCCAAAAGCGTACATACCGAGCGTGCGGAGGTGGAAAAACTTCTTTCCGCCGGCAAAGTGATCGCATCCGTCGCGCCCTCTTTCGTTTCCAGTTTTGATCTGCAGGATTTTTCCGTCATGAAACTCGCGCTCGGCAGGCTGGGATTTGCCGACGCGGAAGAGACGAGCGTCGGCGCGCGAGAGGTCACGGCGCAGTATAAAAAACTGCTCGAGGGGGGCACGTTCAAAAACTTTATCACCTCCTGCTGTCCCGCGGTCAATACGATGATCGAACTCTATTATCCGAAAGCGCTGCAGTACCTGGCTCCCGTCGATACGCCCATGATCGCGCACGCAAAAATGATCCGCAAAGCGCATCCGGACGCAAAAGTTGTTTTTATCGGTCCCTGCATCGCCAAAAAGAGGGAGGCTGTGGAGAGCGGCGTCGTGGACGGCGTGCTCACCTTCGAGGATCTGTCCGCCATGTTCGAGGATAAGGGCATCGTCCTGTCCGAGATCGCGCACATTCCCCTGAAAAAGGCTGGCAGCGTCAACCGTGCAAAATACTATCCCATCAGCCGGGGCATCATCAAATCGTTCGAAAATTATATCGACGGTTACGAATTCGTTGCGGTCGACGGCGCGGAAAAATGCAAGGAGGTGCTCGAAAATATCGACAGCCTTTCGGGTATGTTCATCGAAATGAACAGTTGCGATTCCGCCTGCGTCAACGGTCCCTGTTCACTCGCGCTCAAAGCGGGCGCGCTCAAGGCGAATGCAGACATCCGCAAATATGTCAACAAGGACCTTACCGAACATGCGTCTGCCGCGTACGAACCGGAAAAGGACATCGATTTCACCTGCGTGCACGAAAGAAAGCGCACGGAAGACTTTGTGCCGACGGACAGGCAGATCAACGAGATCCTCGCCAAGACGGGCAAGACGAAGCCGGAGGATATGCTCAACTGCGGCGCGTGCGGCTACAACACCTGTTACGAAAAGGCGTGGGCGGTCGCCAACGGATATGCGAATATCGATATGTGCGTTCCCTTTATGCGCGAACGTGCGGAGAGCATGTCTTACGAGATCATCCAGACCAGCCCGAACGGCATCGTGCTTTTGGATACCGATCTCAACATTTTGGAGATCAACGGCAAGGCGAAAGAACTGCTCGGCATCAAGGAATACGACGTAAAGGGGAAGGGGATCTTCCACTATTTCAATCCGACCGATTTCGTGCTTGCGGTCAACGACAATAAAAACGTATACAATAAAAAGGTCTATCTCGAAAAGACAGGCTGTTATATCGAACTCACCATCATCGTTCTCAAGGACAACAAGGGCACGTACGCCGTGATGAAGGACATCACGCAGGAAACGAAGTCGGAAGAACAACTTTCCAAAGTCAAACTGGAAACGCTCGCCACGACGGACGAGGTCATCAAAAAGCAGATGCGCGTCGCGCAGGAGATCGCTTCCCTTCTCGGCGAAACGACGGCGGAAACGAAAGTCGCCCTCCTCAAACTGAAAAAGACCTTGCAGGACGGAGGGGAAAAATAATGGCTCTGTGTCTGGAAAGCGGCTATACGTCCCTCAATAAAAAGAACGAGGAACTGTGCGGCGACAAGGTGGAGAGCACCGTTTCCGGCGATTATACGACGCTCGTGCTCGCGGACGGCATGGGCAGCGGGGTCAAGGCGAATATCCTTTCCACGCTCACTTCCAAGATCCTCTGCACGATGGTCGCCAACGACATCGACATCGAGGAATGCGTAGAGACGATCATACAGTCGCTGCCCGTCTGCAAGGTGCGCGGCGTGGCGTATTCCACCTTCTCCGTCATCCATATGAACAGTCGGGGAGAGGGGTATCTTTTCGAGTTCGACAATCCGCAGGCGATCCTTATCCGCGGCTGTAAAAGTCAGGATTTTCCGCGCGAGGAAATGAAGATCCTCGGCAAGACCGTCTATAAGACGGTGCTGTCTTTGCAAAAAGACGATATCATCGTCGTCATGAGCGACGGGGTCATCCATGCGGGCATCGGCATGACGCTCAATCTCGGCTGGCAGCGGCCGGAGGTCATGGAGTTTCTGGACGACAACGTAAAGCCCTCGATGAGCGCGCGCGCCGTCGCCTGTCTTCTTGCGGGCGTGTGCAACGACCTGTATCTCGGCCAGCCGGGCGACGATACGACGGTCGCCGCCGTCAAAGTGCGCGAAGAACTGCACGTCAATCTCATGATCGGCCCGCCCGTGGATAAAAGCAAGGACGATTTTTATATCTCCCGCTTTCTGTCGGGCGAAGGAAAAAAGGTGGTCTGCGGCGGCACCAGTTCGCAGATCGTGGCGCGGCATCTGAAAACGACCGTGCGCGCCTCCTTCGATTTTCCGGACAAAGATGTTCCGCCCATCGGGTATATCGACGGGATCGATCTCACCACGGAAGGGGTGCTGACCATGCGCAAACTTTTGGAACTTTCCGAAAAATACGTTTCCGTACACGATCTTACGCCCAAGACTTTCACGAAAAAGGACGGCGCCTCGTTGCTTGCGCAACTTCTGTTCGAAGAAGCGACGCACGTGCACTTTTTCGTGGGACAGAGCATCAACGCGGCGCACACGGGGCTGCCCATCGACATCACGATGAAACTGAAACTTGTCGAAAGCCTCGGCGCGAACCTGAAAAAGATGGGAAAAACGGTCGTCATCGATTACGATTGATCGCGGGAAATGGGACCCGGAAGGGGAAAGCGGCCGCGGCCGTGCGTTCCGGCTCTTCCGGCGTGCGTTTTCAGACCGTTTCGGGAAAATGATCATAAATAACAGTCAATCAAGAGGAAATATATGGCTGACAATAAAAGAATTTTCGATACCGCCGTACAGAAACTCAAATACGACGTTCTGAAGGCGATCATCCGCAACGAATACGAACATTGCTACGACAACATTTATATCGACATCCCCAAAGAGATCTCTCCCGGGCCCAAGGCGACGATGCGCTGCTGTATTTTCAAAGAGCGCGCCATCGTGCAGGAGCGCATCAAACTTGCGCTGGGCGGGGACAAGAACAATCCGAACGTCGTCGAGGTGATCGATATCGCCTGCGACGAGTGCCCGATCGGCGGCATATTCGTCACGCCCGCCTGCCGCGGCTGCATCGTGCACCGCTGTCAGGAGGTCTGCCCGAAAGACGCCATCCAGATCATCGACCACAAGGCGGTCGTGGATAAGAGCAAGTGCATCGAATGCGGCAAATGCACCCAGGCCTGCCCGTACGGGGCGATCATACACCAAAAGCGCCCGTGCGTCAATTCGTGCAAAGTGAAGGCGATCTCCGTGGGAGAGGACAAAAAGGCCGTCATCGACAACGATAAATGCATTTCCTGCGGCGCGTGCGTCTATCAGTGCCCCTTCGGCGCGATCGTGGATAAGTCCATGATCATGGAAGTGATCGACATTCTCAAACAGTCGGACGGGAACAAAAATTTCAACGTCTACGCGGTCATCGCTCCCTCCATCGTTTCGCAGTTCAAGTACGCGAAAATCGAACAGGTGGTCACGGGCATACATAAACTCGGGTTTCATCAGGTGGTCGAAGCGGCGCTGGGTGCGGACATCACCCTCTATCACGAGGCGGAAGAGTGGAAGGAAAAGGGAGTTTTGACCACTTCCTGCTGTCCTTCGTTCGTGGCGTTCGTAGAGAAAAATTTCCCCGAACTGAAAAAATACGTCTCTTCCTCCGTATCGCCCATGGTAGAGGCGGCCATGCTCATCAAGCGCACCGATCCGAAAGGGAAGGTCATCTTTATCGGCCCGTGCGCGAGCAAAAAGTTCGAATATAAACTTCCCAAAACGAAGGGCGCGATCGACAGCGTGCTCTCCTTCGAGGAATTGCAGGCCTTTCTGGACGCGCGCGACATCGACGTTGCGAATCTCGAAGATACATCCCTCGACAACGCCTCCTTCTACGGCAGGATCTTTGCTAAGAGCGGCGGCATCGCGCAGGGCATCGCGGACGTTGCGGCGGAGATGGGCATCGAAGGCGTAAAGCCTCTGGCGATGAACGGCATAGACGAATGCCGCGCCGCGCTCACGAAACTCAAATTCAACCGTGCGAGCGAAAATTTCTTCGAGGGCATGGCATGCGACGGCGGCTGCCTCAACGGCGCGCTCTGTCTCAATCACGGCCCCAAAAACGTCGTAGACGTGGATAAATACGGCGCTTCCGCGAAGGAAAAGAAAATAGACAATTCCGTCAAGCTTTACAAATTAAGCATCGGCGAAACGGAGTCCTGATCGGGGCTCCCGACCGAAAAACAGCCGAAAAACCCTCCTCATACAGATGAAAGCCGCAGAGAAAATTTCTCTGCGGCTTTCACGCTCTTGGAGGGGCTTTCGGGTATTCGCTTGGCCGTGCCAGATCAGAAACTTTCCGTCAGGATCTGGCGCACTTCCTCTTCGGTAAGGACTTTGTATCCGCCCGTCATGATGAGGGTGCTCTTTACCATGCCGTCGATCATGTCGCGCGTCGCGCCGAGTTCGGTCAGGTTCATCACCAGCCCGAGTTTTTTCATCCAGTCTTCCATTGCGGCAAGACCCGCTTCGGCAACTTCCGTATCCGTCTTGCCTTTCGGGTCTACGCTCCATACGTTGACGGCATATCTTTTGAATTTTGCAAGCCCGTAGGGCAGGATATGGCGGTAATAGGGCAGGGAAACGGCGGCAAGCGTCATGCCGTGCGTGGCGTCCGTATGCGCGCCGACCGCCTGGCCGATCATGTGCACCTCCCAGTCGGTGGTCTTTCCCATCGCGACGAGCGTATTGAGCGCCCACGTCGCCGTCCACATGATGTTGCTGCGCGCTTCATAGTCGGTCGGGTTTTCCGCGGCGATCTGCGCGCTGCGGATCAGCGAGCGCAGCAGCCCTTCGGCGATATAGTCAGACGTATTGTCGTCCGTTCCCGAAAAATATTGTTCGAGCAGGTGCGACATGATGTCGAATATACCCGCGACCATCTGATACCTGGGCAGGGTAAAGGTGAATTCGGGGTCGAGCACGGAAAATTTCGGAAAGACTTCTTCTCCGAACACGTGCCCGATCTTCAGTTTCTGCGCATGGTTGGTGATGACGGCGCCGCCGTTCATCTCGCTGCCCGTGCCGACCATGGTCAGCACGCACCCGACGGGGATCAGTTTGCACGTGGGCTCCTCAAAGCGGATATAGTATTTTTCCCAAGGGTCCTCCTCGCAGTTTACGGAAACGGACAGGGCCTTCGCATAGTCGCATACGGAACCGCCGCCGACGGCGAGGATAAGATCCGCCTTCGCTCTTTTCGCGCGTTCGCATCCCTCGGCAAGTTTTTCCGTCGTGGGGTTGGGCATCACGCCCGCGTCCTCGAAGATCTCTTTTTTGCATTCCTTCAGGATCTGCACGACTTTGTCGTAAATGCCGTTCTTTTTGATGGAACCGCCGCCGTAAACGAGCAGAACATTTTTCCCGTATTTGGGCAGTTCGTTTTTCAGCCCGTCCAGCGCGCCTTGCCCGAAATACAACTTGGTGGGGTTGCAGTAAGTAAAATTTCCTAACATGATCATTCTCCTTTTTTATTTTCGATTGTTTTTATCCTCTTTGCGGGAACGCCCCCGACGATTGTATCCGCAGGTACGTCTTTATTGACGACGGCGCCCGCCGCCACAACGGCATTGTCGCCGATCGTAACGCCCGCAAGGATGGTCGCGTGCGAACCGATCCACACGTTCTTTCCGATCTTAATGGGTGCGGGGAACATGCTGCTGCGTTTTTCGGGAGCAGTGTCGTGGTTGAGCGTCGCCAGCACGACCTGGTGCCCGATCAGGCAGTTGTCTCCGATCTCGATGCCGCCCTGGTCCTGAAAACAACACCCCGAATTGATGAATACGTTCTTTCCGACCGTGATGTTTTTGCCGTAATCGGTGTAAAAGGGCGGAAAGAGGGAAAAGGACTCGTCCGTTTCTTTCCCCGTCAGTTCAGAAAACAGCCGCCTGAGTTTTTCAGCGTTTCGGAACCGCCCGTTGATCTTTGCGGTAATGCGCCGCGCCTCTTGCGCGGCCGCATGCATATGCGCATGCGCTTCGGAACCGCCCGTTATATATTCCCCGTCATGCATTTTGCCTATAAAAGTTTGCGTGTCCATGTAAATTACTCCGGTTTCTTGTAATTTATTATAATCTCGGTTTGTTAGTATGTCAAATACTTATATTGAATACATATCTATAGTCAAAAGTTATGGATATAGAAATTTCATGCAAAACATAAAATTCCTGCTTTCATTTCGGGCATTTTTTCCGCAAATATGTTACAATAAATAGGATAAGCAACGGAGGTTTGCAGAAGATGGGGCAAGATTCCCAAAAGAAAAAAAAGGGCGCGATCGGCGCGTTTTTTTCCTATTATAAACCGCATAAAAAACTGTTCGCGCTCGATCTTATCTGTTCGTTCACCATCGCGGTGTGCAATCTTTTCTATCCCTTCATCGCCCGCATGATCATGAACGATTTTGTTCCCGACAGGGCGATCGAACTGATCATCGTCTGGGCGGTCGCGCTTTTGGCGATTTACGTGCTCAAAGCCGTCCTTACCTACGTCGTCGGATTCTGGGGGCACGTTCTGGGCGTTCGCATTCAGGCGGATATGCGCAAACAGTTTTTCAGCCACGTCGAGCGGCTGCCTTTTTCCTATTTCGACGAGACGAAGACGGGCACCATCATGTCGCGCATCGTCAACGACCTTTTCGAAACTTCCGAACTCGCGCATCACGGACCGGAGGATACCTTCATGTCGCTGATCAGCATCATCGGATCGGTGATCATGCTCTGCTTTATCGATCCGTGGCTGGCGCTCATCGTCATTCTGTTCGTGCCCTGCATGGTGCTGTTTGCGGTCAGAATGCGCGGCCGCATGAACGGCGCGTTCCGCGCCTCCCGCGAGAAGATCGCGGAGGTGAACGCGAGCATCGAGTCCTCCATTTCGGGCATACGCGTTTCCAAAGCGTACACGGCCGAAAGCAGGGAGGAAGAAAAGTTCGACCGCTCCAACGGCGAATTCAAAAAGGCTCGTTCCGAGGCGTACCGCTATATGGGCATGTTTCAGGGCGGCATGGGATTTTTCAACGACCTTCTGTATCTGATCGCGCTTGTCGCGGGCGGTCTGTTCTTTTATTTCGGCAGGATCAGCACGGGGGATTATACCGCCTTCATTCTGTATGTCACCATGCTTTTGACGCCCATCCGCACGCTGGTCACCCTGTTCGAGCAGATCACGGACGGGCTTGCGGGGTTTGCCCGCTTCCGCGAAGTGATGGCGATCCCGGAAGAAGCGGACCCCGATCATCCCAAAGAAATTTCCCTCATGCGCGGAGATATCGTGTTCGACGACGTGAGTTTTTCCTATAAAAGCGGAGAAAACAGAGAGAATGCCGTGCTTTCTCATCTGAGTTTTACCGTGCGGGAGGGAAGTACCGTCGCTCTGGTCGGTTCGTCCGGCGGCGGAAAAACGACCGTCTGCCACCTGATCCCCCGGTTTTACGAATTGGACGGCGGCAGGATCTCTATCGGCGGCGTCGGCATCGACGAAGTCAGGCGCAGCGTTCTCAGAAAGAGTATCGGCATGGTCGCGCAGGACGTCTTTCTTTACGGCGGCACCGTGCGCGACAACATCGCTTACGGCAATCTCGACGCGACCGAAGAGGAAATCGTCGAGGCCGCTAGGCGCGCGAATATCCACGATTTCGTGATGAGCCTTCCGGACGGGTACGACACGGAAGTGGGCGAGCGGGGCGTCAAACTCTCGGGCGGGCAAAAACAGCGCATTTCCATCGCGCGCGCCTTTCTGAAAGATCCGCCCATCCTCATCCTCGACGAAGCGACGAGCGCGCTCGACAACATGACGGAAATGCAGATCCAGGAATCCCTTTCCGAACTGTCCAAAGGCAGAACGTCCATCGTCGTCGCGCACCGCCTCTCCACCGTAAAGAATGCGGACGAGATCATCGTCTTGCAGGAGGGGAAGATCATGGAGCGCGGCACGCACGAACAACTGATCGAAAAGGGCGGCATTTACGCGGAACTTTATCGTTATCAGTTCCGCGACTGACGGCTGCGCGCCTTTCTCCGTATACCGCATACAAAAGCGGGATGCTGGCTTTGCGTTCCTTGTGCGGCGCAACCGGTAAATACAAAACAGAAAAAGCGGGCGGGCAATGCATTTTCGCATTGCCCGCCCGCATCGTCATCCGTGAAAAAAATCAGCCGACGTCCGGCAGGGCGATCTCCGTTTTTCCGTGATCGTACAGTTCCATCCAAACTTCGCTGATCACGCCGTTGCCGTGCAGTTGGTAATAGATTTTTGTCAGGTTGCCCCCGAAAAAGGTAAGTTCCGCCTCTTCCAGTACGGGCGGGGTTTCATAATTTTCATAGGGCGGCCCGTCGAGCGTGATCGGAGAAAACAGAGAGTAAATCCCGCGCTCGGCGTCAAATTGCATGTTTTTGTACTCTTCCCGCACAAGCCCGATGACGGATTTAAGATAAGATACGGAGATAGCGGCGTTTTCGGTCACCGTCCAGTTGCCGCTTCCGTCCTTTGCGTAATTATAAATTTTGCCGTCCTTTTCCTGAATATAAAATTCATTTTCGTTCCTGTTGGGTTCGGGCATAGAGGGCATCGTCGTAGATCCCTTTCCGTAGCATACGTTCGCCCCGTCCGTTTCGCAGAATTTGTATATACAATCCGTCGTCATCTGCACTTCTCCGCTCTCTTCATCCGTCGCCGTGTTCAGATAGCGGAGCGTCACGTTTTCAAGATCGAAGGCTTTTTCCCATTCCTCTTCGGATACTCTGTCCGACGCGCCGTTGTCCTTTTGATCGCAGGCTGCAAAAAGAGTTGCCGTAAATAAAATCAGAAGTGCTGCCAACACCGCCGTAAATTTTTTCATGTCTGCATGCTCCGTATCAAATTTTTACATTATTATAAGCGGCATATAATTTTTTGTCAAGCAAAATACTAACTGTTGGTTATTTTCAGAGTAAAAACTAACTGTTGGTTATATTATAAAGATATGGAGCAGGCGATTATAAAACAAAGACTCAGAGAAGAGATCAAAAACAGCGGCTTGACGTGTGCGGAGATCGCCGGGCGGGTAGGGGTCTCGCCCGAAATGATCACGCAGTACTGTACGACGAAAAAACTTCCCGCGTTGGACACATTTGCGAAACTTTGCGAAGTGCTCGACGTATCCGCCGACTATATTCTCGGGCTCAAAGATATCTGAAAAAAAGAGGCAGGGCATCGGTGGCCCTGCCTCGTCGTTTTTTATTGATACCATTCGCTCTGCATCTCGTACATTTCTCGGTATTTGCCGTTCAGGCGCATCAGTTGTTCGTGCGAGCCGCGCTCCGTGATCTTTCCCTGTTCCAGGAACAGGATTTCGTCCGTGAAGTGGCAGAGCGAGAGCCTGTGCGTCACGATCAGGGCGGTCTTATCGCGCATCGCTTCGAGAAATCCTTTCAGGATCGTCTGCTCGTTGTTCGGGTCGATCGCGCCCGTCGGTTCGTCCAGCATGATCACCTCGTATTTCCGGAAGACCGCTCTCAGAAAAGCGAGTTGCTGCCATTGCCCTTCGGAAAGTTCCTCGCCGCCGTACTCCCTGCCCAGTTGCGTATCCAATTTCAGGCCCTCGCGCGAGAGCGCGCTTTCCGCAAGCAGGGCGCGCATCCTTTCCGTGTCGCCGCGGCGGTCGGGGTCGGAAAGAAAGATGTTTTCCCGCACTTCGCCCTTATATTTGATATAATGCTGCGGCTGCAGGGTAAAGTACGCCCGCGCGCCCGCTGCGCGCGCTTCGTCATACTCCTCTCCGTTCAGCAGTATCTCGCCCGCCGTAGGCCGGTAGACGCCCGCGATCAGTTTGAGAAGGGTCGTTTTTCCGCTTCCGTTTTCGCCCACGACCGCCACGTGTTTTCCCTTCGGCAGAGAAAAATTTATGTCTTTTAGCACGTTTCCCGATTCGGGATAGGCAAAGTATACGTTTCGCAGCAGGATCTGGCTGAAATCTTCCCCCGCGTCTTTCGGCTGCGGTTCGGACGGCAGGGCAAGAAATTCATAATATTCATGCACGCAGGAGGCGCATTCGCTCATGTAACCCGCCTCCGCCGCCGTATTGAAAACGGCGTTCTGCAGAGACAGAAAGGCGGATACGCAAGCCGAAAAGCCGGACACTGCCAAAGATCCCGCCGAAACGAGCGCCGCGGCCGCCGCCAGTCCTCCGCCGTATCCCGCGGCGGCAAGGCAGGTGACGAGCAGGAGCAGAATGCCGTGATTGCGCGTAAAGCGGTACATTTTCGTCGTCATGTCCAGGTCCGTCTTTTTGCAATAATCGAGAAAGAATGCTCCCGCGCCGTAAGCCTGAATCTCTTTTGCCGTCGCGCCGTTTCGGAACAGTGACCAGAAATAAGAGCGGTTGCGCTCGAGATTTTCCGTCTGCATTTGGATGCGGAAATATTTTTTCCCTTCCACCAGCCGCACGAAAAGGGAGGGCAGCGCGCTGCCCAGCGCGATGAGGATGAGCCAGGGCGAAAAGGCCGCGAGCGTCGCGATCAGGGAAACGACGGTCACGCTGTTGATCGCGATGAGGCGTAGACTGAAAAAATAAGAGATCATGCGCTGATCTTTCAGCCATTTGTCCAGGCGGTGCGAACGGTCGAGCATTTCCGTCTTTTCAAATTCGATCAGTTGCAACTGAGAAACTTTGTCTAAAAAGGCTGCCCGCATCCTGTATTGCGCCCGGTTGAAGGCATAATCGTTGAGCAGATCGCTTATGTAATACAGCCCCTGGTTGAGCGCGAGCAGGACAAGCAGTGCCGCCGCACCCGCGGCAAAAGCGGCGCCGAAGCCTCCCGCGATCCTGTCGGTGACCATGGCGGTGGCAACGGATATGGCGGAGGGGAGCAGTGCGATGACGAGGTCGACCGCGCTCGCCGCGATCGAGCAGGCAGGCGCGGCGCGCATGTAGTCGAGCAGAAATTTAAGCGTGTTCCTGATACCATTCCGCCTGTTTTTCGAACAGTTGCGCATAACGGCCGCCCTCCTTTGCGATCAGTTGTTCGTGCGTGCCGCGCTCTGCGACGACGCCGTCCTCCAAAACGACGATCTCGTCTGCAATGCGCGAGAGCGCCATGCGGTGCGAGATGAACAGCGCCGTCCTGTCCTTTGTCAGACGGCGGAAAGTTTCGTAGATCTCGTTTTCGGCGCGCGCGTCCAGGCTTGCGGTCGGTTCGTCCAGCACCATCAGCCCGGGAGAGCGTATAAAAGCCTTAAAATGGCGATTTTTTGCCACTCTCCGCCCGAAAGGTCTCTCCCTCCCTCCAGCCGTTTGCCGAGAAAGGCCGTCTCGCTTTCCGCCGCCCGCGCCACGCTCCGGTAAAAGGGAGTCTCTTTGACCGCGGAAAGGTCCGCGCCGTGCGCGAGGGAAATATTTTCGTCCAGCGGCAGTTCGTAGCGCGCAAAATCCTGAAACACCGCGCCCACAGCGCGGTAGTATTCCGCTTCGGCATATTCCCAGATATCTTTCCCGTTTAGCAGTATGCGTCCGGCGGTAGGGCGGTACAGGCGGAGCAGAAGTTTCACGGCCGTGCTCTTTCCGCTCCCGTTTTCTCCGACCAGAGAGACCGCCTTGCCCGCCTCCAGGCGAAAAGTCACCCCTTTCAGAACGTCCTTGTCCGTGCCGGGGTAGCGGAACCATACGTTTTCGAAAAGCACCTCGTACGACTGTCCGCTTACGGGCGCGCCGTCGATATCTCTTTCGGGAAAGTTCATCAGCCGGTACAGGTATCCCGCGGCAAAGTGATTTGTGTAACAGGTCTTAAAGCGCGAGGCGATGCGCCATGCGGTATTGAGCGTCATCGGAAAGGATGTCACCACGGTCACCGTCACGCCCGCCGAGATCTGTCCCGATCCGAACATATCCGCAAGGATAAATGTCGTCGCCGCCGCCCACGCCGCCAACAGGACGAGGCTGGCCGCATTATAGCGGAAACCCCTCAGCGAAGCGCCGAAGATCCGCTTTGCGTCCTTTTTTGCGAGCGCTCGGAATTTTTCGCGCAGATAGGCCGCTCCGCCGAATTTCAGTTCGAACAGTGCGTTTTTGTCCCGCATCAGCGTGCCGATGTCCTCCATCCTCCGCGCGTCGGGAGACTGTTCCCAGCGCGCGCGGATCACTTCGCGGTTGCTGAGTACGTCCAGCACCGCCACCGCGCCCACGAGCAGGGCGAACGCGAGCGCGAGCCATCCCGAAACGGTCAGAAAATATGCGAACACGGAGACGTTCGAAAGCACCGCGCCCGTCCCGTTTACAGCCGAAAAAAAGGCGTCGACGGGCAGGGTGATGGGGTTGTCCGTGGAAAGGTGCATCACGTTGCGCAGCGTTTCGTCCTCGTAGCAGGAAAAGTCGAGCCTGGCGTATTTTTCCATGATGCGCGGCGCAAATTTACGGTTGAGCATATAGCACAGGCGGTTGCGGAACAGGCGGTTGATCGCCCATCCCGAACGGATCGCCGTGCAGAGGGTGAGTATGCCGACCGCCGCCGCGATCGTACGGAGGGAAGCCGTTCCCGCATCGATCGCGGTCACCTCGACGACCAGCCTTTCCAGCGTGATCAGGGTAAAAAAGGATGCCGCCACGCAGGCGAGCACCCATATTATATAAAACGCCGCCGAAAACGGGCAGCAGGAAAATATCGTTTTCAGAATATTTTTCCACGTACCTTTCGGCGGCTTTTCGCGCTTCGGTTTTTTCATTTCCCGTCACTCCCCGAAATTCCCTTATCTGTTACTATATTATACCCCCCCCCGAGCGATTGTCAAGGGTTTTTAAAAATATTTTATAAAAGCGGCCGCGCCCTTTTCCGATGGATTTGTGATAACAGGATAAGAATTTGAAGGGCGCCGTACAAAATATAAAATCGGCTTGTAAAAAAATGCAAGGTGTGTTATACTGATAAATATAAAATTCGCAAAGGACACAAATTCCGTAGCGGATCAGGACGGGGCAAATTATGGCAAAGACAAAAAAGACGTATGTATATCCGCTCGTCGCGCTTCGCGGCAAAGTGATCTTTCCCGACAGCGCGGGCAGTTTCGATGCGGGCAGGCTGATCACGCTGACTGCCGTTTCGCGCGCTTCCGAACGCGACATGACGCTGTTCGTGACCTGGCAGAGGGACGTTTCAAAAGAGAAGATCGTCCCGCAGGATCTTGCCGGTGTCGGCGTGGTCGTCAAGATCAAACAGATCGCGAAACTCAGTTCGGGCAACCTCCGCGTCAGCGTGGAGGGGCTTTGGCGCGCCCGTGCGGAAGAGATCTACGAGGAGGACGGCTGTTTCTATGCCGAAATTTCCCGCATGAAAGCCACGCACGGAGACGAAGTGCTCGAAGAGGCGTATTTCCGCACCGCAAGGGAGTACATGCGCGAACTGTCCGCAGGGGATCCCCGCTTTCCCAAAGAGGGCTTTTCCGCACTGGAAACGATCACCGATCCCGACGAATACGTCAACAAATCCATGCAGTACCTGCGCATCAAAGAGGAGATCAAACAGCAGATCCTCGAAACGACGAACGTGGTCGAGCGGCTGAAGATATTCGAGCGCTGTCTGAACGAGGAACTCGAGATCGCCAAACTGGAAAAAAAGATCAGTTCCATGGTGCGCCAGAGCATAGACAAAAATCAGAAAGAATATTTTCTGCGCGAGCAACTCAAGGCGATCCACACCGAATTGGGGGACGACGAGCGTGAAATAGACACGCTTTCCGCGCAGGTGCGCGGTCGGCACATGTCCGAAGAGGCGGAAGCGAAGGCACTCAAAGAGATCGGGCGCATGGATAAAATGCCCGCGTCTTCTCCCGAATATACGGTCATCCGCAACTATATCGACTGGCTCGTGGATCTTCCCTGGACGGAGGAAACGAAGGACACGGAAAATCTTGCCGACGCGAGAAAGATCCTCGATGAGGATCATTACGGGCTGGAAAAGGTCAAAACGCGCATCACCGAGTATCTTGCGGTGCTGCACCTGACCAAGAGCATGAACGCGCCCATCCTGTGTTTTGTCGGCCCTCCGGGCGTGGGCAAAACGTCCATCGCAAAATCCGTCGCCAGGGCGCTGGGCAGAAAATTTGTGCGCATGAGCCTGGGCGGCGTCAAAGACGAAGCGGAGATCCGCGGCCACCGCCGCACCTACGTGGGCGCGATGCCGGGGCGCATCATCTACGCGATGAAGCAGGTGGGCAGCATCAATCCCGTGTTCCTGCTCGACGAGATCGACAAGGTGTCGACGGATATGCGCGGCGATCCCGCAAGCGCTCTTTTGGAAGTGCTCGACCCCGAGCAGAACACCTCTTTCCGCGACAGGTTTCTGGAAGTCCCGTACGACCTTTCCAAAGTGCTGTTTATCACGACGGCGAACACCGTCGAAACCATCCCCGCTCCTTTGCTGGACAGGATGGAACTGATCGAACTCAACGGTTACACGCTCGACGAAAAGCGCGAGATCGCAAAGCGCTACCTGATCCCGCGCAAGATCAGGGAAAACGGGCTGACGCCCGATCTTCTCGAGATCACCGACGACGCGATCACCGAAGTCATCGAGGGTTACACGATGGAGGCGGGGGTGCGCAATCTCGAAAGGCGCATCGACGCCCTCTGCCGCAAGATCGCGGTGCGCTATGCGGAAGATGCGTCCATGCCCAAACAGACCGTGGACAGATCGGGCGTGGAAGACCTGCTCGGCGTAAAGCGGTATATCCGCGATTCCGAGCGCCGCGAGGGGAGCGAGGTGGGCGCCGCCACGGGGCTTGCGTGGACGAGCGTCGGCGGCACGACGCTCACCATCGAGGTCTCCGCCATGCCGGGCAAGGGCGAAATTCAACTTACGGGCAAACTCGGCGACGTGATGAAGGAGTCCGCACAGGCGGCGATCAGTTATATCCGCGCGCACGCCGATTCCTACGGCATCAGCCCCGAAACGTTCGGCAGCACGGATATCCACGTGCACGTGCCCGAGGGGGCGACCCCGAAAGACGGCCCGAGCGCGGGCATCACCATGGCGACCGCCATTCTGTCCGCATTTACGCATAAGCCCGTGCGCAAAGACATCGCCATGACGGGCGAGATCACCCTGCGCGGCAAAGTCCTTCCCATCGGCGGTTTGAAAGAAAAGGCGCTCGCGGCGCACCGCGCGGGCATCAAAGACGTCATCATCCCCAAAGAGAACGAGCGCGACGTGGAAGAGATCCCCGAAAACGTGCGCGAAGATCTGCATTTTATCCCCGCCGCCGACGTGCAGACGGTGTTTGAAAACGCGATCGCGGGGCTTTGACCGCGCGGGAGGTTTTGCCGATGATCATAAAAGAAGCGAAGTTTATCACCTCCGCCGCAAACGAAAGGGGATTTCTGACGGACGTAAGGCCCACGATCGCCGTATGCGGCAGGTCGAACGTCGGAAAAAGTTCCTTTATCAATCTGCTTGCGGGCAGAAAAAAACTTGCCCGCACGAGCGCGGAGCCGGGGCGTACGCGCCTGGTCAATTATTTCGATTTCGGCGCGTTCATCCTTGCGGACCTGCCCGGGTACGGATTTGCGCGCGTGTCCAAGGCGGAAAAGGACCGCTGGGCGGCGCTTTTGAACAGTTTTTTTTCTGATTCCGGCCGCGTCGCGCATGCGTTTGCGCTTGTGGATATCCGCCACGACCCGACCGCGGACGACAAAACGATGATCTCCTTTCTGTACGCCTCCCGCATTCCGTTCACGATCGTGGCGACTAAGTCGGACAAACTTGCCAAAACGCGCGTCAAAGAAGCCTGCCGCCGCATCGCCTCGGCATTCGGCACGGGCGAAGACAACGTGATCGCCCTCTCCTCCGTCACGGGCAGGGGAAAAGAGGAGATCCTCTCCCTTTTGGACAAGGTGGTCGGCGTCTCTGGCGAAAGCGGGCCCGAATTTGCGGAAGAATAGAAAAAGCGTTTGCTTTTTTACAATGCGTATGCTACAATAAACTATCCAATCAGCAAGAGGTGCTAAAATATGGCGCGGTTTTTGAACGAATGGTGGGGGATGTTGATATTCGTCCTCGTCGACGTGGCGGTGCTCGTCTTGATCATAGCCTTAAATTACAGATGGCTGTTCAAGCGCACCCTCGATATTTTGTTTTCCCTGATCTTTATGGCGGTGCTGCTGCCCTTCTTTTTGATTTTTCTGATCACAGACGCGATCTATAACAAGGCGACCAACGCCTGGCGTTCCCTTTTTACCACCGAATATTTTTACGGCAAAAAGGGAAAGGTTGTCGGCATCACGACTTTCACGACCGAGCGCATCCTGCACGACGAGGAGGGCAACCTTCTCCCCGAACAGGAACGCACGACCGGCTTCGGCAGGTTCATGAAGGCGTGCTGCATCAAATATTATCCCATGCTGGTAAACGTGTTCACGGGCAGGCTGAGTTTCGTCGGTCCCCGTCCGATGACCTTTACCGACGCTTCCGTGCTCGACGAAGAGGGGAGCGTGCGCTTTTCCGTCCGTCCCGGCATCGCAAGTTCGCTCGACCTTTACGGCGGCGAGGGGCTGACCTATAAAGACATGTTCGAGGAAGACGAAGAGTACGTCAGCCATATCAACCTGTTCAAAGATATCGCCTTTTTCATGACGAAGGTGGCGAACAGGGTCCGCGGCGACAAGACCAACCGCTACGGCGAGACGGCGGAAAAGTCGTATATCCGTTCCCTGCTCGACGCGGGCGAGATCACGGAGGCCGAGGCGCAGGAATACGCCCTCGAGGGCAAAGAAAAACTGCACCATTATCAGAACGAGAAAAACGAGCGCAGAGATTTCGAACAGCGCAATTTTTTCCGTTGATCGTTCGCTTGTTCCGCCCGCATCCGTGCCGAATGCGGGCGGCTTTGCACCATCCCCGAACGGCGCATACGTTTTGCGCCGCCGCGGCAAAAATTGAATGGTAAGCGAAAAATTTGCGCAAAATTTTCCGCTTTGGCAAAAAGTTTTTGCAGTTTGTGCGCTGCGCCGTATCCGGCGCGGCGCAATTTTTATGCATAAATTTACTGTCTATACAACCCGTCTTTATCTTTAAACTTGCACCGTTTCGCTCCAAATTACAAAAATGTGCATAATTTCATGTATAAATTTTTGCCAAACACTTGACTTTTGCGCGGGGGGGGGGTATACTTATACTGTAACAGAATCGAAAAGATTTTGTGAATATTTTGTGTAAAATGTTGACCGTTCTTAACTATTAAATTTCTGCGGGGAAATTCGGCTTGGAAGTCTGCTTTGCGGTCTCGGTTTTATGCGGAATGGAACAAATGAAAAAAAGAGGAGGCATGTATGAGTAGTAAGGCAAAAGTACGGAGTTTTGCGGCTTTGCTCGTTTTGGCGGCCGCATTCCTGCTGGCGGCGTTGCTGGGCTGGGGCATTCCTATGGAGAAGGTCCGCGCAGAGACGACGCATACGGTCAACAGTGCGGGTTCGCTCGCATGGGCTATGGCGACTGCGCAGGAGGGGGATACCGTTCAGTTGACGGCGACCATCGAATTCGATCTGACGGACGCGGATTTGGTTTCTTCGATCTGGCCGGAAAGCAGCGAACCGAACAAAGATCTTGTTTTGGACGCGACAAACGAGACGCTCCCCGCGCACTCCCAGACGCTCGACCTGAACGGAAACACGCTCGAGGTTATCACGGGCAGCCAAAAGAGTTGTTTTACGCTGGTCGGCGGGGTCACGCTCACGATCACGGACAGTAAGGGCGGCGGCAAAATCGTCGGTGCGTCCAACGGCAATTTCTTTAACGGAACGGCCGAATCCGGCCTTGTCCTTGAAGGCGTTGCAATCGAGTTTGGCGACTATGCAGACGATATCGTCGCCGATAAACCCGCAATCTCTACGGCAGGTTCGCTGAGTCTGAATAAAGTTACATACAATGCCGGAACTTCCGGGGTCGGCGGTCCCGCGCTGGTCGATACGGAAAGTTTGGCAGACGGTACATATGTCTATACCGAAGGCTCGAACTATTTTGTGGGCGGAGAAGAGATCCTTTCCCAGGCAGGAGCAGTTGCGGCGGTTGAGGGAACGGCTACGGCATATACGACATTGCAAGCGGCTGTCGATGCTATACCCGAAAACAGTGAAGAGCCCGTAACGGTTACTCTTCTTGCAGACATTACCGAAGGTGCTTCTCCCGCGGCGATTGTTAAGCCAAATAGGTCCCTCAACTGGATTCTCGACCTGAACGGGCATGACATAACGGTAGCAGGGGCGAACGGCGCCATCTATTATGGAAATAATGCTTCCGGAACGATAACGATTCGGGGCGAAGGAACGCTGGCAAATACGCAAAGCGGGCCGAATTGCGCGATCATCGACGTAAGTTGGGCGACTGGTGTAACGATTAACCTTGAAGGCGGCACCTATCGTAAGACTTCTTCGGGTAACAATGAATTTATTGTAAATGTAACGAATGCCAATAATCTTACCGCGCTCAATATTTCGGGCGGTACGTTCGAAGAGGGCAAAGTGAGGGGGCTTTACGGCAGCGAACTCAACATCAGCGAAGGCCTCTTCCGGGATGAGGTTGTCGTGTACGGCGCAGGCTCGATCGAAGGCGGCACGTTTGAAAATGAAATAACCTTTGGTTCAAGTGCCACTCTCAATATTTCGGGCGGTTTCTTTAAGGTGGAGCCCGACGAAAAGTATCTCGCAGACAACTTTGAATTTGTAGATAACGACGGCGACGGCATTTACGAAGTCATGGAAGGTGTCGTCGCAAAAATCGGTAACGTAGGCTATACCGGTCTCGGCGAAGCGTTTGCCGAGGCAGAGGATGAAGATACCATCAGGCTCGTTTCAGACGAGGCTGTGATCGACGGCGAGACCGGCAGGATTTTGATCGAAAAACAAGTTATCTTTGATCTGAACGGCCATACGCTTACGATCGGCGCCGGCTTAGGCAACACGGTGGCGCTGAACGTCCGCGCGAACGGCGATCTCACGCTGAAAGACAGCAGCGAAAATCAGACGGGCACGATCGATGCGACCGAAGCAGACAAAGACGTGAATGAAGGCACCGTTCCCGTCGGCACGATGCAAGCGGGCGCAAAACTCACCGTTTTGAGCGGTACGATCATCGTCGATACCGATTCCGAATCCTGTGTGTTCGGTATGGCGGGTACGACGATCTCGATCGAAGGCGGTACGTTTATCAACCTTGCAGATACTCCTTACGTGCACGGCGGAGGGACCCCGCTCACCGTCAATATTGACAAAAACGCATCCGATGCGTCTGCAATTTTGCAGGTCACGGGCGGTACGTTCATCGGCCGCAACCCCGCACTCGGAGACGACAGCGTCAAAACGGGCAACTTTATCCCCGATACCGTCAAACTCACTCTTACGTATAATGAACAGGGCGAAGCGGTCTATACCGTGTTAGATGCGGATGCCGAGGT
>DXCO01000039.1 GCA_019115945.1 Candidatus Borkfalkia excrementavium | reverse complement strand
CTTACATTCAGTTTAGCACACCGGAGTTTTTTTGTATACTGACGCTTGCTGCTGCTAAAGCCTTTTCTCTGCCCCTCGCCACCACCGGCATAGCCGGTGGGTTTCTTTTTAGACCCGAAAGCCCTTCGCTTTAACGCGAAGGGCTTTTTATTTTTGAAAATAAACGATACTATCGAGCGCAACTGATGCGGCGCTGCGCTCAGATCAGCCAAACGGTGAGATATCCAACGCCGAGCAGCACGGCAAGGAAGGAAAAATTGAGCGCGGAAAAGAGGCCGATATACCCTTTCGTCTTCTTGGGACAGACACGGCGATAGGTGTTGAGCGTGATCAGACTTGCCAGCGACGAAATGGGCGTGCCCAGCCCGCCGATGTTTACGGCGATGAGAAGGCTTGCGTAATCTCCGGTAAATTTTGAAAGGAGCACCGCCGAAGGCACGTTGGAGACGATCTGGCAGGACAACACGCCGAACGCGAGCGGATCGAGAGACATCAGCCGCCCGAAAAACTCGCTGACGGCGCCGATGCGGGACATGTTTCCGGAAAAGACGAAAAAAGCGCAAAACGTGAGCAATAGCCCGTAATCGACACGCAAAAGCGCACGGAAATCCAAAACGGCAAGGGCGGCAATAACTGCGATCAGCCCCCAATAATAAGGAAAAACGCGGAACACGATGAGAACGGACAGCACGAACAGCGCGCCGTACACGGCGGAACGCCATACCGGAGGACTGTTTTTCGGGCGCCCCTCCACCGCGAGCGGCGCGGGCTTTACAAACAGGCATACGGCAAAGATCAGCACGAACGCCGCGGCGAACGGCAGCGCCATGATGCGGAAAAATTCGCCCGCACCCATTGAATAATAGGAATACAGGTACAGATTCTGCGGATTCCCGAACGGCGTGAGCATGCCGCCCAAGTTTGCGGCAATGTTCTGCATGACGAACGTGAAGGCGATCCGCTCCCGTTTTCCGCACGAATCGAGCGCGAAATATCCGAGAGGCAGAAAGGTCACGAGCGCCATATCGTTGGCCATGACCATCGAGCCGAAATAGGTGATAAAGACGAGCGCGAGCACGACGTTGCGCTCGTTTTTGAAACGGCGCAGGATCTTATCCGCAAGCCAGACGAAAAATTTAATGTTTTTGAATGCGGCGACGACCGCAAGCGTACAAAACAGGCAGGAGAGCGTTCCCCAGTCGAAATAACCGAGATACTGCCTGTCGAAAGGCACGAAAATGCACGTAACCGCCGCCGCGACGAGCGCGACGATCAGAACGGCGCTGCTTTTGAAAAAATGCGCCGCTTTGCGCAGCGCCCTTCCCTTTTCCCGCATCTGCGGATTTTGCGTATCTTCCATAAAACTCTCTGCCTCTGTGTTTTCCGACCTATTATTATAGCCGCGGCGGCGGAAAAGTCAACCGTTTGGGGTAAAATGTAAAAATTTCCGCAAGGCGGCAAAACATGCATTGCGAAATGCGGATAGATGTGATATAATACACCCGCAGGACAAACATGCGAGGAAGCCGTTTTGAAGAATATTGTACTGAAAATCAAAGAGGGCGATCTGTTCCGTTTTTTCGACAGCGAAGAAAAAACGGAAGTCTTTATCGGTTCGGGCCGCTCCTGCGACGTTGTGATCAAATCGCAGTACGTACAGTCCGTTCAGATCCGGCTTTTGCAGAAAAATTCCGTCTGGTATGCGGAGGATTTGTCGGAAGCGGACGCAAAATGCGCCGTGCTTGCAGACGGAAAACGATTCCGCAAGCCGATCGAAAAATTTGACAGCACCCTCATTCTCCGCCGTACGGGCGAAAAGGAGAAAGCGGAAATCGCACGCATTTCCGTCGTCAAGCAGATCAAAAAACGCAAAAACGGATCGGACTTCGACCTTACGAGGCAGACGATCACCACCGTGGGCCGAAGCGAAAAGTGCGATATACGGGTGGAAAACCCGCTCGTTTCCGAAAAGCATTTTTTTATCGCGTTCGACGGCATGAACTGCTTTATCGAAGATGCGCACAGCCTTTCGGGGACCTACGTGAACAACCGCAAAGTCAAACGGCAGAAACTTTCCGATTACGACAGGATCTCCATCCCCTCGGCGGCGTACATCTTTTATAAAAACAGGCTGCTCTGCTCCACCGCGGCGGGCGGGATACAGATCGACTGCGCGGACGTGACGAAACTGGTGCAGGACAAAAACGCGAGGGGAAAAATTTCGCTGGTGACGGGCGTTTCTTTCCGCATCGAGGCGGGAGAATTTGTGGCGGTCGTAGGCGGCAGCGGCGCGGGAAAATCCACCCTGCTCGACTGCATCAACGGTATGCGCCCCGCGACCGGCGGCAAAATTTATTACGACACGAACGACTATTACGAAAATATGAACTCGTACAAGGGCGTGGTGGGATATGTTCCGCAGAAGGATATCCTGCACGACGATCTGCCCCTTGAAAAGGCTCTGTTTTATACGGCGCGCCTTCGGATCCGCGCGGACCTGTCCAAAGAAGAGACGCTCAAGCGGGTGCGCGAAGCCATCGCGGACGTTAAACTGACGGGCAAGGAACGCCTGCGCGTTTCCGCCCTGTCCGGCGGATAGAAAAAGCGCGTATCCATCGCCATGGAACTTTTGTCGGACCCGAAGGTCATCTTCCTCGACGAGCCGACGAGCGGACTTTCGCCCGACCTCGATTTGGAAATGATGGAACTTCTGAAAGAATTGGCCGCCAAGGGACGCACGATCGTCATCGTGACGCATGCGATGGAAAACCTCGACAAATGCGATAAGGTCATCTTCCTCGGCAGGGGCGGACGGCTCTGCTATTTCGGCGAGGCGAGCGGCGCGTTCCGCTGGTTCAACAGGCGTTCCTATTCGCGCATATTCGCCTCTTTATCCGACGAGGCCACGAGCGAAGCGTTCGCAAAAAAATATCGCGCCGGCGAATATTATAAAAAACTGTACGCCGATTTTACGGAAGAATACGGCAAAGGCTGCATCCCGCCCCCCGAAACGGCGGAAAAGCGGGTGCGGCGCAAGGCGTGGGAATTGCCGCCCGAGGATCTGCCGCAGGGCGTCGGAGCGCTGAAAAAGAGCGCGCCGCGCAAAAAAACGGCTCCGGAAAGCGGGCAAAACGCGGAAGCGCAAAAGGAGGGCGGCACGGATGAAAAAGTTTAAGCGCCGCTCAGCAAGGGTCAATTTATCTCATTTCCGCGTGCTCTCCGCAAGATATTTCAGGCAGATCTTCACCAATTTAGCGACGCTGCTGCCCCTTATCCTCGAAGCGCCCGTCATGATCTTGATTCTCTCCATCGTATGCAATGCGGACGCTTTTGAAATGCACAGCCTGACGCAGGCAAACACGACCATTTTCGTTCTCGTCGTAATGGCGGGCATGATGGGGATCTTGAACAGTTACCGTGAAATCTGCAAAGAGCGGGAGATCCTTTCGCGGGAGGTGTTCGGCGGGCTGGACGTTTCCGCATACGCACTGTCTAAATTTATTGTGCTGTCCGCGATCGGCATCGTGCAGTGCGCGCTTCTGTTTTTCGGCAGTTTGCCCCTAACGGGATTCCGCTTTTCGGATCCTGCGGCGGGGTATGCGCTCTGTTTTCTCGCCATGGCGCTCACGGACATTTCGGTTACGGCAGTCGGGCTGTATATTTCCGCCCTGCTGAAAAAATCGGAAAGCGCGATCCTGCCCGTGCTTCTGATCATCATCATGCTGGTAGTGTTTTCCGACAGCGTGATCACGCTGGACGGGGCGGCGGGCTGGCTTCGTTACATTACGCCATCCGCCTGGGGCATCGCCGTTTTCGGCCGCATGTGCGGGCTGAACGGGTGGACCGAATATTTCAACAAGGATTTTTACGGGTATCATCCTTTGATCCCCCTCGCGGCTTTGGCGGCGATCGCGCTTCTTTTTCTGTTTTTGACGATCGCGCGGCTGAAAAGGACTTACAGACAAAAAGATCAATAATATTGCGGCGACCCCGCAAAGGAGAATAAAAAATGCTTTTCAAAGACGGAGACAGAATTATTTTTGCAGGCGATTCGGTAACGGACACCGGCAGAGAGAACGCGCTCGGCGACGGGGATTACGGCCTCGGCAACGGCTACGTGCGGCTTGTGAATACTTTTCTCACCGCATATTATCCCGAGTACAGGTACGACCTTGTCAACATGGGCGTGAGCGGAAACAATTCGCGCCAGTTGCTCGAACGCTGGGACAGAGACATTACCGCGCTCGATCCGGACGTGGTCTTCTGCATGATCGGGATCAACGATATCTGGCGCCAGTTCGACGCCCCCGCAAAGCCCTACAAGCACATTTTGCCCGACGAATATGAGGCAAACCTCGACCAAATGGCACAAAAAAGCAAAAACGTGCGCGACTTTATTTTCCTTTCCCCCTTCTTTATGGAGGCGAACAAAGAGGACGCCATGCGCAAAATGTGCGACGAATACGCGGCGATCATGCGGCGCGTCGCAAAGAAAAACAACAGGCCTTTCGTGGACATTCAGGCGGAGTTCGACAAATTTTTGCAGCATCGTTCGGGCATCGGCCTTTCCTGGGACAGGGTGCATCCCTTCTATATCGGCGCGATGATCATTGCGCGCGCGATCCTGCGCGAGATCGGATTTGACCGCCCCCTCTTTTAAGATGGACGCCCACATCCCGCAGGATCCCATGATCCTGCTCAGTTTTGTCAATATGAAACTGCGTGATCGCTACCCTTCCCTCGACGGACTTTGCGAAGATTTAAACATTGAAAAAGATCTTCTGCAAGAAAAACTGGGGGCGGCGGGCTTTTTTTACAGCGAAGAGGAAAACAGATTCCTATGACCGCGGCGCCGCATATCTGCGGCGCTTTTCTATCCCTCCATACAAAAGAGCCCTGCAGAAAGCACATTTCCTATAAAAAATAAAAATCAAAATTAAATTTTAATAGGATTTGCACTTTTAAGCGATTAAAGAATAAATATCCTCCGGCAAAGCCGGAGGTTTTTCATTTTCGGGCAGTTAGCCCTAATACTACCAGCAGCGCGCAAGTCGCGCTTATGACGACCTGGCAGTCATGCGATTGTTACTTGCCGCCCGTTAACGGGCCTTTCCTGTGCTTAACTTTCTTCTCCTATGCCTTTGCTCCTCTTTTTTGTTCCTTATTTCTATTTTCCCGTTTACTTTTCTATCCTTGCTTTTTCTTCTCTTTTTGCCTTTTTTCTTATCTCCTTTTCTTTTGCTCGTTTTTTGTTCATCGGCAAAGCCTCTCTTAAACCCGCGGACTATCCGCGGGTTTTCTTATACAAAAAACAGATTAAGATTTTACAACTTAATCTGTTTTTTTAATTATTAAACACAAATTTACTTCATTTATCTATTTTTTCTATTTATGAAATCTTAGTTTTTCTTTGGATCAGCTTAAAATGTACTTAATCAATATGAAACACCTATACGCTGTTTTGATTCAAAAATCTCTCCGAATCCAAGAATAACTCGCATACTCGCTTACTAGACGATTTCTTGCTCTTTGCGGTGTATTAATCAATTCTTCCGAAACACTTGTTTCTTTTCCTGTGGTCTCTCGGATTACCCAGCCTTGCGTGTTTTCAAACGTCACGCCCATCAAGCCGGTGCATCCTCTGAACGCATAACTGCCGATATAACCCAGTGTTGACGGAATCGTAAGTTCTCGAAGGCCGGAACAATTATAAAAAGCATTATCTCCGACCGATACCAAACTTGCCGGAAAAACAACTTCCGTCAATCCCGAACACCCCCAAAAAGCACGGTCTCCGATCGCCTTCACGCCATTCGGAATTACACTTTTATTACATCCTAAAATAATCTTTTCGGTAGACCGTTCAATCAGGCAGTTCGTTTCACTGCGATAAACGGTATTCCCTTCTTCGACAACAATACTTTGTAATCCAGAACAGTTAAAAAATGCATCATTTCCGATTTTTATAACCGATGCGGGAATAATCAGCTGTGTGATTTTAAAACATTTATAAAATGCTTCCTTATTGATTTCTTTCACGCCGTCGGGAATCACGCTTTGATTACATCCCTGCAACAACAGGCCCGTTTCAAGATGGACCAAACAATTTCCTTCGCCTGCATAAAACGTATTTCCATCTTTTACTGAAATAGATTCTAACCCTTCGCAATGGTGAAAGGCAGTTTTTTCTATATTTTTCACTCCCGAACCGATCACCAAACCTGTCAATTTTCTGCACCTGGAGAAAGCGTTATTGCTTATTGATTGAACCGAATCCGGAATCACCAATTCTCCTTCCAAATCAACGCATCCATCGAATGCTGATGTACCGATCGTTTTTAATTGGTCACCCAGGGTCAGTTTGGAAATACCGCTTCCATAAAAAGCGTTTATCCCAATTAACTGAACCTGATCGGGGATCACGACCTCTTTCAGAGCTATGGAGCCCTCAAACGCACCTGAATTGATTTTAGTAAGGGAACTTCCGATCGAAAGAACCGACATCGATTTACAATTTGAAAAGACATCAATCCCCGTCGATACCAACGAATCCGGCAAATGCACTTCTTTTACCGACGTTTCTGAAAACGCATACGCTCCGATACTTTCCAAATTTTCGGAAAACGTTATATCTGTCAGATTTTCACAATATTCAAAAGCGGCATTTCCTATAAATTTCAGGGAGCTCGGCATACTCACGCTCTTTAAATTCATACACCAGTTAAAAGCATATGCCGGTATTTCCGTAATGCCGTCGGATAAAACAAGATTCTCTACCGCAACATCCTGAAAATACAAATTGCGCCTTCCGTGTGTATCCCCAAGCTTAATACCGCACCATGCCGCAGCATCGCCCGCATAATGCAAATTATAGCCGACAATCGGAATATTCAGAGCACTGTTTCCGATCGTTTTGATACTCGCAGGCAACCAAAGATCAGAAAGCTTACAACTGCTAAACGCGTAATCGGCAAGAAAACTTCCGCCCGTAAGCCTCACTTCCTGTAACGATGACGGAACATTGCCCGAGTTCTCCCACCCGGAAGTCGCCCCGAACCAATATCCCAAAAAAGAATTTTTGGCGTCTTCCGCCTCCATTCCTAGGAAAGGCACCACAAGACTTTTCAGTCCACTGCATCCTGAAAAAGCATTTTTATAGATAAATTCAACCGACTCCGGAATGCAAAGTTCGGTCAGCAATGAACAATTTCGAAAGGCATAGCTGTCGATCATTTCCAATCCATCCGGAAAAACGACCGATCGGATTTTTGCCCCGTCAAAACCGTAAGCCTTAATTTGTGTCACCTGTTTACCGCTGAAACGGTCAGGAATAACAAGATCATATTCTCCTACTCGTGCGGCTTCTTCTCTGTTTTCGGAAACCAAATACGACGATCCGTCCGAAGAGGGCGTAAAGATAATAAGCCGACTGTGCCCGCAGACTTCACAGACCGAATCTTCGCCATAGATATGCTCGGCAACGACCTCCTGTCCACAAGCAGAACAATCCGTCCAGTGATAATTTTCATCAAAATCCCAATGAACGTTTGTATTTTTACAACGCTCTGAAACATATCCGCATATTCCACACTCGACCCAATGGCCGGAAGCGTCCGTTTTCCATGTCGTCTCATGCGCTTCTGTCTCTCCGATATAGCCGCATTTTTCACACTCCATCCGGTGATTGGCCGCATCTTTTTCCCAGACCAAAGTATGAGAAAGCATTTCTTCTTCGTAGCCACAGTCTTTGCAATGCTTCCGATGCCCGCTTTTACTTACAATCCATTCAAAAGAGTGTTCTTCCTGTCCTTTTTCGTATCCGCAGACCTCACAACGCTGCCAATGACCTTTTTCGCTTATACTCCATGCAAACGTATGCGGTTTTTTCTCTGTTTGTTCTCCGCAGGAACAAGTCTGCCAATGACTTTTCTCGTCTGTCTGATATCCTTCGTATGTATGGACATGCGGATTCTTCGTTTTTCCGCCTTCCGAAGTGCACCCGACAAGCGTAAATATTCCTATACTCAGAGGTAAACTTATTAAAAGAAACAAAAATAATTTTTTCATCTTCCCCCTCTTCTTGTACGAAACAAAACCGTTCTTTTTTCACTTTCGACAAATAAAACAATCCCTTCAGCAACTTTTCTCTGCCGATTTGCCGGCTCTGTTTCCTACTAACTGAATTTAATTATATCACAGTATTTTCTTTTTTTTACAATATATTCCAAAAAATAAAAATATGAAATTAGCCTTTTCAAGACAAAAGGCGGTACGTTACCGCAATTCCGATAGGGAATTTTAGTAAAGGCAGGGCTCTTTGCTTTTTCTGAAATTTCAGCGGAGCACGTACGAAACGCCGAATGCTCCCGCGCCGACGTGAATGCTCAGCACAGGACCGACGACGCGCTGGTGTATATACACGGCGGGAAACCGTTCTTTGAGCATGGCCGTGAGCGCGGACACGTCCGTCGATTCTCCGCAGCGGCTCACGATGATGCGCCGCACGCCTTCGGGGATGAGAGAGATCATCTCTTCCAGCCGTTCGCGCGGCCCGCGGTAATTGCCCTTGAAAAGGATTTTTGCCTTCAATTCGAACACGGGGCGGAAATTCAGATTCGTTTTTGCCTTGTTCGTGTTCAGCCTGCCGCCGCGCACGATGTTTTCGAGCGTTTCCACTGAAAACACGATGCCGATCTTGCTCTTTAACTCTTCCAGCATCTCCACGGCGCGGTCAAACCCGATGCCCGCCTTTACAAGATTGACGGCCTCGTCCACGAGAAGGTGCATCGCGTCGCCGATGGTGCGCGAATCGAGCACGTAAATTTTGCCCCCCACCTGAGAGGCGGCAAATTTTGCCGACGAATAGGTGCCTGACAGAGAGGCGCTCAGCACGATGCAGATGACGTCGCACCCCTTTTCGACGAGCGAAGAAAATGTTCTGATAAAATTGTTCAGCGTCGGCTGCGCCGTTTTGCATACAGACGAGGCGAGGGCGGGAAGGAAGGTCCCGTTTTTGTCCGAAGCCTTTTCTTCATACGTTTTTCCCCCGATCTCGTAATTGAGCGGCACCACCCGCACGATTCCCCTGTCGGCGATTTCCGCCGAAGAGTAGCCGACCGAAGAATCGGTCACGACAGCGATCATATCTCTCCTCCTGTTTTCTCATTCATGTTTCCGGTTTCCGTTTTCAGAATTTGCGGAAGCGGCGATATCTCTCTTCCGCCAGTTGTTCGGGCGGAATTTTCATCTTTTCTTTGAAAAATTCGTAAATTTCCCCTTTCAGCCCCGCAAAAAACGAATCGGAAAAACCGTCTTCGGCGAGCACACGCTCTGCCGCGCCCAGCGAAAGGAGATCGTTCGCCGTCAGTTTCAGGCACTCGGAAGCCTCGGCGACCTTCGAACTGTCCTTCCAGAGGATAGACGCGCACCCTTCGGGAGAAATGACCGAATAGGTGGAGGTCTCCGTGATCCAGACTTCGTCCGCGGCGGAAAGCCCGAGCGCGCCGCCGCTGCCGCCCTCGCCGATGATGACGGTAAGCGTAGGCGTTTTCAGGCGGATCATGTCGAGTATGCTCATGGCGATCGCCTCGCTCTGGCCGCGCTCTTCCGCGCCGATGCCGCAGTATGCGCCCGACGTATCGACAAAACAGAGTACGGGGCGATGAAATTTTTCCGCCTCTTTCATCAGGCGGACCGCCTTTCTGTAACCTTCCGGATGCGCGCAGCCGAAATTGTGCGCGATCTTATCGTGCGTGTCGCTCCCCTTTTCGATGCCGATGACTGTAACGGGCATGCCTGAAATCGTGCCGATGCCCGCAACGATTGCCTTATCGTCGGCAAAGCGCCTGTCTCCGTGCAGTTCGATAAAATTTTCAACGATCGATCCGATATATTTCAGGGCGGTCGGCCTGCCCTTTTCGCGGCTTTTCAAAACGATCTCGTAAGCGTTCATGCCAACACCTCCGCGCAGTGCATTTTCAACAGAAGGGCAAGTTTGTCTTTCATTTCCTTCCTTTCCACGATCAGGTCGGCAAAGCCCTTTTCCTGTATGAATTCCGCACGCTGGAATCCCTCGGGCAGGGTCTGGCGGATGGTCTGTTCGATGACGCGCGGTCCGGCAAAGCCGATCAGCGCGCCCTTTTCCGCCATAATGATATCCGCTTCAAACGCAAAAGAGGCGGAAACGCCGCCCGTTGTGGGATCGGTGAGAACGGAAATATACAAAAGCCCCGCTTCGCCGTGCTTTGCGACCGCTGCGGAAGTTTTTGCCATCTGCATGAGGGAAATGATCCCCTCGTGCATGCGCGCGCCGCCGCTCAGAACAAACCCGACGACGGGAAGGGCATGCTCCGTGGCGTATTCAAAAGTCTTTGCGATCTTTTCTCCGACGGTATGCCCCATGCTGCCCATCATAAAGCGGTAATCCATGGAAAACAGAGCGCAGCGGACACCGCCGATCTTTGCAATGCCGCAGACGACGCCCTCTTTTTCTCCCGTTTTTTCCCTAAGACTCTGCAATTTTTCGTCATAACCCGGAAAATTCAGGGGATTCCCCCCCTCCTCTTCCGCAAAAAGTTCTTCAAAGGTATCCGCATCCGCGCACATGGAAATGCGGGCGCGGGCGTCCAGTTTGCGATAATGCCCGCACTTGGGGCAAACCCCGAAATTTGCGGCAAATTCGTCCGACAGGACGATCTGCCCGCACTTTTCGCACTTTTCGGCAAGTTTTTCGGGTATGGACGCATCCTGAAACTGACTTTCGGGCGTCCGAACGCCGTTTTCCGAACCTTCCAGTTCGTTTTTCGGCTTTTTGAAAAAGAATTTTCTGAAATCGAATTTCATTTCCGTTTACTCCGTAAACATAACGACCTTCGCATACGCGGCGGGCATACGGGCACATCGGCGCGCAAACAAACGCGCCGGATGCGGCCTTTCAATAACCCCCGCCGACAACCGATTATTTGTAATTTTTTAAGAATTTATCCAAAAAATTCGTACAGTAAGTACCGTCTTTGAACTCGGGCTGCGCGAGAATATCGCTGGAAAGTTCCGCATTCGTCTGCACGCCCTCGATGACCAGTTCGCACAGCGCCGCCTGCATTTTGCGGATCGCCTCCGTCCTGTCGTGCGCGTACACGATCAGTTTGCCGATCATGCTGTCGTAATAGGGAGGGATCATATAATCCTGGTAGATGGCGGTATCGAACCGGACCCACGGCCCGCCCGGAATGTGCAGAAGGGTGATCCTGCCGCAACTGGGGCGGAAATTGCTGCGCGCGTCTTCCGAATTGATGCGGCATTCGATCGCGCAGCCGCGCATGCGGATATCCTCTTGCTTAAAATTGAATTCCAACCCCGCGGCGATGCGGATCTGCCACTTTACGACGTCGATCCCCGTGACGTATTCGGTGACGGGGTGCTCCACCTGCAGACGGGTATTCATTTCCATGAAATAGAATTTATTGTTCTTATCCAACAAAAATTCGATGGTGCCCAGATTTGTGTATTTGACCGCCTTTGCGGCGAGGACCGCACAGCGCATCATCTCCTCGCGCACTTCGGGCGGGAGAACGACGCACGGGCTCTCTTCGATAAGTTTCTGATTCCTGCGCTGCATGGAGCAGTCGCGCTCGCCGAGGCAGACGACGTTCCCCTGTTCGTCCGCAACGATCTGCATTTCTACGTGTTTGACGTCGGTAAGGTATTTTTCAAGATAGCATTTGCCGTTGCCGAAGGCATTTTTTGCCTCGGCCGAGGCCGTTTCGAGGGCGCTTTCAAAGTCCTCTTCTTTATAGACGATCCGGATCCCCTTTCCGCCGCCGCCCGCGCTCGCCTTTATGATGACGGGATACCCGATTTCGGACGCAAACTTTTTCGCTTCCGCCACGTCCGTGATCTCGTCAAGCCCGGGAACGACGGGCACGCCCGCCGCCTTCATGGTGCGCCGGGCCTCGTCTTTATCCCCCATTTTCGCAATGACGGAAAAATGAGGGCCGATAAATTTTATGTTGCACTTTTCGCACAGTTCCGCAAACCTCGGATTTTCGCTCAAAAGCCCGTATCCGGGGTGGATCGCCTGACAGCCCGTCGCGATCGCCACGTCTATGATGGCGGTCATGTTGAGGTAACTGTCCTTCAACAGGGCGGGTCCTATGCAGTAACTTTCATCCGCAAGGCTCACGTGCAGGGCTTCGGCGTCCGCCTCGGAATAGACGGCCACCGTCTCGATGCCCATTTCGTTGCAGGCGCGGATAATGCGCACCGCGATCTCTCCGCGGTTTGCGATCAGGATTTTGCTGAACATTTTTTACCTGTCCTTTGCCGCTGTTGCGCCGCAAACGCGGCGCGGGGTGCCTATGCTCCCCCGATCACGGTCAGAATATTTTGAAGAGTACCTGACCGAACTCGACCAGGGCGCCGTTTTCCGCGCAGATTTCGACGATCTCTCCGCTCTCCTCGGCAACGACGTCGTTCATCAGTTTCATCGCCTCGATGATGCAGAGGGTATCCCCCTTTTTCACTTTCTGCCCCACTTTTACGAAGGGTTCCGCTTCGGGGCTGGGCGCGGCATAAAAAATCCCGACCATGGGCGAGCGGATATCGCGGTATTTGTTGTAGTCCTTCACGTCCTCGGGCGCGGGAATGGGCGCCTCCGCGACGGCTTCCCTGACGGGTAGCGGGGAATATGCGATCGGCTGCCCCGCTCCGTTTTCCAGTTTCAGCGAAAAACTTTTATCCCCCGCCGTTTCGGAAAACTCCATCGACGAAAGGCCGCTCTCTTTGAAAATTTCTATCAGTTCAGTAATTTTTTTCTTTTCCATTTCGTTCTCCTTTTTGAGACCGTCCGTTCAAAAAAGCACGTTTATTACGATCTATCATAACAAACGCGCCGTTTTTGCCGTTATATTTTTCGGAATGCGAGACAGCCGTTATGCCCCCCGAACCCGAGCGACGTGGACAGCGCAAACGCGACGTCCGCCTCGCGCGCCTGATTGGGGGTGATGTCGAGGTCGCATTCCTCGTCTTTGACCTTGTAATTGATGGTGGGCGGGATCACGCCGTCGCACAGGGCGAGAACGGACGCGATCGCCTCGACGCCGCCCGCGGCTCCCAGCATATGCCCCGTCATGGACTTGGTGGAAGAGACGTGCAGTTTATAAGCGTCCTGCCCGAATGCGCGCTTGAGCGCGAGCGTTTCCGTCTTATCGTTCAGGGGGGTTCCCGTGCCGTGCGCATTGACGTACACGCCCTTCGATACGTCGACCTGTCCTTCCTTCGCCGCAAGTTCGACGGCGCGGGAAGACGCGATCGCTTCGGGATTGGGCGCGGTCATATGATATGCGTCGTTCGTGCAGCCGTAGCCGACGATCTCCGCATAGATCTTTGCCCCGCGCGCTTTCGCGTGTTCGTATTCTTCCAGCATCATGACCGCTCCGCCTTCGCCCATGACAAAACCGCTGCGCTCTTTGTCGAAAGGAATGGACGCGCGGTCTTTATCCGCAGCCTGCGAAAGGGCCTGACAACTGATAAATCCCGCAAAACACATGGGCGTGATCGCCGCTTCGCTGCCGCCCGCGAGCATGGCGTCCGCATAACCGTGTTTGATCGCGCGGAACGCCTCGCCGATGCTGTTGGTAGAGGTCGCACAGGCGGTCACGATGCCGACGTTCGGCCCCTGCGCGTTGTATTTGACGGCGACCGTACCCGACGCCATATTGGAGATCATCATGGGAACGAAGAAGGGAGAGACCCTGCCGGGGCCCTTCTCCATAAATTTTTCGTGCTCGGTGATCAGCGTCTGTATGCCGCCGATCCCCGAACCGATATAAACGCCGAATCTTTCGGGCGCGATCGTGTCGATCGTAAAACCGCTGTCATCGTACGCCTGCGCCGCCGCGGCGAGCGCGTATTGGGTATACAGATCGCTTTTGCGCACTTCGCCCTTGGGCATATACAGCACGGGATCGAATCCGCGCACCTCGCCCGCAAAAGTGCATTTATATTCGGAAGCGTCGAATTTCGTGACCGTATCGATCCCGTTGACGCCCCGGACCATATTTTCCCAAGTGGTTTTCACGTCGTTCCCGAGCGGCGTTACCGCACCGAGCCCCGTTACAACAACTCTTCTATTCATAAAAACTCCTCTTTTTTCACGGAAGAGACGGCAACCGCCGTTCCCTGTTTTCCGTGATCTTCAGACGCCTTGAAACAGCGCCCTGCGGCCGCCTTTCATCCCGTTCGGAAATTTCGTCCGGTCTGCTTATATATACATCCCGCCGTCCACTTTGAGAACGACGCCCGTGATATAGCGGGCCGCATCGGAAACGAGAAACCTGACCGCGTTTGCGACGTCGTCCGTCTCGCCGAGAGAGCCGAGCGGAATAAGTTTATACATTTCTTTTTTCTGTTCTTCCGTGAGCGCATCCGTCATGGCGGTGCGGATGAACCCGGGCGCGACGGCGTTTGCCGTAATGTTGCGGGAACCGAATTCTTTGGCGACGGATTTCGTCAGCCCCACGATGCCCGCTTTGGAAGCGGCGTAATTCGCCTGCCCCGCATTGCCCATCAGCCCCACGACGGAACTGACGGATACGATCCTGCCGAACCGCTTGCGCATCATAAACGGGGTAACGTGCTTGATCATATTGAAACAGCCCTTCAGATTGATGGACAGCACTCTGTCCCAATCCGCCTCGTCCATGCGCATGATCAGTTTATCCGCGGTGATGCCCGCGTTGTTGACGAGTATATCGATCCTGCCGAAATCTTTCAGAATCTGGTCCACGACCTCTTTCGTCGCGGAAAAATCGGAAACGTCGCAGCGGTAATAGCGCGCCGTGACGCCCGCCGCCGCAAGCGCGTCAAGCGTCTCTTTCGCGGCGGATTCTTCGCCGTAATCCACGACTGCAATATCCGTATTGTCTGCGGCGAGGGCAAGCGCGATCTTTGCTCCGATGCCTCTCCCCGCGCCCGTAATCAGGGCGACTCTTTTATCCATAAAAACTCCTTATTCACGAAAATCCCGGCAACCTGCCGATTTTGTGAAGCGGCCGCATGCGGATATTTATGCAAAAGCGGATAACCCGTTGCGGCAACTTGGGGCGCTTTTGCGTCAGCGCACCCTCATTTGCAAATACTTTTGCTTTTGCAGAAAAGGTGAAGCCGCGCAAATTCAACAATAAACATGCACTGAAATATTGCACGGAGAGGAAAACTCCGGCGGTCAGCGGTTTTGCCGCGTACCCGGGGCAGTCCTCAATTCCGCGAAAAAGTTTTATTCGCTTAACCCTTTTTCGCGAATCGGTTATCCTCTCTGTACCAGCCCCGTCAGGACTTTGCCCGGCCCGACTTCGACAAAGGTGTCGATCCCGCGCGTTTTCATCGCCGCGACCGTCTCCGTAAAGCGGACGGGCGAACGCATCTGCATTGCGAGCGTCGATGCAAAATCTCCTTCGTACGGCTTTGCGGTCAGGTTGGCGTATACGTCCATACGCGGGCTGCCGAATTCGAGCGTGCGCAGATATTTTTCAAATTCTTCCGCTTCGGGCGCAAGTTCGGGGCAATGGAACATGCCCGATACGCGAAGTTTCATCGCTCTGCCGCCCGCGGCCTTGACTTTTTCCGTAAATTCCTGCTCCGCGCTCGCGCGGCAGGCCACGACCGTCTGCAACGCGCCGTTATAGTTCGCGGGGTGGGAAGAAACGCCGTCGCACAGCGCTTCGACCTGATCGCGCGGCAGTTTGACCACGGCGATCATGCAGCCCTGTACGCGCTGTGTGTACGCCTCCATCAGTTCCGCGCGTTTTACGATCGCGGAAAAGGCGTCTTTTTCGGACAATGCTCCCGCAAAACAGAGCGCGGGCACTTCGCCCACGGAGAACCCGCATACGCACTCGGGCGCGCCAAACTCCTCTTCCTTCGCGTATGCGTAGGCGAGGTCTGCCAAAAACATCGTCGGCTGCGTCAGGAGCGTTCTGTTCAACTCTTCCTGCGTGCCCGAAAGCATTTTATCGACAATGCCGGGGCGGATGCCGTCGGCAAGATCGAACAGTTTTTTTACCTTGGGGAGATGTGCGACGTCTCCCGCCATGCCGGGCACCTGCGCGCCCTGACCGGCAAATAGGAAGGCTACACGTCCCACTGCACGCCCTCCATCATCTTATCCGCCTGCGCCATGACTTCGCCGACGATCTCCTTTGCGCTCTGGCGTTTGCTGACCATGCCGGCGATCTGCCCCGCAAGGAAGCAGCCCTCGTCCGCATTGCCCTCTTTGGCCGCCTTTCGAAGCGAACCCACGCCGAACTGCTCCAGCGTTTCGTCGGGTACATTGGAATCCGCCTCCAATTTGGCGTAATTGTTCATGTATGCGTTTTTGATGGCGCGGACGGGATGGCCGAGCCGTCTGCCCGTGACCATGGTCGAAATATCCTTTGCGGCAAGCACCTTCTTTTTGTATTCTTCAGATACGGTGCATTCGTCCGCAACGAGAAAGCGCGTGCCCATCTGTACGCCGCAGGCGCCCAACGCGAACGCGGCGACGACGCCTCTGCCGTCTCCGATGCCGCCCGCCGCGATGACGGGGATCTTGACGGCGTCGACGACCTGCGGCACGAGCGCCATCGTGGTAAGATCGCCCACGTGTCCGCCGCTCTCGCCGCCCTCGGCGATCACAGCGTCCACGCCCGCGCGCTCGACCATTTTTGCAAGCGCCGTGCTCGCCACGACGGGGATGATGACGATCCCCGCCTCTTTCCACGCCTTGACGAAGCGCGACGGATTGCCCGCACCCGTCGTGACGACGGGAACCTTTTCTTCGGCGACCATCTTGGCGACCTCTTCGACATGAGGGCTCATGAGCATGATATTCACGCCGAACGGCTTATCCGTCAGCGTGCGGCATTTTTTTATTTCGTTTCTGACCCAATCGGCGTCGGCGTTCATGGCGGAAATGATGCCAAGACCGCCCGCGTTGGATACAGCGCTCGCCAGGGAAGCGTCCGCGATCCACGCCATTCCGCCCTGAATGATCGGGTGCTCGATACCGAGCAGTTTCGTCAGTTTCGTCTGCATACTTATGCCCGAAACTTTCGATTACTTATTCGCGACCGCTTCGTCGATCTTCGCGACGAGTTCGCCCACGGTGGAAAGCTGCATGTTGTCGCCCAAAGAGATGTCGTACGCCTCTTCGATCTGCATGACGATATCCACTTTGTCGAGGGAGTCGAAATCGAGTTCGTCAAATGTGGTTTCGGGCGTGATATCGAGGTCTTCGCCCTTGCACTCGCTGAGAATTTCCTTCAATTTTTCCAATGTTTCCATAATTTTGTTTCTCCTTTTCAATTTTTTATATATCTCTATTCAGTGTGTTCGATATTATTTGTTCCATTCGACGATCACGGCGCCGCTCGTAAGCCCGCCGCCGAAAGCGACGAACAGAAGTCTGTCTCCCTTCTTGAACGTTCCCTTTCTGGCGTATTCGTCCAAAAGGACGACGACGGACGTCGCGCTCATATTGCCGTACTCGGAAATATTCAGAAGAACTTTGCTCTTGTCGATCTTGAACTTTTTGCGGCTCGCCTCGATGATGCGCGCATTCGCCTGGTGCGGCAGATACCAATCAATCTCCGCGGGCGTAAGATTTGCGCGGCGGCAGACCTCTTCGATGCAGTGGCCCATGGCGTTCACGGCAAATTTATACACTTCGCCGCCGTCCATGTGCATGGCAAGTTTTTCCTGCGGGTTTTTGTTGTAAGGGCTGTTGATCCCCTCTATATTCGGCATACGGATGGTATGCGTATCCGGATCGGTGGAAAGGATCGCGGAAAGCCTGCCCGTTCCCTTTTTCAGGACCATCGCGCCCGAGCCGTCTCCGAACAGGACGCAACTTGCCCTGTCTTCCCAGTCGACAAGTTTGCTCATCGCCTCCGCGCCGACGATCAGCACGGTATCCGCCCTGCCCGTCGAAATAAAGGCGTCCGCAACCTCCATACAGTAGAGCGCGCCGACGCATGCGGCATTCAGATCGAACGCGGGCGCGTGCGAACCGATCGCTTCGCCGATCGCGCACGCCAACGACGGCGTGAACGTATCGCCGCGCATGGTGGCGCAGAGGATCAGCCCGACCTCATCCGCCGAGACCTGCGCGTCTTCCAGCGCACGCTTTGCTGACAAGATTGCAAGATCCGCAAGCCGTTCGTCCGTCAGCACATGGCGGCGTTTGATGCCCGTACGGGTATAGATCCACTCGTCGGATGTATCGAGAAATTGGGCAAGATCGTCGTTGGAAACAACTTTTTCGGGAAGCGCGCTTCCCGTGCCCGCAATATAAAATGACATACGCGTAACCTTCTAATGAATCATTATAAATACTTGCGCCCTTTTCGTCAAGCCTTTTTTCCGTTTGTTGCGAAATCGGGCGGTCTGCGGCCGAAAAAACCGGCCGTTTCAACAAAATACGCCCGCGTTTTTGCGGACGTATTCGGCAATTTGTCAACACTCCATCAGCCCTTTTCTGCCCCGTCCTCCGTTTTCGGAAGCATTGCGAAAGAAAATTCCGCGCTCGTGCAAAGTTTTCCGCCTGAACGCAGCGCCCCTTTCGCAAAGCAGAAAATCCCGCGCCGCGCCGTGACGGACACCGTCATCTCGGCGGTGTCTCCGGGCAGGAGCGGATTTTTGAATTTCACGTTGTTCAGCCCCGTGTACAGGGGCGTTTTTCCCTTGCTGTCGGGAAGAAGGGCCACGGCCGTCTGGGCGATCATTTCGCACTGAATGACGCCGGGCACGATGGGATTGCCGGGGAAATGCCCCTGCAAAAAGAATTCGTCTCCCCTGACGGTATATCTGCCGACCGCTTCTCCCTTTTCGTTCACTTCCACTTCGTCCAAAAGGAGCATCGGCTCTCTGTGCGGTAAAAATTCTTTGATCTGTTCCCTGTTCATGCGTCACCTCGAAAGGCAAATCGATATTGAATAAATTTTACCAAATTTTTTACCGGTTTGTCAAATAGTTTACAACACTTCGGGCATTTCACAAAGATTTCACGCACGTCAACTGACGTAGCCGCCGTTCTCTTCCCTGTCCTCGGGGAAAATGCCGCCGTTGACGACGGGAAGGACCAAAGGCGCGGTAAACGCCGCCGCCGTAAGGGAGGTGACCGCACTCCTCAGATAGGGATAGAGCACGTTCGTCGCCTCTATGGTGAAGGCTTTTTTCTCTTCGTCCGTGGTTGCGTCCGCCTCGAAAACGCCCGTGATCTTGGCGACAAGATTGAAGGGCTTGGGCATGTCCGCCGTGCTTTCGATGGATATGGACAGCGATACGAAAAAGATCTTTTCGTTTTCCGTGGCCGTGCGCACCTGACGGGAAAAGGCGGGTTTCAGATCGAGTTTGGTGTCCCTCGGAATACGGATGTTGTTCAGATTGAAACGCATTTCGTCTCCGCGGATCCCTTTGAGCGTAAAGTTTACTTTCTGCATAATTTTGTCCCCCGCGGGCAGCCGCCCGCTGATATTATTTTTTTACTATGATTTTCGTGTTTTTACCGAATGCCGGTCAGTTTTTTGTGCCCGCATCTTCGAGCACCGCCTTTATGCGGCGCACGCCGCTCGAGGAGGATTGCTCCTTGACGATCCTGAAATGCCCCAGTTCGCCCGTCCGCTCCGCGTGCGGGCCGCCGCACATTTCGCGGGAAAAAGTGCCGATGCTGTACGTTTTGACGACGTCTCCGTATTTGTTGTCGAACACGCCGACGATCCCTTCTTCCCGGGCGCGGTCGTAAGGCATCTCTTCGAACACGACGGGAATATCTTCGCCGATCTTCTCGTTGACCAGATCTTCCACCGCCCTGATCTCTTCCTCCGTCATGGGACGGGAGAAATTGAAATCGAAACGCAGCCGTTCGGGCGTGATGTTGCTTCCTTTCTGATTGACGTCGGGCGAGAGCACCTGTTTGAGCGCAGCGTTGAGAAGGTGCGTCGCGGTATGCAGGCGGGTCGTCGCGACGGACGTATCCGAAAGGCCGCCTTTGAACTGGCCCTCCGCCACGGCGTGGCTCTTTTCCTGATGCTCCTTGAACGCGAGTTCAAAGCCCGCCGCGTCGACGGTATACCCGCGCTCCGCCGCCAGTTCTTCCGTCAGTTCGAGCGGGAACCCGTACGTATCGTACAGGCGGAAGGCCTGTTTGCCGCCGATCGCCGTCTCTTTGACGTATGCGGGATCCTGTTTCGCCATGAATTCGTTCTTGCGCTCGATGCCGGCGACCGTCTTTTCGAATTCCTTCATCCCCTTTTCCAGCGTCGCCTCGAACCTCTCCGTCTCGCGCGCGATCTCGGAAAGAATGTATTCTTCCTTTTGAGGAAGCAGCGGATATGCTTCGCCGTAAACGTCTTCGATAAAGATCTTTGCCACGTTCAGAAGTTCCGCGCTGTCGATCTCCAGCGCCTTGCAATAGCGGATGGCGCGGCGCATGAGCCTGCGCAGGATATACCCCGCCCCCGTGTTGGAAGGGAGGATCCCGTTCACGTCGCCGATGAGCATGACCGCCGTACGGGTATGGTCGGCGATGATGCGCATCGCCTTGCGGGCATCTCCGCCGTCGTCGTATCTTTTTCCGGAAACTTTTTCAAGATGCGCGATCGCGCCGCTGAAAAGATCCGTCTTATATCCGTCCGTCAACCCGTTCAGGAACGCGAGCATGCGGTCGAGCCCGAACCCCGTATCCACGTTCTTGTTTTCGAGGGGAACGTAGCCGGTTTCCGTCTTTTTATACTGCATGTAAACGTCGTTGCCGATCTCGACGTACCGCCCGCAGGGGCAGTTGATATCGCAGGGCTTTCTGCCGCACTCTTCGTCCGTCAGCGGATAAAACCACTCGTTGTCCGGGCCGCAGGGCGTGCCGACCGTGCCCTCCAGTTCCCACCAGTTGTTGGACTTGTCCAGATAAAAAATGTTTTCCCTTTTGATGCCGAGGGAAACGAGCAATTCCGCCGTTTCGTCGTCGCGCGGGGCGGATTCGTTGCCTGCAAACACCGTGGAGCAGATTTTATCCTTGTCCAGCCCGAACTCTTTCGTCAGAAGTTCGAAGGTCCAGGCGGTCTTTTCCTTTTTAAAATAATCGCCCAACGACCAGTTGCCCATCATTTCGAAGAAGGTAAAGTGGGTAGAATCTCCGACGGAATCGATGTCGACGGTGCGCACGCAGCCCTGCACGTTGCAAAGGCGCTTGCCCGCGGGATGGGGCTTGCCCAACAGATAGGGCATGAGCGGCTGCATCCCCGCGACGTTGAACATGACGCCCGTCGTGCCGTCGCCGATCAGGGAAACCGCCCCGATGTTTACGTGTCCTTTGCCCTCGTAAAAAGAGAGCCACTTGTCTCTCAGTTGTTTGGATGTGATCATTTTTTGCCTCTTCTCTATGTACGGGGCCCCGGAAACGTATCCGAAGGCCCGTTATTTGCTTTTATTCGGTCTTTTCTTCTTCCTGCGCTTCTTCCGCCGCCGGTTCGGGCTCCTGCTCCGATCCTTCCCCGGCCTGTACGGGGAGCGGGAAAAGTTCTTCCTGCGTGCATTCTATCTTTTCGCCGGTAAGTTTTTCCAGCGCGGCTTCCAGTTTATGTATGCGGCATTTGAGCGCGCGGATCTCCTCCGCGTTCGGGTCGAGTTTTTCCTGCGAAAGGTCGGGTTTTTCACCCTTTATGCGCACGACGCGCGCGGGTACGCCCACGACGGTAGCGTGCGGCGGCACCTCTTTGAGAACGACCGCGCCCGCGCCGATCTTGGCGCCTTCGCCCACCGTGAACCCGCCGAGCACTTTCGCGCCCGCGGAGATGATGACGTCCTTTTCGATGGTGGGATGGCGCTTTCCCTTTTCTTTGCCCGTACCGCCGAGCGTGACGCCCTGATAAATGACGACGCCGCTTTTGACCTCCGCCGTTTCGCCGATGACGACGCCCATGCCGTGGTCGATGAAGACGCCCCCCTCTATTTTTGCGGCGGGATGGATCTCGATGCCCGTAAAGAATTTCGCCATCTGCGAGACGATCCTCGCAAGCAGTTTCAGGTGCATCCTGTAAAGCCTGTTCGCGAAGCGATGCCAGGAAAGGGCATGCACCCCCGAATAGGTCAGCCAGATTTCAAATTTATTGCGGGCGGCGGGGTCGTTGCGCTTGGCCGCATTGATGTCCGCCCTGAGCCTTTTGAACATGTTTCCTCCTCCGACCGCGGATTATGCCTTGACGGCACTGTCGGTGCGGCACTTCCATTCTATGAAACCCGCCGCCCGATTGTTCCGGACGGCCGGTCAGCCGAACAGCCTGCGGATGCGGAATTCATCGAATGCCGCCGCGATCATTTCGGGATTGAAAATTCTGTAATCCACAAGATACCGCACGATCACGTCGCGCGCGTCGGCGAAATCGTACGAAACGCCGCAGACCTCCATCAGTTCAAGGTTATCGTCCAAAGACATTCCCAAAGCGAGCGTGAGCCTGTAAATCAGGACCTTTTCGGGAATGTAATTGCTTTTCAGAACATTGCGCCAGATCTCTTCCGACACGCCGAGTTTTTCCGCCATGCCCGACGGGTCCTCTCCGTAGCGGGAAATGAGCGCGGCGATCCGTTTGCCGGAAACGCTCTTCGAGCCGAACAGCGCTTTCAGGCGCTGTTTCACAGGGGCGATGCGGAAAGAAAAGGTAAAGTTGTTGTCCACATAACGCTCCTTGACCTCTTTGAGCACCTGCTCCGCATTCGGCTGATAGGCGATCTTGCGCATCTCGTTGGTCATGTGTTCCCCTTCCTCGATGCGGTTGCGGTTCTGCAAAAGCATAGAGATCGTGACCGACTCGTAAGAGGGCGACGTACAGATCAGATCGAAATCCGCGTACTTTTTGCTGAAATATTCGTTTAAGTCCTGAATAAATTGTTCGCTCATTTTTCGTTTCCGTTCGGTGGTTTATACATATTATACTATATTTCGGGGAAAATTCAATGCTTTACGGGGCCGTAAAAAAATTTTTTTTATTCGCGTGAAAATTTCAAACATCTTTTGTGAATTTTCTTGCTAAAAACTGATCAATATGTTATAATTACGGCGATAAAATGTGAAACGGAGGGTGAACAAAGATGAAAAGGACGAGAATAGACGAGATCGCGCTTTTGATCGAAAAGAACGGGAAGATGACGCTGGAAGAATTGGGCAGGCTGTTTCCCGACGTTTCGGACATGACTTTGCGGCGCGACCTGGTGGAACTGGAAAACGAAAACAAGGTGATCCGCGTGCGGGGCGGGGCGATGTCCGTGCTTGAAGTGCAAAAGCGTTCGGGCGAGGCGTACGCGCAGAAGTCCACCATCAATACCGACGCAAAAAAAGTGATCGCGAAAAAGGCGGTCTCCCTGATCGACGAGGGGGCGAGCATTTTCCTCGACGGCGGGACCACCGCGCTGTACCTTGCCAAAGAACTGCCCGACCAGCCTTGCCATATCTTTACGAACGGCATCGCCGTGGCGGAGGAACTCGCGCACAAAAAGCAACCGGAAGTCGTGCTCGTGGGCGGCTCGCTCATCAAAGAAAACCTCTCCACCGCATCCCCCTATACCCGGGTTTTTCTGGAAAACACGAATTTTGAACTGGCCATCATTTCCGCCTCTGCATTCTCTTTCGAACAGGGCTTTTCCTGCATCTCGCAGGTGGAATCGGATCTGCTCAAATTCATTCTCGACCGCGCAAAGATGGTGTATATGATGCTCGACACCTCAAAGATCGGCAAGATCATGCCCTACACCTTCGCCACGCCCGACGATATCGACGTGCTCATCGCCGACGATAATTTCCCCGCGGACGTTAAAGAACAGTTCGAACGCAAAAACATCGTCGTTATCTGATTTTACCTCTGTCCTTTCCCGCCTTTTTGCCGCACGCGCAAAGAGGCGGTTTTTTATTTTCGCATCTCCTCTTCCGTTTAAATTTATTGCGCAAGCAAAATCCCCGAAAGTTTTTCGGGGATTTTGTCGTTTTATGATGAATTTTGTGTTTCCCGTGGAACGGCGCAAAGAAATATTTTTATGCGCCGTTCAAAGATTAAGTAAGCATACAAAAACTAATTATTACAATTTGAAGTAAACGCATGAAATCCGCACCGCGTCGGATGATCGAGATAAACGCCCCGCACGGATAAGGCGCGCAAAAACACGTACCAATCCGCCGAAGCGGAGATCAGGTTAAACACGGAAAAAGCGAACAGCATGATCCGGCCCGTAAAAAAGGAAACAACGGCGGGCGCGAGAGCGAGAAGGAGGAAGGGCGCCAGCGTACCTGCAAGGTATTTCCGGCGCGGGAGCGGGCGCGAACACGCGCAGTAAAAAAAACCGCCCTCTCTGCCGAAAGAAATGCCGCCGCGAAAACGGGAAACGCACGCCCAAACGAGCGCGTGCAACGCCTCGTGAACGGGTACGGACAGAATACAGGAGGGGAAAAAAGCCGCCGCCCCCGGCAAGGTCAAAAAATGCCTTGCCGGCAGAAAAACGAACAGACAGACAAACAGCGCCAACAGCGGCAAAACCGCGGCAAGCGAGCGAAGGGTGACGTTTTTCAGACCGACGGTGCAGTCCTTCTCCGAAAATCCGCGAAGGCGGAAAATTTCCGCCGCGCGTTCGAAGCGGGCGAGCGATTGGGCGGCGCGCCGCTCGCGTTTTTCCGCGCGGGTACTGCCCCTTGCCGCGCGCTTTTTTCCGTTCTCGGGGGACAAACGATCCCCCTTCCGCTCTCCAGCCACCTCAGTCTGCCCGAAACAGATCCGTCGAAAGATACCGCGCGCCCGTATCGGGGATGACGACGACGATGACCTTTCCCTCGTTTTCGGCGCGGCGTGCGAGCAGGGCGGCCGCGTGCACCGCGGCGCCCGCGGAGATCCCTGCAAAAATGCCGTCCGTTTTTGCGATCTCCCTGCCTGCGGCAAAGGCGTCTTCCTCGTTTACTTTGACAATTTCGTCGATCAGCGACACGTCCAAAATTTTCGGCACGAACCCTGCCCCGATCCCCTGCAATCCGTGGGGGCCGGCCTGGCCGCCCGAAAGCACGGGAGAGCCCGACGGCTCGACGGCGACGGCGTAAAGTGAAGGATTCTTTTCCTTCAGATACTTTACGGTGCCGCCGAGCGTTCCGCCCGTGCCCACGCCCGCGACAAAAATATCCGCCCTGCCTTCGGTGTCCTGCCAGATCTCGGGGCCTGTCGACACGTAATGCGCGGCGGGGTTGGCGGGGTTTTCGAACTGCCCCGCAATGATGCTGTTTTGATTTTGCGCATGCAGTTCTTCCGCCTTTTCGATCGCGCCGCGCATGCCCTTTTTGCCGTCGGTCAAAACGATCTCGGCGCCGAAGGCGGCGAGCATTTTTCTGCGTTCGACGCTCATCGTTTCGGGCATGGTGAGGATAAGCCGGTACCCCTTTACCGCGCACATAGCTGCAAGGCCGATGCCCGTGTTTCCGCTCGTGGGCTCGATCACGAGCGTATCTACATTCAAAACGCCGCTCTTTTCCGCCTCTTCGAGCATCGCGAGCGCGGCGCGGTCCTTCACGCTGCCCGTGGGGTTGAAATATTCGAGTTTCGCGTAAAGTTTCGCCTTCAGGCCGTATTTTTTTTCATAGCCGCAAAGTTCCAGAAGGGGCGTTTTACCGATCAGTTCCGCAATATTTTTATAGACCATTTTAACCATTCCTCCGCCCCGCCGAACGGGGCCGCTCATTTATTTTACTCGATCGGGCAGACTTTATACCCGCCCGAAAGGCATATGATTTACAAATTTTTCTTTGGTTTTTTCCTTTGCTCCGGAAAAACAAAGCCGAAAAGCACCATGACCGCGATAAAGAGCAGAGCCATTCCCGCAAGCACCAAAGCCATAACGGGAGGAACAACATCTCTGCCGAAAAAATCGATGTTAAATGAAAATTGTTCCGCCAGACTGTCGACCGCTTCTGCAGGCGCAATTTCCGCCAGACTGTCCAGCGCGCCGCCCATAAGAAGGTTGCGGAAAAGTCCGGCAGAATAACTGCCCGGAATGAGTGCGGTAAAATATCGGATTCCGGCAGGAAACATGGAGACGGGCATATACGCGCCGATCAGAAACCCGACAACCGTGCCGAAAATTACGTTCAGCCCCATAAAAGCCCCTTCCGAACGCAGAAATCCGGCGATAAATACGCAGAGCGCCGAAGAGCAGACGACCGAAAGGATGAGAACGCCGATTGCGCCGAATACGTCTGCAACGGTCAGATACCAACTTCCGGAAAGCGCGAGCCACCCGAGACCCAGGAGAAAAACGGCGAAACACAGGACCAACCCCGCCGCAATCACGGAGAAAAAATAAGACAGGGGCGCGACCCAACCGGAAACGGCAGACGCGGCAAAATCTTTTACGATCCCGCGCTTTTTATCCTGCACGATCAGTCCGCACGCACACAATGGCACCGTAATGCAGGAACTTGCCAGCGTGCCGACAAGCATCCACGCATCACAGAACGCCTGAACGGACTGTTCCGCGCCCGTAACGCCCGCCGCGGCAAGCGATTCGTTGATGCCGTCCGCCTGCACGCGCCCGAGAAACAATACATAGAGAGCGAGAACGATCAGCGGCGCGAGCAGAGAGAAAAATATGTTTGCTTTGTCCTTCAAAAATATTTTCAGGTTCCGGGCCGTCATACAAAGGAGCGCGTTCATGCGATATTTCCTCCCTGCAGCGTTTTGCCCGTAACGGCAAGAAACACGTCGTCCATCGTTCCCTTTGTATATTCGAAATCCCGGAAAAGTTCCGTTTCTTGCCGCAAAAGTTCCTGCACCAGCCCCGGCCGGTCGTCGGCGATGCGCACCGCGCCCGCGTCTTCGCTAAAACAAACGCCCAAAGATCTGAGTCTTTCGGTCAGAAACGCCGTCTCGCCGTATAATTTCAAAACGCCGTGCGTATATTTGTTTTTCAATTCCGCCGGAGTTCCCCGTGCGGCAATGCTTCCCTGATCGAGGATCACGACGAGATCGGACCCGTCCGCTTCTTCCATATAGTGCGTCGTAAGAAAAACGGTCGTACCCTCTTCGCGGCGAAGATCTCCCAACACCTGCCAGACGTCGCGGCGGGTCTGCGGATCCAGCCCCGTGGTCGGCTCGTCTAAGATCAGCATGGACGGCCTGTTGATCAATGCGCGCGCAATATCCACCCTGCGGCGTTCTCCTCCCGACAACTTTCCGAATTGTCTGCCGAGCAGGCCTTTGAGGTCGAAAAGTTTGCAAAGTTCCTCCAGGCGGGCATTCCATTCCCGCCCTTTCAAGCGATAAAAAGAGGCGCGGACGGTCAAATTGTCTTGCACGGTCAGCAAATCGTCGAGTATGCTGTACTGAAAGACCACGCCGATTTTCGGGCGCAGCGCCGCCGCAAAAACATCGAGGTCTTTTCCCTCGAAAACGACTTTTCCCGCATCCTGCCGCAAGATCCCGCAGATGATGTTGATCGTCGTGCTTTTTCCCGCCCCGTTTTCTCCCAAAAAGGAAAACAGGCTGCCGCGGGCAACGGAAAAGGAGATCCCCTTGACCGCCTGTACTTCCGCGTACGACTTTATAAGCCCCTCTGCCTCGAGGATGTTCTCCGTCATAGAATCCTCCCATCGTTTGAATCGCTTTCATTATAACCTATCCTCCGCAGAAAGGCAAGCGTTTGCCGAACGGCGCGGCCGTTGGCCGACAGAACAAAAATTTATTACAAATTTATGACGACTTGTCCCCTTTACAGCGGGCAATACATATGGTATAATCATAAAAAAAGTCCGCTTTGCGGACGCGGAGAAAGAAAAATGCACGCTTTCATCGTGATTTACGGATCTCACTACGGCAATACGGAAAAATACGCGCGCGCGATCGCGGCGGCGCTCGGCTGCCCCGCCCTTTCGGCAAAAGAGGTGCGCACCGCAGATCTTGCGGGCAAAACGGTCGTTTTCGGCGGAGGCGTATACGCGGGGAGCATCTGCGGATGGAAACGGACGGCAAAAAAGATCGCAAAAGCGAAAGCGCCCCGCCTTGTGCTGTTTGTATGCGGGCTGGCCGATCCCGCAAAACAAAAAACGCGCGACGAAGCGCGCATGCTGTTTGAAAAGAAGTGCGCCGCCGCAAAAGATGCGCCCGTGTTCTGCCTGCGCGGCGGGATCGATTACGGCAAACTGAAATTCGGGCACCGCACGATGATGGCGATGCTCATGCAGTACCTGAAGCGCAAAAAAGACCCTTCCCCCGAGGACGCACAACTTTTGGCAACGTACGGCAAAGCGGTCGATTTTTACGACGAAAGCACGGCGAAAGCCGTGATTGACGCGGCGAAAAGCCTTTAAGGCACGCCCTTGCCCGGCATGCCGCATACGCGCGGCGAATTTGCACACGACGATTTATAAAAGAAACAAAAGGCGGCGCGCCTTTCGCGCGCCGCCCCGTTTTGTGGCATTTATACTCATTTCAAACCGCTTATTCCGAAAAGTTTTTTCTTTGGAACGCGACTTACTCTTTTTAACCCTTTTTGCGACGTCTTGTCGGTTAAAGAACGCCCCTTGAAAAAATTTTGCTTTCCCTTTAACGGATCGTCATTTTCCCCTTTTATCCGCTCAAAGCCTCAAATATGCGCGCTTTTTCGGAACAAGTGCTTTTATTTTCCTTACGCGCCTGAATTTTCGGCCGAAAGCGCACTGCTTTCGGAGCATGCAGATATAAACCCACTGCCGTAAAAGAACTTCGTTCGGTCAATTCCGCATCTTCCGCCATCCCGTACGAAGATAGGCGTCTGCAGATGAATCCGCGGAATTCACCCTTGCCGGAACGCGCACCCGAATTTTCCGTTCGTTTTTATCCGCTTGCAGTCCTTTTCGTCCGCCCCTTCGCGCCCTTTATCTTTACGGGATAAAGTCCTCGAGAATTTGCTCCGGAGTTTCCGATCCGTTCCGCTTACAGAAAAAACCTCCCTTCCTTTCGGCCGAGCGCCCCCGTTCGGGCTTGTTCCCGACTTCGGCTCTCTTATTTCGTACCCCTATTATACCACCGAATTTTGATTTGTCAATACCTTTTTTGAAAATTTTTTTAATTTTTTGAGAGTTTTTTTCAGCCACTCAAAAACTCTTGACGTTATACGCCTCTAAAAACCGGTTGATCCGCGGAAAATCGGCAGGCGTCACCATATTGATCGCCTTTTCCCCGAGAATGCCGTTTTGTGTGATGATGACGGCTAAAAGGCCCTTTTTTTCTTCGAAAGCGGTAAAGACGTCATAGACGGTCGCCGCGGCGCTCATGATGCGGTAATTTTCAAATTCTTCGGGATCGAGGATCTCGCCGCAGAGAGTGTTTTCCAGAAATTCCGTCACGTTTTCGCCCCTTTTCGCGCGGACGGCGATCTCCGCATACAGCGCGTACGCGTTCAGGACACCCGCCATTTTGCCGTGATCGTATACCAGCAGGGTCTTCTGCCACGTCTCCGCAAACGCCTCCGCGGCGGTAAGCAGCGGCTTGTCTGCAAACACGGTGGCAATCTTCCTGATCTTCATGGCGTCGATCAGGCGGGGCGGATTGCAAAGTTGCTTTTCGATAAAGGCGATATTCTCCACGACGTTGTCGCAGGGATTTGCGATAAACAGTTCTTCGTCATCCGCGCGGTGCACGATGGCGTTGCGCAGTTTGCCGTAATCGATCAGTTCGTTTTCGTATCGCCGCACCGTGATATTCAGGTCGGTGCAGCGCTTGACCAGATCGGTAAAATTCTGCGTCGGACGCGCGTTATAGAGAATTTTCAATTGATTCTCTATATGGTTGTAACTTTTCAAAAATCTTGCCGCATTTTCATATTCCATGGTACATCATTTCCTCCTTGATCGCATTATAACACATAATATGCCGCTTTTCAAGGGGTCAGCCACAATATTTTGCATACTTTTTCTTACGAAAGTTGCGCGGCGGGCGCTTTTGTGCTAAAATAATGCCCATGAAAGAATATAAACTCAGGTTCGGGCTCGTGCCCGACGGATGCTGGTATACCAACTTGCGGAGCGCTCTGCCCAAGGAAGTATGGGATCGGATACGCCGCGCCGCATACGCGCGGGCGGGCGGCAGATGCTGCATCTGCGGGGCTGCGGGCAGGCTGGAAGCGCACGAGATCTGGAGTTACGACGATAACAAACATATTCAGAAACTGGAAGACGTGATCGCCGTCTGCCCCGCGTGCCACGAAGTGATCCATATCGGGCGCACCTCCCTTATGGGCAGAGAGAAAGAGGCGCAGGCGCACTTCATGAAGGTGAACGGCGCGACGCAGAGCGAATACCACGCCGCGCTCGGCCAGGCGAACCGAGAGCACGCAGAGCGCAGCCGCCACGAGTGGGTCACGGATATTTCCAAACTGAAAACATTGCTGTAAACAGAAAAATCAGTATAAACCGGGTAAAACTCCCCGTCTTTCTCAAAATGACACAGAAAGGTCTTGCCGAAAAATACGGATCCCCTTTTTCGTTCGGAAGGCGGGGCCTCCCCTGCGCCGTTCTGCATCCGTCTTTTGCCGGACGGGAAACAAAAAACATATAAGGATGGTTTACGATACGGATGAACAGCCCGATCGCTTTATCTCTGATCCGTAAAAACAAAAATGAGAGCGCGGCAAAGACGCGCGAACGCTGCGGAAAAATTTCCGGCATCGTCGGCATCGTGCTGAACACGCTGCTTGCCGCAGGAAAAATTGCCGTCGGCGCGATCTTCGGCGCGATCTCGGTAACGGCGGACGGGTTGAACAACCTGACCGACTGCGGAAGCAACGCTGTTTCCTTTATCGGCTTTCGCATGAGCGGAAAGCCGGCAGACAAAGAACACCCCTTCGGCCACAGGCGCGCGGAGTCCGTGTCTGCGCTCGCCATCGCCATGCTCGTGCTCGTGGTGGCGGCAGAACTTTTGATCCAGTCGGTAGAAAAATTGTTTTCTGCGGAAAAGAGCGATTTTTCCCTGCTGATCGTGATCGTGCTCGCCGTTTCTGCGGCCGTCAAGTTGTGGATGTTCCTTTTTAACCGCACGTTGGGGAAAAAACTGTCCTCCGACGCGTTGAAGGCGACGGCTGCGGACAGCCTGTCCGACGCGGTCGCAACGCTGGCGGTGCTCGCGTGCCAGATCATCTCCCACGAAACGGGCGCAGAACTGGACGGATATGCAGGCATCGCCGTCGCGCTCTTTATCGCCTTTACGGGGTTTTCCATCTTCAAAAACACCGTTTCCAAACTGATCGGCAAAGCGCCCGACAAAGAGACGGTGCAGGAGATCCGCGCGCGCATTTTGTCCTTTGAAGGCGTGGTCGGCCTGCACGATCTTACCGTGCACGACTACGGACAGGACAAGCGCTACGCCACGGCGCACGTTGAGGTGGACGCGCACATGCCCATTATGGCCGCGCACGATCTTGCGGACGAAATCGAGCGCGATTTCAAAGAACGGACGGGCATTTTTATGACCGTTCATATCGATCCGCTCGTGCTCGACGACCCGAAAGTCAACCGCTACCGGCAAGAGGCGGAGCGCATCGTGCGCGCCATCGATCCCTCCTTTTCCGTGCACGATTTTCGTCTGGTCGGCGGAGAGACGCATTCCAACCTCGTTTTCGACGTTGCGATCCCCTTCGATTCGCCTTTGAGCGAAGCGGAAATCACCGAGCGCATCCGCGACGGCGTTACCCTATTGGGAGAAAATCTGGATACGGTGGTCACGGTAGAACGCCAGAACAGCGACTGATCTTGCCGTAAGGTAAATTTCCGTATACCTTTTTCCGCGCGCAGCGGGCGGTTTCGGAAAGAACGCCCGCGCAATTTCGGACCAAAACATAAAAACAAAAGAGCCGCGGCAAAAAATTGCCGCGGCTCTTTTTATAAAGTTTCAGCGATTGAAAAATCTTTTTTTCTCTTCGGTAAACTCCTGTTCCGTCAGGACGCCCTCGTCCGTCAGCGCTTTCAACTCGCGCAGGTACTGGAGCGATGCGACCTCGAAACGGTCGGGCGCATATTTGGAAACGTATGCGGGCGCCTTGGCCTTCACTGCCGCTTTTTCCTGCTTGGTTTCCTTGTACGAATCTTCTTCCGTCGCCTCGTATACCGCGAAACCGTCGGAACTTTCCGCCGCAACCTCTTCCGCCGTTACGGGACGTTTGATTTTTGCCCTGAGCACCCAGAAAGCCGCATCGAATACGGCGATCAGGATCAGCGGTACGTATGCGACCGTTACGATCTTTACACTGCCCAAATTCAAATACCAGTTCAGATATACAGAAAACAGGACGCCTTCAATCAGATACAAGAGCCCGACGACCGGCGCAAGGACCGCGATCACTTTGAGGAGTTTTTCCTTCTCTTTAAAGAAAAACCAAAGAACCGAGCCCGCGATCATCAAGATCGACGCGGCCAAAATCAGAATGTTGAGGATCTGACATAGAATCTCCAGCCACCTGAGTTCATCGGCATAGGTCGCCCCGAAACTAAGGATAACGTTGCTGTTTCCCCCCAGCAGATGAAATCCGCTGTCCGAAAACAGATCGCTCACGGCGCTACCGCCTGCACCGCCCAAACCGAGATCCGCTTTGCCTACGACAAAGCACAGGCTTAAAAGGGACAGCAGCGCCAACACGAAGGACGCGGCGGCAAGGACGATCCGTCTTACAGTAATCGGTTTCATTCTTCTCACCTCTCAATAATAATATGAA
>DXCO01000038.1 GCA_019115945.1 Candidatus Borkfalkia excrementavium | reverse complement strand
AAGGCCTGCGCGCCCGCCCATTCGTTCTGCATGATGCCCAAAAAGTTGACCATCTGGTTGCACAGGGTCGCAAGGTGGCTCGCCGGCGCCGAGGTGATCTTGCCGGGGATGCCGCCCAGCCCCTCCTGGATGAGTTGCTTCAAAGACCAGCCCGCGCAGTAACCCGTCAGCATGGAGAGATCGTGGATGTGTATGTCCGCATTGCGGTGCGCCTTCGCCACTTCGTCGTCGTAGATCTCCGAAAGCCAGTAATTTGCGGTGATCGCCCCGCTGTTGGAGAGGATCAGCCCGCCCACCGAATAGGTGACGGTGGAGTTTTCCTTCACCCTCCAGTCGGTCGCCTTCACGTAACTGTCCACCAGCGCCTTGTAGTCGAGCATGGAAGATTTCATGTTGCGGATCTTTTCGCGCTGGCGCCTGTAAAGGATGTACGCCTTCGCCACGTCCGAATAGCCCGCCTGGATCAGCACGGATTCCACGCTGTCCTGAATGTCCTCCACGGCAATTTTGCCCTCTTTGATCTTCGGCTCGAAGTCCGAGGTCACCTTCAGGGCGAGCATGTCGATCACGCTCGGATGATACTGTTTTCCCTGCGCCTCGAACGCCTTCGTGATCGCCGCCGCGATCTTTTTGATGTCAAATTCCGCGTTCGTCCCGTCTCTCTTGATTACACTGTACATTTCTTCTCTCCTTTCCGCCCTTATCGGGTCAGTCTCTTTTGTCAAGTGAAACCTATTATAGCACGAGTATATGCGTTTGTCAATATATTGTGGCAAAAAAATTCCGTGAAACACAATATATTGTGTGTTTCACGGATAAAGGCAGGAAAAAAGCGCTCAGTTTCCGCTCTCGCCGCGGATGCGCACGGAGGGAACGTAGGGCTTTACGAACCGCTTGAAGGCCTCCAATTCCTCGTCGGACAGGGGAGAAAGCCCCTTTTGCAGCACGGCGTCGCTGTCTTTGAAATTCTGCAGAAAATACCGTTTCGCCCCTTTGATCCACTTCGCGATGGAAAGCATGTCCTCCGCGCGGTGCAGTTGCTTTACGACGGTCGTACGGAATTCGTAGTCGATCTTGTCCGAAAGCAAAAATCCGACGCTCTCGCGTATTTTTTGCAGATCGCACGTCGCGCCCGCCGTTTTTTCGTAGCGTTCGGGCGCGTTTTTGATGTCCATCGCCACGTAGTCGATCAGTTTTTCCGAAACAAGGGCTTTCAGCGCGTCCGGAAAAGAGCCGTTGGTGTCCAGTTTTATATCGTAGCCGATCTTCTTTATTTTTTCCAGAAACAGGGGAAGGTCTTTGTGCACGAGCGGCTCGCCTCCCGAAACGCAGACCCCGTCGAGAATGCCCTTCCGTTTTTTGAGGAAGGAAAAAAATTCTTCCTCGTCCGTTTCTTCCGTTCCGCCGTCCAGGATCTCCCCGTTCTGGCAGAAGGGGCAGCGGAAATTGCATCCGCCCAAAAACACGGTGCAGGCAACGCGCCCCGGGTAATCGAGTAAAGTTGTCTTCTGTATCCCGCAGATTTTCAATTTATGCTACCTCTGTCTCCTATGTTCGCTTTTATTATACAATATATTGATCAAAACGGGTTCGGTTTTCGGATAAAAAGTCAAAAAATTTTTTCTTTTTCCAAAAAGCAAAATTGTTATGGTAAAAAGCAATGCGGTTATGGCGTTTTGCTTTCGTCGTGCTATCATAAAAATAAAAAGGAGAAAAAAGGATGAAGAGAAAAGCGGCGGACGTATGCGCCCTGGCATTGGGGTTCGGGCTCGTTTTTTTGTCGGCATGCGGCGGAAACGGAAATGCGCAACCGCAAAAGCCCTCCCCCGAACCGCCGGAAGAAAGCGGATACGCGGTGCAGGACCTTACGTATGAACCGGATGCCGGCATGAACGGAGTGGGCGGAGGAAAAATATTTTTTTCCGACCCGAAAGAAAGCGACGGGCTGACGGAATATAAATTGGCCTGGGGCGCCGGCGGTGCGCCGCTGAAAGAGTACACCGGCCTTGCGGTTTTTCAGCCGGGCGAAGAGGAGTATCTGTATGAACTTCCCGAACACACGTATGTTCCCCGAGAGGCCGAACAGATCGTCGTCGAATCATATTTCAACGAGATCGTGCTGGACACGGCGGTCTTCGATCTGCCCGCCGCAGAGCGTTCAGAAAAGTTGTACGAATTTCAGGCGGTCAGCGATTTCCAACTGGGCGGCGCGGCTTCTCCGACGCAGCACGACCGCACGGAAGAGGCGTTCCGCCAGATCCGGGAGATCTCGCCCGACACGTCCGGGATCTTTGTCGTCGGGGACATGACCGATCACGGATATGCCGAAGAATACGAGGAAATGTTATCCATTATCGCAAACATATATCCGGAGAATGTTCCGGACATATATTACGCGATCGGCAATCACGAGTCTTATACGGGGCAGACGTATGAAGAAATGCTGACTCTGTTCGCCGCATATACAGGTAACGAAAGGGCATATTATTCCGTCGATAAAGAGGGTACAAAGTTCATCGTGCTCGGATCCGTGAAAGCGAGCGATACCGTGGGCGTCCGCTGCGAACTGGGCAGTGCGCAGTTGAATTGGCTGGAAGAGCAACTCAGAGAGGCGGGAAAGGACGATGCCGTTTTTATCTTTTTGCATCAGCCGCCGAAAAACACCGTTTCCGGCTCGCTCACCTCTCTCGGGCAGACGTGGTACGGGCTGAACGACTCCGAAGACGCCGCGCTGCGCAGAGTCCTGAAAAATTATCCGAACGCGACGCTCTTTACGGGGCACACGCATTGGCATCTCGAAAGCGAGCAGCCCGCTCTGTTCGGAGAAGGAAAAGACGCGAATTTTTTCAATACGGCGTCCGTCGGATATCTTTGGCAGGGCGAAGGCGCCGGCTCTGCATATGCGGGAAGCGAAGGGCTCTTTGTGGAAGTTTACAAAGATTACGTGGTCGTGCGCGGCCGCGAATTTGAAAGGGGACAATGGCTCTCCGGCGCGCAATATGTCTTTTTGCAGCCGTCGGCAGGGGAATAAAAAATGCCGCAAAAAGTTTTCGGTCTTGTCCGGCCGAAAACTTTTTTGCTGTCAACGGGCAAAAGATTGGCGGAAAAACGGAACAGGCGGGGCGAAAAAACGCCTTAATTTTCATAAAGATATCATAATTTTGGGCAAACTTTAACAAAAGGGTGATATAATATCATTAACAAAAACAGGGGGCTTGTTTTATGAAAAGGACCTACCGCATTATTCTGGCTGTTCTGACGCTCGTTTTGGCTCTTTCGCTCGTTCTTGCGGGCTGTTCTTCTCAGGAGAACGGGGCAGTGTACGTCGTGTCGATCGCGCAGACGGACGGCAGCGGAGAGGAGAGCGAATTTACCGTCACGTATTCCGACGGCACGACCTCTACCTTTACGGTGAAAAACGGCAAAGACGGAGAAGACGGCGCCGTTTCCGCCGCAGATCTTTACGAGGAATACAAAGAAATATACGGAGAAGACCTTACATACGAACAATTTCTTGAAAAATATCTGACCGTTTCCGTCCCCGAAGATAACAGCGCGACCATCGCAAAAGCGCTCCTTTCCTGCGTGCGCGTCTACACGGAGTTTACGACGACCACGTTGTCGGGCGGCTGGGGCGGCATGCAGCAGACGAAGGGCGTATCCGTTTCCACGGGTGCGGGCGTCGTGTATCAGATGGACGAAGATTATACCTATTTCGTCACCAACTACCACGTCGTTTACAATGAAAACGCAAATGCGGACAACGGTTCGAACATCGCCAGAAAAATCGCCGTTTACGCATACGGGTCGCAGACTTCTCCCTATAATTCGGGAGAAAAGGGTTCGGACGGTTACGACGTGATCGAATACGGCAGCGACGCGATCCTGTGCGATTACGTGGGCGGCGCCGCATCGCTGGATATCGCGATCCTGCGCGCCGATACGGACGACGTGCTCAATGTCAACGAGGATATGTGCGCCGTCACGCTTGCGGACGGTTACTCGGTGGGCGAAACGGCGATCGCCGTGGGCAACCCCGAAGACGAGGGGATGAGCGTCACCGAAGGCATCGTCAGCGCCGACAGCGAATATATCACCCTCAGCGTGGACGGAACTTCCCGTCAATACCGCTCCATGCGCATAGATACCGCTCTGTATGAGGGCAATTCCGGCGGCGGCGTGTTCAATGAAGACGGCGAACTGATCGGGCTCGCAAACGCCGGGGACGGCAGCGATCAGAACGTCAACTACGCGATCCCCGTCTCTATCGTCAAGGGAGGGGCGGACAATATCATCTATAATTCCCGAAACGGCGGAACGTCCGGCGTCACGCGCCCGACGCTCGGGGTCACGGTCAGCATCGCGAGCAGCAAATACGTTTACGATGAGGAGACCGCTTCGGGTAAAATCACGGAAACGCTCGAGGTGAGCGCGGTGACCGAGGGCTCTATCGCCGAAAAGATGGGGCTTGCGGTCGGCGACGAGGTGCTGGCTTTCGTCATTAACGGTACGGAACACGAAATAGACCGTTCTTTCCAGATCGGAGATCTGCTTCTGACCCTGCGCGCGGGGGACAAGATCTCTTTTAAGATCCGGCAAAGCGGTCAGGATACGGAAACGTCCGAATACGAGATCCTTTCCTCCGATCTCGTATCGGTGGAGTAACGCAGGCAAAAGGCACGGCCGAGTAAGCCTGCGGCATGGGAAGGCGGGGCAGTTTGCGCCCTGCCTTCTTTTTGTTTACGGTTTTTTACGTTCGGGCGGCGGACGGGAGGGCTTCTTTTGCGACTTTGCCGAAGGCCGCCTTTTTGTTCGCGCCGCAAAACCCCGCCGAAAACATTCCCCGTACAAAGCGCGTTTCGGTTGATAAAAAAGCGTGCTTGTGGTATAATAAGGAAACCGCTTTATGCGGCAAAACGATCTGATCGGCAGACTTTATGCAATTCAAAAAACTCGAAAGGGAAGACATTCCCGCACTGATCCCTTATTTTCAAAAGCAGAAAACGCACATCAGCAACTACTCGGTATCCTTCCTGTTCATGTGGTTCAGGCATCAGAACGCCTGGTTCGCGGTCGCGGAGGATTGCCTGATCGTGCGCGAACAGTTTATCACCATGCCGTATTTTCACTTTCCCGTTTCCCGTACGGGGGACGAGGAGAGCGAATTGCGCGCGCTCGAAGCGCTGGAAGACTATTGCCGCAAAAACCGCGAGCGCCTTCATTTTACCAACGTGCCGAAAAGCAGGCTCGCCCTGCTCGTGGAGCGGTACGGGAGCGACGTGCACGTTTCCAATCCCCGCCGCTGGCGCGACTACCTGTATCTTGCGGAAGATTTCAAAACGTATCCCGGCGGCAGATACAGCGGTCAGCGCAATCACGTGAACAAATTTCTGAAAAACTATCCCGATTATCAATTTTGCGATTATAAAAGAGAGGACCTTGAGGAAATTTACCGATTCCTCAAAGAATATTCCGCCGTACAACTGGCAAAGGACACCTTTTCCGCGCAGGAGGAACTGCGCGCGGTCGAAGAGATCATGCCTCATATCGAAGAACTCGGCATGGTCTCGGCGTACGTGCGCGTGGGCGGCAAGATCGTGTCCCTCTCCGTCGGGGAGATCTGCGGAGATATGATGATTGTCGTCATCGAAAAGGCGCTCCGCGGATATCAGGGCGCATATCCCGCGATCGCGCAGTTTTTTGCGCGCAGGTTCTGCGGCGAAGGGATCCGCTATATCAACCGCGAAGACGATGCGGGCGATCTCGGGCTGAGAAAGTCGAAACTGCAGTATCTGCCCGCGGAGATCGTAGATAAATACAACCTTGCCATCAAACGGCCCATCGATACCGTCTCTCAGTTTCCCCGCATCAAAACCGAACGGCTCACGCTGAAAAAGATCCCCGAAAAGGACGCCGCCCGCTTTGCTCGGCTTGCAAAGGACGACGACCTCAACCGCTGGTGGGGTTACGATTGGCACGACGACGCGCCCGAAGACGTCTCCGACGCATGGTTCCTCGAAGACGTATACGCCGATTTCAAAAAGAAGGACGAGATCCGTCTGGGCGTCTATTTCGGGGGCGAACTGATCGGAGAGGCAGTCCTGCACAATTTCGGCTACCGCGCAGAGGCGGAAGTCGGCGTGCGCATCCTGCGCGAGTATCAGGGCAGAGGGTTTGCGCGCGAGGCGGTGGAAGGCCTTTTTGAATACGGGTTCGCAAAACTCAGTCTCGAAAAGATCGAGGCGAAGTGTTTCAAAGAAAACGCCCCTTCCGAACGCATGCTGCGTGCGGCGGGCATGCGCCCCTGCGGCGAAGACGAAAGGTATTTCTATTTTTATAAGACGGCCGCAATGTAAGGGGATTTTACGGAGGAAAGCAATGCAGAAAAAGGATGGGGGAAATTGGATGGACGAGCAATACCGCAACGCGGTCGCGGGGCTGACGGCGCCCCTGATCGTGATCGAAATTTTATTTCTGGTCGTCGCAGTGTTGCTTTTTGCGACGCAGAAAGAGAGATGGTGGTACGGCTTCGTGTTCGTGGGATTGGGCGCGGTGCTCGCCGCGATCTATTTCATCATCCGCGCCGTGCTGAAAAAAAAGTGCGGGGGCGGAAAAAGCAACGGGCGCGTTTCCAAAAAATAAAGGATCGCGGTCCTGCCGCGCGGATGTTTTTTTAAGTTGTTTGTTTTTTATAACGGTAAGTAAAACCGTGTTTTTACGGGAGGGGTGCGCGATGAAAAAAGTGAAAATCACCGTAATGAAAACAGCGTGCTATAAAGACTTGATCGAAAAATACGAAAATCCGATTCTGCACGCTTGCGATATGCAAGAAGGGCAAATATTTATCGCCAACGGCTGGAAAAAGCCGCAGGATTTTTGCGATAGCGCATGGGAAAGCATATCCGCTTTTGTAATGGCGCTTGCGCACGGCGGCGAGAACTTATATGACGGTTGGATGAAGAACAAAAGGTCGGCGATGATTTCCTGCAACGACGGGTTCCGGCCTGTCAGTTTTCTGCTGGAAACGATGGATGAGCAAGCAGAGTGAGCGATCATAATTTATCCGGCATTCAAAAGGAGAGAAGATCTTTGAAAATCTTCTCTCCTTTTTTGTTCCCGTCGGAAATCGTCCGTCCGGCGGGGGGGGGGTGTCTTACGGTGAACGTATAAATTCTTTCCTGCCTGTCAATAAAGGAGGGGTAATCCATTTTTCCGGAGGCAGCGATGAAAAAATATTGTATACTTTTCGGCTTATTATTCATAATAATTTTGACGGTTGCGGTAACGGCGCAAAAATCCCCCGCACCCGAGCCGGAATATCTGCGCATGCACGTGCGCGCCAATTCCAATTCCGCGGAAGATCAGGCGGTCAAATACGAGGTCAAAGAGGCGATCGTGGAATTCCTCATGCCCGTCGCGGCGAGCGCGGACGATAAAGAGGAGGCGATCGCCCTGCTCAGGGCAAGGCTTCCCGAGATCGAAGAGGTGGCGGACGGAGTTCTCGCCGAAAACGGCTTTTCGTATACGGCGCGCGCGTCTGTGCGCGAAGAGGAGTTTCCCACCCGCGTTTACGAGGGCGTCACGCTCGAAGCGGGCGTGTACGACGCGCTGATCGTGGAATTGGGGACGGGCAAGGGAGACAACTGGTGGTGCGTGATCTATCCGCCCCTGTGTTTTTCCGGCGAGGCGACGGGAAACAACGTGCAGTATCGTTCCCGCATCTGGGAAATCATCAGAAATTTTTTCTCGGACTGAGACCTTTCTCTCCGATGAAAAAATGTATGTAAAAGTTTTATCGGAGGAAAAGGAGAAAAATGAAAAAACTCATCAGAGTGAGCGTTCTGGCCCTGGCGCTGACCGCCGCGGTTTCGGCGGGCGTGTTCTTCACCCTGCGCAGCGAGTCGCACGCATCCGCTCCGGCGGCATACGAAGCGGCTCTGGAAGCGGCCGTACTCAAAAAGGGCAGCACGGGCAGCGACGTGAAAACGGTGCAGTCCAAACTCAAACGCTGGGGGTATTATTCGGGCAGCGTAGACGGGATCTACGGTTCGCAGACGAAAAAAGCGGTGGAATACTTCCAGCGCAAAAACGGGCTTACGGTAGACGGCATCGTCGGCAAAAACACGTTTGCCGCGCTGGGCATGATGTCGCAGGCGAATGCGGCGGGCGGCGGCTCTTCCTCTTCGGGAGCATCCGGTTATACCGATTCCGACGTGTATCTGCTCGCGCGCTGTATCTACGGCGAGGCGCGCGGCGAAGTGTACGAAGGGCAGGTGGCGGTCGGCGCGGTCGTTTTGAACCGCGTAAAGAGTTCCGCTTTCCCCAATACGATCGCGGGCGTCATCTATCAGAAGGGCGCGTTTACCGCAGTTTCGGACGGGCAGATCAATCTTACGCCCAACCAGACGGCGATCAACGCCGCAAAGGATGCGATGAACGGATGGGATCCGACGTACGGATGCCTGTACTATTATAATCCCGTAACGGCAACGAGTTCGTGGATCTTTTCGAGAGAAACGGTCACGACCATCGGCAAGCACGTCTTTGCGATATAAGGAGGAGAGAATATGAAAGAAGAAAAGAATATTTCCAGCGGAGCGGAAAAAGTGGAAAATATCGCAAAAGAAAAGAGGAGCGGCACGGCGGAAAAGCATGCGCGCACCGCGCGCATGCAGGCTGAGGCCGCGGGAGGCGGCGCGCGCAAAGCGGCGGCAAGAAAGGTAAAAGCCGCCGAGGAAAACGTGCACGCCGCCAAAGAGCGCGAAAGCGAGGCGGACAAAAAGGCCCGCCTTCAGAAACTGAAGATCGAGCGCGAAAACATGCGCGCGGAAAAAAGACTGGCGGCGGCAAAACTGAAAGCGGAAAAGAAAGAGAACCGCGAGGCGGCCCGTCTCGAAGCAAAAAAAGAGAAGGAAAAGCGCGCGGCCGAAATGAAAGAAGCCGAAAGGATCCGCAGGGAAGAGCGCGCCGCCCGCAGGGAAAAGATCAAAAACGAAACGGCGGAACAGCGCGAGCGCCGCATCGCGCGCGAAAAGGCGCAGAAGGCCCGCGCGCGCAGGGACGAACAGGAGAAAAAGCGCGCGGCGGCCATGGAAAAACGCGAACAGCGCGAAGAGGAGCGCCGCGCCCGCCATGCGCGCCGCGAGGAGAAAAAGCAGAACCGCCACGACCGCACGCCGGGGTTCGGCGGCTGGCTGGCTTCGGTCATCTCTCTCGGCGTGGCGGTGCTCGCGCTCGGCGCGATCGTAACGGTCGGATATTTCGACCTGACGGAAGCAAAGGCCGGGCTTTACAACAGTTATCAGAGCAGCGTCTATCAGTTGTCCGAACTGATGGATAATCTGGACACGAATCTTTCCAAGGCGCGCGTGGCAACGGGCAATTACGAGATGCAGAAGATCCTCACCGACGTGCTCGTAGAGAGCGAACTTGCGGAGGCCTGCCTGCAGTCCTTCCCCGTCGACGCGCACGATACGGAAAATCTGACTTCGTACGTCAACCGCGTGGCGGATTATTCGAAAAAACTGCTCAATAAACTTGCCATGGGTCAGGAACTGACCGAAGAGGAGGAAGCCGTCATCGAGTATATGTACGAGACGACGGATAAGATCAAGTACGCCGTAGACGAACTCGTCAGGGAATCGAACGGCAAAAATCTAGACGCGATCCTCAAAAAGGGCGGATTCACCGAAAAGATGACCGAACTTGAGCACAACGTGATCGAGACGCCGAAAATGATCTATGACGGGCCGTTCGCAGCGTCCGAACAGGTGCGTTCCTGCAAGGCGATCGAGGGGTTGGACAAGATCGGCGAGGCAGAGGCGGAAGAACTTGCCCGCGAAATGTTTGCCGATTACGAAATTTCCGATCTGAAAGTCACTGGCAAGACGGAGCGCAAAGAATTTTCCGTTTACAACGTGATGATCGGTACGGAAAAGGGAGACAAATATCTGGCCCAGATCACCGAACAGGGCGGAAAACTCATTCTGTTCGACGGATATAAGGGCTGCAGCACCGCAAATTATGACGCGGACGCCTGTATCCGCATTGCGGAAAACTTCCTCGAAAAACTCGGGTACAGCCACCTCGAGGCGGTATGGGTGAGCGAGGGCGGCGTCCAGTGCGACATCAACTTCGCTTACGTGCAGGGCGGCGTGGTCTGCTACTCTGACCTCGTAAAAGTCAAAGTCTGCGAAGAGCGCGGCATCGTAACGGGGCTTGAAGCGAATGCGTATCTGATGAACCACACGAAGCGTTCGATCCCCGAACCCTCCGTCTCGCAGTCGAAGATCGAGCGCGCGGCTGCCCGCAGGATGGATCTGAACGGGGTGCGCCTCGCCATGATCCCCGTGGAAGGCAAAGAAACGCTCGCCTATGAGATCAACGGCACGCACGGCGGCAGCGAATATTACGCCTATGTCGACGCGAAGACGGGCAGGATGGTCGAACTGTTCACCGTAGTCGATTCTTCCTCGGGCAGGGCGCTCATGTAAAATAAAAAAACCGGCACGGCCGATCCGTGCGGCAGTGCAAAGAACAGGCGAAAAAAGCGCCCCCGGGATTTTCCGGGGGCGCTCGGTTTTTTTAAGTTTCATGAATTTTCCGCGGTTCGGATAAAGGGCTGCAGGATATCGGCGCGCTGCGCATTATTGCGGAAACGAGGTGAACAGTCCGCAGCCCTGTTTTCTGAATTCTTCCGCCTTGTCGAGCAAAAGTTGTTCGCTCACCTTGAAAAAATCGGAAAGGCAGGTAAGGCACATATATTCCGTGCTCGCGCGGTTGATCAGTTTTTTTGTGAGCGCGATTTCGATCGGCTCGAGCGGCCGCCCGCATTTCTTGCAGTGCGGCATCACTTTGCGTCCACGATCTTGCCGCGGTATACGATGCTGGAGTGGGGCGCGAGCCTCGATCCGACGTATCCGTTTTTGACGATGCTCTTTTCACCTGTCCAGCAGTCGGTCAGTTCAAGCGTTTTGCCCGAATTGACGCCGATGCCGATGTCGTTAAGGGTCAGCCATGCGTGCTTTTCGCCGTCCGCAAGGTTGAAAAGCCCGATCGCCACGTCTCCGTTTTCGAGCGCGCGCACGAGAACGGGCGCTTCGTCGCCGCCGAGGCGGTAAGTCTGCGCGCATTTTTCGTCCTGATCGATGCCGATCAGCACGGAATTTTTCAGAAGGCTGAGCGTAAAATCGTCCGCGCTTCTCAAATCGCAGCCGATCATCAGGGGAGACTGCAGCATGCACCACGCGGCGAAATGCGTCTTGTACTCCGTTTCGGTGCAGCCGCCAAGTCCCACATGCCCTTTGCCGTGCATGCCGATCACGAGCATATCCATATCGTTGAAGCAGCCCTTGCCGCCGAAAGGCAGCCTGTCGAACTGCTGTTCGATGAGGGATTTGATCGAATTCCAGTTATCGAAAATATCCCCCGTGGAACGCCACATGTCCGCGCCCGTCGTGCGGATCCATTCGTGCGTCTTGTCCGCGCCCCAACTGCAGGCGGAAAACAGGATATCGCGTCCGCTGTTCGCAAGGGCAAGCCCCATCGCGCGGTACGATTCTTCTCCCTTTCTGTTGGCGGGCCTGTAGCAATAATCGTATTTCAAAAAGTCCACGCCCCATTCCGCAAACGACTGCGCATCGATCCACTCCCTGTCCAGGCTGGAAGGGTATTGCGCGCATGTCATCAGGCCGCTGCACGAATACATGCCGAATTTCAGTCCCTTGGCATGCAGTTTGTCCGCAAGAGATCTCATGCCGTTCGGGAATTTTTTCGGGTCGGGCACGATTTTTCCGTCCTTTCCGCGCTCGCGCAGAGCCCAGCAGTCGTCGATGACGACGTAATTATATCCTGCGTCCAAAAGTCCCTTTTCGATGAGCGCGTCCGCAGAGTCCAAAATCAGTTGTTCGTCGATATTTTCGGCAAAAGTGTTCCAGGAATTCCACCCCATAGGCGGTTTATTGATTTTCATCGGTTGACCTCCCGTCAATTTTGTGATATAAGTATAGCATAACAAATTGTCCGAAACAATATTTTAATGTTGTCGGAATATGGGAAAATGTTGCATGAATGATTTTTTGAAACTTGTCTGGTCCAACGAATCGCAGTGCGCGCCCCTCTATAAAGTGGGCCCGTACGAACGGAACACCTATATTTTTCACTATATCGTATCGGGAAAGGGATGGATCGAATATCTCGGCCGCCGTTTCGAGGCATCCGCAGGACAGATCTTTCTCGTTTATAAAGGGGAAAATATTTCCTACGGGGCGGACGGAACGCACCCCTGGCGCTATATCTGGGCAGATTTTGACGGTTCCGCCGTAGACGAACTGCTGTCCCAAACGGGTTTTTCAGCCGACGTGCGCGTCTCGCCCGTGCTCGATGCGGAAAAAATTTATCCGATTTTTGTGAGTTTCGTGGATAAATTCGGTTCCGACGCTTCCGAACTGGACGGGAGCGCGGCGCTCCTTTCCCTGTTTGCGGAATTGGTGCGCGAGTTTCCCGCGCAGAGCGCGCCGCGCGCGGGGACGGCGGAGCGCGCAGCGCAGTTGATCCGCACGGGATTTCACGATTCCGACTGCCGCGTCGAAAAGATCGCGGACATGGTCGGCATCAGCCGCTCCCGCCTTTTCCGGCTGTTCAAAGAGCGGTTCGGCATGGGGCCGAAAGAATATCTCGACGGCTGCCGCCTCCGCCGCGCGAAGGAATTGCTCAAGGGCAACGACCTGACCGTTGCGGAAGTGGGGTATTCGAGCGGATATTCCGACCCGCTCTACTTTTCCGCGGAATTCAAACGCAAAACGGGCATGTCTCCAAAAAAATACAGAGAGCGTTCGCAAAAAAGATGAAACGGGCGGCTTGTAAACAGATCCGGAGCGGAATTTTCCGCGCCGGATCTGTTTTTCAGAGGGTTTTGCATATATAAAAGAGATCTGCCCCGAAACAGGCGGGAATGTCCTTTTTGATCAGTACGGCATATTATGTACTGATTTTTCTTTTTTAAGGAGGAGGACTTTGAAAAACGTAAAGATCCTGTCGCCCGAAACGGTCACGATCTCTTCGGAAGCCGTCATCGGCGAGGGCGTCGTCATTTATCCAAACAATCACGTGTTGGGCAAAACGGTCATCGGAAAAGGCGCCGTCCTTTTGCCCAACAATATCGTGGAGGATTCTCAGATCGGCGAAGGCGCGCGGCTCATCGCATCGGTGGTGCGGGGCGCCGTTGTGGGAGAAGGGGCGGAAGTCGGGCCGTTTGCAAACCTGAGGAAGGGCGCCGTGATCGGCAGGGGGTGCCGCATCGGCGATTTTGTAGAAATTAAAAACGCAGTGATCGGCGAGGGCACGAAGGTCAGCCACCTTACTTATATAGGGGATGCGGACGTCGGCAGGCGCTGCAACGTAGGGTGCGGCGTCGTGTTCTGCAATTATGACGGAAAAAACAAATACCGCACGTCGGTGGGGGACGACTGTTTTATCGGCAGCAACGTCAACCTGGTCGCGCCCGTAAGCGTGGGAGACGGCTCGTTCGTCGCCGCGGGCACGACGGTCGCCAAAGACGTGGAAGAGGGCGTTTTCGTCATCGGCAGGGTGCGCCAGGAACAGAACGCGCGCCTCGCGCACAAGTATTGCCGCGGGGAGGAACGGAAAGATGGGTAATTTTTTCGGAACGGACGGCATCCGCGGCGTCGCGAACGAAGACCTCACTTCCCGCACGGCGTTCGCGCTGGGCAACTCCCTTTCGCGGCTCAAACAGAATCCCAAAGTCGTCATCGGCAGAGATACGCGCGTTTCGTCCGACATGCTGATGCTCGCCGTTGCGGCGGGGGTCACGGCGGGCGGCGGAGACGTGTTCGACGGCGGCGTGATCCCGACCGCGGCGACGGCGTATTTTGTGCGCCGCCTGGGCGCGGATTTCGGCGTCGTGATCAGCGCGTCGCACAACCCCGCGCGGTTCAACGGTCTGAAGGTGTTCGACGCGAACGGGCGCAAACTTTCCGAAAAGTCGGAAAGGCGCGCCGAGCATTACTTTAACGATTACGCCTTCTGCGGCCCGCTCTCTTTGGGGCGGTACCGGCCTTTGCCCCGCCGAGAAGATTACGTGGATTATCTTGTCGGCTGTGCGGAAGGAAGTTTTAAGGGCAAGACGTTCGCGCTCGACTGCGCCAACGGCGCCGCGGGCTGTTTTGCGCCCGAAGTGTTCCGCCGTTTGGGCGCAAAAGTTGCCGTGTGCGGCGTCGGCAGGGGCGGCGCGGACATCAACGAGGGCTGCGGCGCGCTCCACCCCGAACGGGTGCGCGCTCTGGTCAAAGAGACGGGCGCGGACGCGGGCTTTTCATACGACGGAGACGCCGACAGGCTGATCGCGTGCGACGAAAAGGGCAACGTGGTGGACGGAGATAAGATCCTGTATATTTTTGCAGAGGATCTCAAACGGAGAGGAAAACTGCGCAACGAGGTCGTGGTCGGTACCACGCACACGAACACGGGCGCGGAAGTCGCCCTTTCCGCTCTCGGCATACGGCTGATCCGCACGGATATCGGGGATAAATACGTCGCCGAGGCCATGCAGAAGAGCGGCGCGCAGGTAGGCGGCGAACAGTCAGGGCACGTCATCCTGTCCGACTACGCCACGACGGGCGACGGCATCCTCACGTCCGTAAAACTGGCGGAACTGATCGCCGGCAGAAAACTTTCCAAACTTGCGGACGTAAAACTTTATCCGCAGTACAACGTGAGCGTGCACGTCAAAGACAAGGTCCGCCTGCTCGGAGACGAATTTTTGCGCGATAAGATCGACAGAGAGCGCGAAAAGGTCGCGCGGCTGGTCGTGCGCGCGTCCGGCACGGAGCCCGTCATACGCATCTTTGCCGAGGCAGAGAGCATGAAGGCGGCAAGATCTGCCGCCGAAGCGATCAGAAAGGAGATCGTCGCCGCGGAAGGAGGTTGAACGAAAAAAGCCCCGCAGGGAAAAATTTCCCTGCGGGGCTTTTCCGACCTCGCGTTTCGCAAGGAGGTCATAGAAAACTTTTCAGTTTTTTTTCGTATTTCTGCTCCATATCGAGCAGTTCGTTCGCGAGGGCGAGCGTGTCCTCGTCGGCGCAGTCTTTGCTGTCTCCGATCGAACGCGCGAGCGCGGTGATGCCCATCACCGTCCCCTGCGTGAGCATTTCGGCAATGTGTGCGCGCGTGTTGTCTTTGAGCGCGTTGAGTTTCACCGACCCCCACATCATCACCTTTTTGATGGGCGAAGGCTCCTTGAGTTCGAGGCCCGCGTCCTTTGCGAGCAGTGCGGCCTTCCCCGAAATGCGTTCGTAGCCGTCGTGCATCTGTTTGAGTTGTTCGATCAGTTCCGCGTCTTCCGTTTCCGGCATGATGTCGGAGATGGATTGCAACGCGTAATGGGTATTTCTGTAAATTTCCGCCAAAAGTTCGCTTCCCGATTTATTGTCAGCCATAATTGCTCTCCTTTTTCCTTAGTTTGCGCGGAAAAAGGGAGATTATGCCCGAAAAATGCGCCCGCAGAGAAAAAATCGCTTGACAATGTGCGCCCGATTGTGTTATTCTACAATCCGAGCCGCTCGGAGCGGGCTTTTTAAGCGCGCTGAAAAACGCGAAAAACCGTTTTTTGCGCCGCCTTGCAAACGGCGAGACTGGAAAGAGGAGGTAAAAATTTTGTACGCGATCATCGAAACAGGAAGCAAGCAGTATAAGGTTTCCGAAGGCGACGTTCTCAAAGTGGAAAAACTCGACGCGGAAGTAGGCGCCGAAGTGGAGTTCCCCGTCGTGATGATCTCCGCGGACGACGGCGTGAAAATCGGAGAAGAGGTAAAGAACGCCAAAGTCAGCGCGAAGGTCGAAGCGCAGGACAAGTTCAAAAAGATCATCGTCTTCAAATACAAGGCGAAGAAGAACGAGCGCAAAAAACAGGGCCATCGTCAGCCTTTCACCGCAGTGAAGATCGAAAAGATCACGCTGTAACCATCAATCAGGAGGATAAATAAATGATTTTCATCAGTTTATTTGCTCATAAGAAAGGAACGGGCTCGTCGCACAACGGCAGAGACAGCGAGGCGAAGCGCCTCGGGGTAAAGCGCTCCGACGGCCAGCAGGTGCTCGCGGGCAACATTCTCGTCCGTCAGCGCGGCACGAAGTTCCATCCCGGCAACAACGTCGGCATCGGCAAGGACGACACGCTTTTCGCCCTCACCGACGGCGTGGTCAGGTTCGAAAGACTGGGCAAAGACAGAAAGCAGGTCAGCGTTTACAAAGCGCAGTAACCGAAAAAATCCGGCTCCGCAAACGGCGGAGCCTTTTTTTGTCCGATCGGGCGGCGGCGCGGTGCCGCCGTTTTTTTATCGCAAAACGCCGCGGCCTCTGCGGCCCGGTCAGTTGCCGCCTGCAAGTTCTTTTCTTTTTGCGCGCCTGACGCGGTTGATGTGCCTTTCAAAATCTCCTCCCGAAATCAGTTCCGCCAGAACGAATTGTTCGAACGTGGGCACCGTGCACGAATAAAAGCCGAGGATTTCGCGGAAAGGGCCGAGCAGTTTTTCCGGCAGGACCATATACCCGACGCGCAGTGCGGGGGAGATCGTTTTGGAAAATGTGTTCACGTATATGACGTTGTCGTATGGAGAGAGGGAAAAAAGCGTTTCCGCAGGCTTGCTCGACACCGAAAATTCCGATTCGAAATCGTCCTCGACGAGAAAGCGTCCCGGCTTTTTCGACCACCGCACGTAATCGTGCCGTTTCGAGGCGGAAGCGGTGATGCCGCTGGGGAAACTTCTGTAAGGGGTCAGGTGCAGAATGTCGGCGCGCGTCGCGGCGAGCGCGGCGCCGTCGATGCCGTCCGCGGCAAGGGGCAGAAGTTCATATGCGGCGCCGTAGGCGCGATATACCTTTTCGATCTTTTCGTAAGAGGGCGATTCGATGCCGTATACGCGCTGCTTTCCCATCAGTTCGACGATCAGGCCGTATAAATATTCCGCGCCCGAACCGATCACGATCTGCCGCGCGTTTGCGCGGATGCCGCGGTTCCGCGTCAGGTACAGGCGGTCACCAACTTTAACGACGCAAAACTGCTTGCCGAACTTTCCGAGGATCTGGGCGAAGCGATGGTCGGCATCAACGAGCGCGAGATCGAGATCCTGATGGCGGAGCGGGGCGAATGATGAAGATCGCGGTGCTCGCCCTGCAGGGGGCGTTTGCAGAACATGAACGCATGCTCGGAAAACTCGGCGTTCCCTTTCTGGAATTGCGCCAAAAGCGCGATCTGAACGGATCGTTCGACGGGCTGATCCTGCCCGGCGGCGAGAGTACCGTGCAGGGAAAACTTCTGCACGAACTGGGCATGTTTGACCCGCTGAAAAAACAGATCGCCGAGGGGCTGCCCGTGTTCGGTACGTGCGCGGGGCTCCTGCTGCTCGCCGGAAAGATCGCCAACGACGACCGCACTTGGTTCGGCACGATGGATATCACGGCCGTCCGAAACGCTTACGGCAGGCAGTTGGGCAGTTTTTATACGGAAAGCGAATGCGGCGGCGCGGGAAGGATCCCATGACCTTTATCCGCGCGCCGTATATCCTGAGCGTTTCGCAAGGGGTATGCGTTCTGGCAAGGGCGGGAGGAAAGATCGTCGCGGCCCGTCAGGGCAACCAACTTGTTGCGGCCTTTCACCCGGAACTGAACGAAAACACGGCCATGCATGAATATTTTCTCGCAATGGTGCGCAAGAGCGCGGAACGGGACCGGGCGCAAGTCCCTTGACCGTCCGTGCGCGGCGGCACGGAAAAAGGCGCGGCAGATGCCGCGCCGATTTTTTTGAAAATATTCGGTTTTCAGACGTGTTTGTTCTTTTTGCGCCGCAAAGTTTCTTTCAGCCGTGCCGTACCGTCGACATTCGAGATCACCGCGCGTATATCCGTCGGCTCTCCCTCTTCGTCGCGAGCGGACTGTTCTTCGTACACTTTTTTACCCACCCCGGGAAAAACTTTCCGCTCGAAAAATTCCACAAAAATATTCACGAACAGGCTCCAGACGAGGAAAGGAACGGAAATCGCGGAGACGATCAGGGAAAACACGTTCGTGTTCCTGACGGTGGAGAGCACGAGGAAGATGGTGATGGCCGTGGCAAGCAGTTGCGTCGCGTACTTGGCCATTTTCAAAAAGCGGAACAGCGCCGGCCGTTTCGCCCCCTTCAGGTTGATCCGGTAACTCGTAAACGTGATGACGGCGGACATGGCGAGCGCCGCCCCGATCAGGCACAGGATGACGATGCCGAGCGTGCTTCTGTACGTCAGGTAATAGTAGAGCGCGTAGGCGGTATAGGCGGTATAACCGGTCAAAAATATGCAACTTAAAGCGAATCGCGATGTTCTGATTCTTTTGGAAAAACTCATTGTGCCTTAATAATACAGAAAAAAAATGCTTTTGGCAATTATTTTTGCCTTATTTTTACTTTTTGAAAACCCCGAATCGATTTGCAATCTTTCTTTACAAGTGATATAATAATGAAATAAACGCAAAAAAAGAAAAAATTTGTGGAACGGAGTCGTGTTTTGAAAGAGTTTCTTTGCGCAAGCGAATACTTCGATCCCGAACAGACGCTTGCCTGCGGGCAGACCTTCCGTTTCGAACGGTGCGGCGGAGGTTATTTTGTCGTCTCCGCAGACAGGGCCTGCCTCGTCTGGCGCGAGGGGAACGAGACGCACGTCCGCTGCGAAGGGCGGGACGAAGAGTATTTTCACGATTATTTCGATCTCGGCAGAGATTATGCGGCCGTCGTCTCCCGCGCGGTGCGGCGGGGGATCCCCGTCCTTGCCGCCGCGGCGGAGGCGGGAAAGGGCATACGCATGCTGCGGCAGGATCCGGAAGAGATGATCTTTACCGCCATCCTGACGCAGAACAACCATATCCCGCGCATCCGCGCGATCGTCGCAAGGCTTTCGGAATCTTTGGGAGAAGCGCGGGATTTTTCAGGGATCCGCTATCATTCCTTTCCGAAAGCGGCAGATCTTGCGCAAAAAGACGAGGCGTTTTTCCGTGCGGCGGGCGCGGGATACCGCGCGGCGTATCTGGCGGAAACGGCGCGCGCGGTCGCCAGAGACGGAGTCGAGCGGCTCTTCCCGCTCAAAACGGAAGATCTGCGGCGGGAACTGGTCAAATATAAGGGCATCGGGGAAAAGGTGGCCGACTGCATCGCCCTGTTCGGCTTTGCACGGGGAGACGCCTTTCCCGTAGATACCTGGATCGAAAAGGTGTACCGCGAAGATTTCGGCGGCAGCCTGACCGACAGGCACAAAATCGCGGAGTATTTCCGCGGCGAATTCGGAGAAGACGGAGGGATCGTTCAGCAATATCTCTTTCATTACAAGAGGAACGGCCCGTCCGCAAAATAAAGGAGCAGAGGTTATGGCGAACATTGAGATTGATGAGAAACTGTGCAAAGGCTGCGGCCTGTGCGCCGGCGCCTGCCCGAAAAACGTGATCGCGTTGAGCGAACACAGGATGAACGCGAACGGCTATTTCGTTGCGGAAAAGGTCAACCCGAAAAACTGCATCGGGTGCGCTTTCTGCGCGATCATGTGCCCCGATTGCGCGATCACGGTGGAAAAATAAGCGGGCGGCAAGGAGGAAATATGTCTAAAATTTTATTACACGGAACGGAAGCCATCTGCGAAGGCGCCATCAGAAACGGCTGCCGCGCATTTTTCGGCTATCCCATCACCCCCCAGAACGAGGTGCCCGAATATATGTCCGTGAACATGCCGAAAGTGGGCGGCGTGTTCGTACAGGCAGAGTCGGAAGTGGCCGCCATCAACATGGTATACGGCGCGGCTGGGTCCGGCGTGCGCTCGATGACAAGTTCGTCCAGCCCGGGCGTCAGCCTCAAACAGGAGGGGATCTCTTACATAGCGTGCGCGCGCATCCCCTGCGTGATCGTGAACATCATGCGCGCGGGCCCCGGCCTCGGCGGCATCCTGCCGGCCCAGGGCGATTATTTTCAGGCGACCAAGGGGGGCGGCCACGGGGACTATCACCTCATCGTGCTGGCGCCTTCTTCGGTGCAGGAAGCGTGCGATCTGACCTATCTCGCGTTCGATCTGTCCGATAAATACCGCGTTCCCGCAATGATCCTCGCCGACGGCATGATCGGGCAATTGATGGAGCCCGTCGAACTTCCGCCCATGCGCGCCCTTTCGGATATCCCGAAAAAGGAATGGGCGACGGACGGCGCCTTCGGCGAAAAGCGCAGGATCCTCAACTCCCTCATCATCAAGCCGGAAGATCTGGAACCGCATGTCAATCAGTTGCAGAAAACGTACGACGAGATCGCCCGCAACGAAAAGCGCGTCCAGACGTGGATGGCGGAGGACGCGGATATCATCCTTACGGCGTACGGCACGGTCGCGCGCATCTGCAAGAGCGCGGCGAAGGAACTGAGAAAGCAGGGGATCAAGGCGGGCGTGATCCGTCCCGTAACCGTCTATCCCTTCCCCTCGGAAGAATACGCAAAATATGCCGGAACGGCAAAGGCGTTTTTGACCGTGGAACTTTCGCTCGGCCAGATGGTCGAAGACGTCAGGCTTGCGGTCGCGGGCAAAAAGCCCGTCCGTTTCTACGGCAGAACGGGCGGAAACGTGCCCGACGAGAATGAGATCGTGGAAGCGGCCAAGAGAGCGCTTGAAGGCGGGGAGGCATAAGTATGAAAGTGTTTGAAAAGACGAAAATGCTCACCGACGTTCCTTTCCATTACTGCCCCGGCTGTACGCACGGCATCGTGCACCGGCTGGTCGCGGAGAGTATCGAGGAACTCGGCCTTTGCGAAAAGTCCATCGGCGTAGCCCCCGTCGGGTGCGCGGTGTTTGCGTACGATTATTTCAACTGCGACATGCAGGAAGCCGCCCACGGCAGGGCGCCCGCAGTCGCAACGGGCATCAAGCGCTGTCATCCGGACAAACTGGTATTCGTCTATCAGGGAGACGGCGACCTCGCCTCCATCGGCATGGCGGAAACGGTCCACGCCGCTGCGCGCGGAGAAAACATCACCATCATCTTTATCAATAACAGCATTTACGGCATGACGGGCGGCCAGATGGCGCCCACCACGCTGATCGGGCAGAAGGCGACCACCTGCCAAAACGGCAGAGATCCCGCCGTGAACGGGTATCCCATCCGGGTGTGCGAACTGCTCTCCACGCTGGACGCGCCGTATTATATCGAACGGGTGTCCACGCACGACGTAAAGCACGTGCTCGCCGCGAAAAAGGCGATCAAAAAGGCGCTCCGCTTTCAGGAAGAAAAGCGCGGGTACTCCTTCGTCGAAGTGCTCGTATCCTGCCCCACCAACTGGCATATGAAGCCGGCGGCCGCGCTCCGTTTCATGGCGGAAGAGACGAGCAAGACCTTCCCGCTCGGGGTATACAGGGATAAATCGGAGGGAAAAGAATGATCAGGATCTTGTTAGCAGGACAGGGAGGGCAGGGCGTGCTCTCCGCCGGTAAAATCATCGCGGAAAGCGGTCTGCATGAGGGAAAGGAAGTTTCCTATCTGCCCGCATACGGGCCGGAAATGCGCGGGGGCACCGCAAATTGTTCGGTCATCGTCTCCGACGAGGAGATCGCTTCTCCCCTTTGCAACGAACCGGACGTGCTCGTCGCAATGAACGCGCCGAGTTTTCATAAATTTGCGCCGCGCGTGAAAAAGGGCGGCGTCATCCTCGTCAACGTATCCCTTTCCGACGATCACGCGGGAAGAGACGACGTTTCCCTTTACGAGATCGCCGCAAACGATATCGCCATGGAAGAGGGCGACGTGCGAAGCGCGAATTCCGTCATGCTCGGCGCGCTGTGCGGTGTGACGGGGCTGATACAGGATCGCAGCGTCGTTTCCTGCCTGCAGGAAAAATTCATCGGCAAGCCCAAAGTGCTTGAAATTAACGAAAAGGCGTTTGCGGCAGGCAAAGCCGCCGTCGCGAAGAAAAAATAAGCGGCCGCTTTTCATAAAACGTACGGAAAACGACCGCGCCCGTCCGAATTTTTACGGACGGGCGCGGTCGTTCAGTATTTCATACACCAGCGGAATGCGGAGGGGAGAGAGATTTTCTCCTCCGCTTGTTTTTTATCGTAAAACCGCAGCGAAGAAAAGGCGGGCAGGGCGGAAAGATCCTCCTCCGTCCGTACGGCATACGCCGTCATGTGCCAGACGAGATGGGTGAAAACGTGTTTGTGCGCGCCCGCGCGGCGCAGGGAAAAGGAGGCAAGTCCCGCATTTTGCAGGTACGCTTCCGCCTCTGCCTCCGTCAGCCTGCCTTCCGTATTGTAAAATTCCGCCATGCCCGAGAGAACGCCGCTCCCGCGCTTTCCGAGCCAGATCCCGCGCCCGTTTTCAAAAACGAATACGGTCATCTGCGTTTCCTTCCGTTCCGGCTTTTCCCGCTTTGCTGGCAGGGCGTCGCTCTGTGTCGCGCAGACGTCCCGCACGGGGCAGAGCAGGCATTTCGGCGAGGCGGGCAGACATACGGTCGCGCCCAATTCCATCAGGCTCTGCGTGAAATCTCCCCGTCTTTTTTCAGGATATGCGGGCGCAAGTTCGGCAAAATAACGCTTGCGCAGAACGTCCTGCGCCTCTGCGTCGCCCAAAATGCGCGCCAGCACGCGTACCACGTTCCCGTCTACGGCGGGCGAGGGCTGTTCGAAGGCGATGGAAGCGATCGCGCCCGCCGTATATTTCCCGATGCCGGACAACTTTTCCAGATCTTCCGCCCGTTCGGGAAAACCGCCGCGGGCAAGGATCTCCCGCGCCGCTTTCCGCATGTTTTTCGCGCGGCTGTAATACCCGAGCCCCTCCCAAAGTTTCATCAGTTTTTCTTCCGGGCATTCCGCCAGCGCCCTTACGTCGGGCAGTTCGCGCAAAAAGTGCACGTAATGATCTTTTGCGGCCTCCACGCGCGTCTGCTGCAGCATGATCTCGGATACCCACACGCGGTAGGGATCGCGGTCGATGCGCCAGGGAAGGCTGCGCTTGTTTTCGTCGTACCATGGTAGAATGCGCGGGGGCAGACTGCCGAGTGTTTCTTTTCTATCCATAATTTTATTATAACAAAAAAAATTTTTTGTCTCAACCGAAAATAGGAATCGGCAACGATAAAATTGACAGGAGGGCGCCGTTTGGGGTATAATCGGAACGATATGGGAAACAACGTCATTCTGATCGGGATGCCCGCATCGGGCAAGAGTACGGCGGGTATTTTGCTCGCTAAAAAGATCGGCTACGGGTATATCGATACCGATCTCATCATTCAGAACGAGGAGAACGCGCTTTTGTGGGAGATCCTTTCCCGCGAAGGGGCGGAAGGGTTCATCCGCATCGAAGAGCGGGTCAACGCCGCCGTCAGCGCGCAGCGCTGCGTGATCTCGACGGGCGGCAGCGCCGTTTACGGCGAAAGGGCAATGGCGCATCTGAAAACGCTCGGCAGGGTCGTATATCTGAAAATCGGCCTTGGCGAACTGGAAAAACGGCTGGCGGGGAAGGATATTTTCCGCCGCGGCGTCGTCATGAAAGAGAGGGGCGAAACGCTTTCGGAACTGCTTGCGGAACGCGCGCCGCTGTATGAAAAATATGCGGATGTCGTCGTCGACTGCGACGGAAAAGATCTGGAAGATACGGTTTCGGCCGTGATCGGAAAACTCGGCGAATGCCGTTAAAAAAGACAATTCGCAGGCCCGTACGGGCTGCAAAAAATACGGGAGGAGAGCAAAATGATTACGGTAAAGGATCTGACAGCGGAAGAAAAACTTCGGCTGATCTGCGGAAAGGACGCCTGGCGCACGGAAGATCTGGGCGGCAAACTGCCTCAGTTGGCGGTCTCGGACGGGCCCGTCGGCCTTCGCAAGGTCGTCAGGAGAGAGGACGGAAAGGAATATGACAAACCGTCCGTCGCCTATCCGGCCATACAGTGCCTTGCAAACGGCTGGGACCGCGGGTCCGCGCGCGCCATGGGCGAAGCGCTTGCGGACGACTGTCTGGAAAACGACGTGGACATCCTGCTCGCGCCCGGCGTGAACATCAAGCGCAATCCGCTCAACGGCCGCAACTTTGAATATTTTTCGGAAGATCCCTTCCTCGCCGGTTCGCTCGCGTACGAGTATATCGACGGGTTGCAGTCGCGCGGCGTGGGCGCCTGCCTCAAACATTTTTATGCGAACAATCTCGAATTCAACCGCCTCGATCAGTCGAGCGACGTGGACGAGCGCACGCTGCGCGAGATCTATCTGAAGCCGTTCGAACTGGCGTGCAGGGCCAAGCCCGTCTCCGTCATGTGCTCGTATAACAGGATCAACGGCGTATATGCCTCCGAAAACAAAAAGGGATTCAGAATCCTGCGGGAAGAATTCGGCTTCGACGGCGCGATCGTCTCCGACTGGAGCGCCGTGCACGACCGCGCAAAGGCGGCCAAAGCGGGGCTGGATCTGGAAATGCCCTTCGATCAGAAGAATTACGATAAACTCGTCGCGGATTATAAGGCGGGCATGCTTTCAGACGAGGAACTGGACGCCTGCGCGCAGAGGATGCTCGATCTGATCTGCCGCTGCAAAAAGATGCGCGGGGACAATAAGCCCGAAAAGAGCGAGAGCGACCGCCTTGCCGTCGCCCAAAAAGTGGCGGAAGAAGGCATCGTCCTTTTGAAAAACGACGGCGTTCTGCCCCTGAAAAAGGGCGTTTCCGTCGCCGTGTGCGGCGAGTTTGCCGCCCTCGACGACGGCGGCAGGATCGGCGGCGGCGGTTCCGCCCGCGTGCAGTGGATCGGCAAACCGTATGACCTTGCGGCGCTTCTGCGCGAAAAACTGGGAGGGGAAGTCAGATACAACCGTGCTTTCGGAGAGCGCGCGATCGAATCTTTCCGTTCCAAGGGGCGCGACGCGCTCGAAAACGCGGCAGAGTGCGACGTGAACGTGGTCTGCGTGGGCACGGGCGACACCGTCGAATGCGAGGCGGGAGACAGGGCGAGCATGAAACTTTCTTCCGTGCAGGAAGAGGTGATCTTAGAAACGGCGGCGCAGAATCCGAATACCGTCGTGGTCGTTTTTGCCGGATCCGTCATCGACGTTTCCGCCTGGGAAGACAGCGTCGCGGCGATCGTATACGCTGGCTTTTGCGGCGAGCGCGGCGGCGAGGCGGTCGCCGAAGTGCTGACCGGCGAGATCAACCCGAGCGGCAAACTTTCCGAAACCTTCCCCCTGTGCATAGAAGACACGCCCTCCTACCGGGCATACAACGATATCTGCGTTTCCAGATACGAAGAGGGGCTGGACGTGGGGTACCGCTATTACGATACATACGGAAAGCCCGTCGCGTTCCCCTTCGGGTTCGGGCTGAGTTATACCGATTTCGGATACGAAGATCTGAAAATCAGGCAGACGGGCGATCTTTCGCTGGAAGTGGCGTATAAAATTTCCAATCTGGGAGAGATCTCGGGCAAAGAGGTCAGCCAGTTGTACGTTCGCGCGTGCGCCCCGTACGTGTATCGCCCTTATAAGGAACTGAAGGGCTTTTCCAAAGACGAGATCGGCGCAGGAAAGAGCGTTTCGGTCAAAATTTCCCTCGATTCTTCCGCTTTTTCCTATTACTCCACCGCGTTCGACTGCTGGACCGTTGAAGACGGGCTGTACGAGATCTGCGTGGGCGCTTCTTCCGCGGATATCCGCCTGAGCGCGTTCGTCCGCATCAAAGAGGGGAAGATCGCTTCTGTAAAAATCAATTGAACGGCGGGTTCTCCGGCGTTCGGCAAAAATAAAAGGGCGCGGAGATTTGAAATCTCCGCGCCGGTTGCGTTCAACGGAACGGCGTTGCCGTAACTATATCTGTTTGGCAAAACAGGCGAGCCCTTCCAATATTTCGAACCCGTTCTTCAAATAAAACCTTTCCGACGGAAACCCTCTTTCGGTTTGCAGTATCATGGCGTTCATCCCTTGCCCGCGGACGCTGTTCTCTATCATCTTCAAGAACGCGCTGCCGATTCCCTGTCCCTGCAGGCCGGGTTTGACGCAAAATTGATCGATGAAATATTCCGTCCCGTTTATCCATGGCTTTTTCATTCCCAGACACAGGGCGACCGTTTCGCCGCCCTCTTTCAGAACATAGCCGATAAAAGAATCGAATTTTAAGCAGTTGCGGAAATAACCGACCACCTGTTCCGCGGAAGAATACTCGTCTTTCCAAGGTTCTCTCGTAAATGCGTCGATGAACAGATCCGCGCATTTTGCGACGTGCGTTTCAGACATTTTTTCTAAATGCATAGGGGATCTCCTTGCGGAAAAAGCGCCGCGCGGATTCAGTGTTTTGGCAGGGCGGGCGCCTCTTTTTCGCGTCCTCTTGTTGCGAGGGGCGCGGAGGGCTTTTCTTTCAGATATTTTTGGAACAGCCTGTAAAAGGTGGAATATTCGCCGAATCCGAGTTGCCTGGCCGCGGCGCACGGCGAAATCCCGTTTGCGATCATGTCCTGCGCCAGGTGGATCTTTTTCTGCTTGACGTAATCCATCACACCGATCTTCATGTGTTTGGAAAAGACCTGCGAAATATACGTGGGCGTCAAAAACAGATTGGAAGAAATTTTTTTCAGGCTGAGCGGCTCGTTGAGGTGATCGTTCACGTAACGCAGGATCTGGCTGACGGAGGGGTTCAGGCTGTGCGTTTTCTGAAATGTTTTGCCCGCGTATTTCAGCCCGAGCAGCATTTCGTTTATAAACATCTTCAGGTAAAGGATGGAATCGTTCCTGCCGTATTCTGCCATTTTTGCTTCCGCCTCTTCCGCCATGCGGAGCAGATCCCCCTGTTTCCACACGAAAAACTCTTTTTCCGATTCAAGGAAGGAAAAAGTTTCGGGAAACGCCGTGTTCTTTTCAAAATTGATGCTCATGCGGTGATAGGGCTTCTGAAAATTGTGCAGGCTCGCATAATGATAGGTGAACGGCCGTATGAGCAGTACGGAGTCTGGCGGCAGTTCGTACATCCTGTCCTCGACCACGAAGTCCATATCTCCCGAAAAACAGATATAGAGTTCGTAATCCGAATGATTGTGCCGGTAGTAATCCTCTTTTTTCGGCCGGTTTTCAAAAGTATGCGTGTAGCGGATGCCCGCCGCCTCTGTCGCTGTCTTAAAATCATTCATAAAAACCCCTTCGCATATATTTTAATTCATCAACATAAAAATTGCAATCAAAATGTGTAAGTTTTGCTATTTACATTGCAAAACTTTTGGTTTATAATAGAGAATGCAACAGAATCGGGAGCAGAGACGGCGCTTCGGCCGCATTGCGCATCATCCTTGCAAAATTCGCAAAATTGCCGCAAAAAGCGGGATTTTCAGACAAAAACTGCGCAACCTGCAAACAAAATCGCACAATTTCCATATTGACTTTGCCAAACAGATACGCTATAATGTGGTAAAACGGAAATGCGGTTTCGAAGATCGTCTTTATTCCCATACGCTTTGTCCGCACGTCTTACGGGCGCGGCAAACGGCAGAGCGGTGCAGAAAAAATCGTCGATGTTGCGATCAAAGGAGTAAGGAACTATGAAAATGACTTTCCGTTGGTACGGAGAAAAAGATTCGATCCCTCTGGAATACATCCGGCAGATCCCGAACATGTCGGGCGTGGTGACCGCCGTTTACGACGTTCCGGTGGGAGAAGTCTGGGAACTTTCCAAAATCGAACGGCTGAAAGAACTGTGCGACGGCGCGCATCTTGCGATGGAAGTGATCGAATCGGTGCCCGTACACGAAGACATCAAACTCGGCAAACCTTCCAGGGACAGGCTGATCGAAAATTACGCGCAGACCATCCGCAATCTTGGTAAGGTAGGCGTCAAATGTGTGTGCTACAATTTTATGCCCGTTTTCGACTGGCTGAGGACGGATCTGAAGCGCAAAAACGCGGACGGGTCGAACGCCCTTTGCTATTGTCACGAAACGCTGCTGAAACTCGACCCGAAAAATCTGCGCCTTCCCGGCTGGGACGAAAGTTATACGGCCGAAGAACTCAACGGGCTTCTGGAAGAATATAAGGGGATCTCTCACGAACAACTGTTTGAAAATCTCGTATATTTTCTGAACGGCATCATGCCCGCCTGCGACGAGGCCGGCATCGATATGGCCATCCACCCCGACGATCCCCCCTGGGATATGTTCGGGCTCCCGCGCATCATAACGGGGGAGAAAAGTTACGATAAGTTGTTTGCCGCCGTTCCGAACAGACACAACGGCATAACCTTCTGCACCGGTTCTTTGGGTGCGGGCAGGTTCAACGACTTGCCGAAAATGGCGGCAAAATATGCGGACAGGATCTATTTCGCGCATCTCCGCCAGTTGAAATATGAAGGAGACACCGATTTTGCGGAAGCAGGGCATCTGACCGCCGCGGGCGATCTGGACATATACGGCGTCGTCAGGGCGCTCGTGGAAAACGGGTTCGACGGTTACGTCCGTCCCGATCACGGCCGCAATATCTGGGGAGAAGACGGCAAACCCGGCTACGGGCTGTACGACAGGGCGCTGGGCGCCGCGTATCTGAACGGACTTTTCGAGGCGATCGAAAAGGACAGAGCGATCGGCAGATAAGGGGGAGATAAAAATGAAAGTAAAATTACCGTTCAAAGTGGATCTGAAAGGAAAAACCGCGGTCATTACGGGCGCGGGCGGCGTTATTTGCGGCGAATTTGCGCGCGTTCTTGCCGCATGCGGGGCGAACGTGGCGCTTTTGGACATCAATTTCGACGCGGCAAAGGCGATCGCCGACGAGATCGGCGACAATGCCATCGCGGTACGCTGCAACTGTCTGGATAAAGAGAGCATCGTCGCTGCGAAAGAGATCGTGGAGGAAAGTTTCGGCAAGGCGAATTTTCTCATCAACGGCGCGGGCGGCAACAATCCGCGCGCGACGTGCGACAACGAGACCATGACCCCCGAAACGGATGCGGAGATCAAAAACTTTTTCAAACTGGAAGAATCGGGCATCAAATTCGTGTTCGATCTCAATATCACGACGGCTTTTCTCGTAACGCAGGTATTTGCGGAGGACATGGTCAAAACGGGAGGAAACATCATCAATATTTCCAGCATGAACGCTTTCCGTCCCCTGACAAAGATCCCCGCGTACAGCGCGGCGAAGGCGGGCATTTCCAACTTCACGCAGTGGCTTGCGGTGCATTTTGCGCCCTGCAATATCCGCGTGAACGCGATCGCGCCCGGGTTTTTCGTGACCAATCAGAACAGGGGGCTCCTGTTCGACGGTGAGGGCAGACCCACCGCGCGCACGGCGAAGATTCTCGCCGCCACGCCGATGAAACGATTCGGAGAAATTTCCGACCTGACGGGCGCTTTGCTCTGGCTGGCCGACGAATCCGCAAGCGGATTCGTGACCGGCACGGTCATCCCCGTCGACGGCGGATTTTCCGCATACAGCGGAGTATAAACAGGAGGTTGAATCAAATGGGCAAAGGCAGGATCACGATTCCCACCGATGCGGGATTCGTGGAAGAAACCAAAAAGATCATGAAGGAATGGGGAGCCGACGCTGTGAGAGACTGCGACGGAACCACTCTCCCCGCAAATGCGTCCGAACTTGCAGACAAGGTATACAATACCTATTTCGTCATCCGCGGCGACTATGACTGGGCGATGGCGAACAAAGACGAGTGGCAGCACGTCTATCTTCTGAGCGGATTTTGCACGGCTTCTTCCGACACCTTAAAGATCCGCCTGATGGACGGGTATTTCGAACAGCAGGTCAAACCCGATTTTGCGTCCGATCCCAAAAAATATTGGGAAGTGATCGACCGCACGACGGGCAGGCTGCTCGATCCCGCCGAGTGGGATTTCGATGAACGGGAGGGGACCGTTACCGTCAAAAAGGCGGAACTTTTCCACGATTATACCGTTTCCTTCCTCGCGATTTCCCTTTGGGATCCCGTGCATATGTACAATTCCATCACCAACGGGTGGACGGAAAAGAAACATATCATGTACGATCCCTTCTATCCCAAAACGGCAAAATATATCCGCGAACATCTCGCGGACTGGTGCGACAAGCATCCCGAAACGAGCGTCGTGCGCTTTACGACCTTCCTTTACCAGTTCTCCCTCGTCTTCAACGACAAGGGCAAGGAAAAAAATGTGAACTGGTTCGGGTATTCGATGGCGGTCAGCCCGCGCATGCTCGATGCGTTCGAAAAGGAATACGGCTATAAAATGCGCGCCGAATACCTGATCGAGGCGGGCAGGTACGATTCTTCCTTCAACGTGCCTACCAAACAATACCTCGACTATATGGCGTTCATCGAAAAATTCGTCTGCGATACGATCAAAGATCTCGTAAAGATCACGCACGAGAAAAAGAAAGAGGCGATGATGTTCCTCGGCGACTGCTGGATCGGGTGCGAACCGTACGGCGAATATTTTTCCGAACTCGGTCTGGACGCGATCGTCGGTTCTGTCGGCGGCGGCGTCACCGTGCGCATGCTCTCCGACGTGGAAGGCGTGCGTTACCGCGAAGGGCGCATGCTTCCCTATTTCTTCCCCGACACCTTCTTCGAGGGGAACGAGAAGGCCGCCGTGGACGAACTCAACCGCAACTGGATGACCGCCCGCCGCGCGATGCTGCGCAATCCGCTCGACAGGATCGGGTTCGGCGGCTACCTTGCGCTCGCGGCGAAGTTCCATTCCTTTATGAAGCGCGCTTCCGAGATCTGCGAAGAGTTCCGCGTCCTGTACGACAACGTGAAGGGCAAATCTCCCAAAAATTTCCTCACGGTCGGCATTCTCAATGCCTGGGGCAAAAAGCGCAGTTGGATGTGCTATATGGTCGCCCACGAACTGTGGTACCAACAGATCTATTCTTATCAGGGCATTCTCGAAGCGCTCAGCGGCCTGCCCGTAGACGTACGCTTCATTTCCTTTGAAGATATCAGAAAGGGAGTCCCCGCCGATATCGACGTGATCATCAATGCGGGCGATGCGGGCACGTCCTGGTCGGGCGGTGCAAACTGGCTGGACGAAGAGATCGTTACGTCGGTGCGCAAATTCGTTTGGAACGGCGGCGGATTCATCGGCGTCGGCGAGCCGACCGCTGCGGACGCGAACGGCAAGTTCTTCCAACTGCGAGACGTGCTCGGCGTCGACAAAGAGATCGGCTTTACGCTTTCGGAAGACAAGTACAATCTTACGGCAAAGAAGGGGCACTTCATCACCGAAGATCTCTCTTCCCTGCCCGATTACGGCGAGGGAATGAAGAATATTTATGCGATGAACGGTACGGACGTTCTGGATATCCGTTTCGATGCGGGCCATATGCGCGGCGTGAATACGGGCGAAGTGAAAATGGCGGTGCATTCTTACGGAAAGGGCCGCGCCTTCTATGCGGCGGGGCTGCCGTATTCCTTTGAAAACGCGCGCCTTCTGTACCGTGCGATGCTGTACACCGCCGGCAAGGAAGACAGCCTGCGCAGGGCGTTTTCGTCGAACGTGCTGACCGACTGCGGTTACTATGCGGATAAAGACGTATATGCGGTCATCAACAACAGCGCGGACGCGCAGAAAACGGACGTATATGACATCAAGGGCAATAAGATCGTTTTGAACCTCAAAGGAGGAGAACTCGTCTGGCTGGACGGCAAAGATTTTCCGTCCGCGGAGTAAAATCACAATGGAAAAATTTATTCCTCTCATCGTAATACGCGACCTTTCCGACACGGAAAGCGTTCTCAAAGGCCTGCGCGAACGCGGCATGAACACCGCGGAGATCACCTTCCGCACCGACTGTGCGGAAGAGGCGATCCGCCTCGGCTGCAAACTTTTCCCCGATATGGATATCGGCGCGGGTACCGTCATCAACGGCGGGCAATGCGAAAGGGCGCTCGCCGCCGGCGCAAAATTCATCGTTTCGCCGGGGCTGTCCGAAGAGGTCGCCGCCGTGTGCAAGAGGGCGGATGTCCCGTATTATCCCGGGTGCGTTACCCCCACGGAGATCGTGCGGGCGCTCGAACTGGGCATTTCCACCGTCAAATTTTTTCCGGCAAGCGTTTACGGGGGCGCAAAGGCGCTTAAAGCGCTTGCGGGGCCTTTCCCGCAGGTCAAATTTATCCCTACGGGCGGCGTGAATTACGAAAATCTCGAAGATTATCTTTCCCTCGGCAACGTGGCGGCCGTGGGCGGCAGTTTTCTTGCGGAGGGGCTCGGCCGATGAAAACGGTTTGTTTCGGCGAGATCCTGCTCAGGCTTTCTCCCGAAAATCACAAAAGATTTTTACAGGCGGAAAATTTCGAGGCATTTTACGGCGGGGCAGAGGCGAACGTGGCGGTCAGCCTTGCCAATTTCGGTGCGGACGCATCGTTCGTGACGAAACTTCCCGCGCACGAGATCGGTCAGGCGGCGGTCAACTGTCTGCGCCGATTCGGCGTCGATACGGACAATATCGTCCGCGGCGGCGACCGCGTGGGCATCTATTTTTGCGAAAAGGGCGCCAGCCAGCGCGCCAGTAAAATCATTTACGACCGCGCGCATACCTCGATCGTCGGGGCGGAAGAAAGCGATTTCGACTGGGATAAAATTTTTGACGGCGCAAACTGGTTCCATTTTACGGGTATCACCCCCGCGCTCGGCGAAAACCTCGAAAAGATCTGCCTGACCGCCTGCAAAAAGGCGAAGGAACGCGGTCTGACCGTATCGTGCGACCTCAATTACAGAAAAAAACTCTGGACGATCGAACGCGCGGGCAAAGCGATGGAAAAACTTCTTCCCTTTGTCGACGTCGGCATGATCGGCATAGAGGACGCGCGCGATATGTTCGGCATCCGCTCGGGCGACGCCGCGGCCGGATTTACGCACGAAGACTATGTGCGCGTCGCGCGGCAACTGACCGAACGCTTCGGGTTCCGCTGTGTGGCTTCGACCATGCGCGCGGGCACGAACGCGAGCGATAACGATTGGGCGGCCATGCTCTTTGACGGAAAAAAGGGGTATTTCAGCAAGACGTATTCCATGCGCATCGTCGACAGAGTGGGCGGCGGAGACAGTTTTTGCGCGGGGCTCATCTATGCGCTGTCCGAAGGGTTTGACGCGCAGCGCGCCGTAGAGTTTGCCACGGCCGCAAGTTGCCTCAAACACACGGTGGAAGGGGATTACAATCTCGTCAGCGTTGAAGAGGTGGAATCTCTCGTCGCGGGCAACGGCGGCGGAAGAGTACAAAGATAAGCATATTTTCTCATAAAACGGGAGACATGCGATCGGGCATGCCTCCCGTTAATTTTCTGCTTTTTCCGCAAGATTGCGCCTGCCGCTAAATCTTAAAACAATGGGAACGCGGTCCTGCGGGCGGCAAAAAGCGAGGGAGGAAAAACTTTTGTCTGGGCCCGAAAATGAATAAATAACACGCGAAAAGAGGCGTTTTTGCGGTAAAATATTTTCATAAAATTGTAAATTATCGCCAAAATCCGATTTGGATATTGCTATTCGCGTCCGATCTTGTTACACTAAGAGTGCAGGTTATTGTTCAAACAAACAATTTCAGTTCGGGCCGGGGTGTGTACGGGCCGAAGAATGCAACGAGAGGTGTAAGATGAAATTGAAAAGAATATTTTCTGTCTGCGCGGCGCTCGCGGTTTCCGCGCTCATGCTGGCGGCCGCGGCATGCGGTTCTTCTTCCGATGAGCAAAAACAGGAAACGGAACATACGCATACCTATTCAGAGGAATGGAGCATGAACGGGGGCTACCATTGGCACGATCCCACCTGCGGAGATACCGATCAGGTTTCAGGCAGGGGCGAACACCGTTTTATCGGAACGGAAGTCTGCAGGGTATGCGGGTTCGACAGGGGCGTCTACGGCACGCTTACCATCGACGACGTGGCCGTCATGCCCGGCTATGCGGAAAGCAGGCTGCATATTGCGTTCAGCGATCCGTCCAAGGCCGAGCCGCTTACGTATTCTTACGATGCTTCTTCAATTTCGATCGACGAGGAGGCTGGCACCGTCTCGGGGACGAAAGAGGGGACTTACAGTGTCGAAGCCCTTTCCGATCATTTTTATGCGACATTCGAGGTGATTGTTTCCAAGCCCGATTTTTCCGATTCTTATTACGATACGGATAGGTTTGCTTCCACCATCTCTTCGCGTGCAGCCGAATGGGAACAGAACGCGTCCGGCTCCACGACGGTGTTCATCGGCGATTCCTTTTTCGATCCCTGGGGCTGGGCGGATTTTTATAGCGATTACGCGGGATATGACGTAAAACTGCTCGGCATCAGTTCCACAACGAGTTGCCATTGGGAAGAAATCCTGTATGAAGACATGATCTTCAAACCCGATACCGCTGTCCCCGCAAATTTCGTCGTGAATATCGGAACGAACAATTATTACGATTCGAAGATGGAGCAGACGGATGCCCTTGCGTCCATTCAGCGCATGTTCCTGATCCTGCACCAAAAATTCCCCGACGCGAACATCTATTATTACAGCATCACGCAAAGAACGAACACCGGTTATCGCAATCAGGTAGCGGCGACCAACGCCGCAATGGAAAACTGGTGCGGCGGGTATAACTGGATCACCTTTATCGACACGGCGAGCAAGACGACGGGTTCCGATCTGCGCGACGGCACGCACCTTACGCCCGAGGCATACAGATCCATCTTTATGCCCGCGCTGGAAGAGGCGGGCTGCGCGATCGCCCCGCTCGGCGCGGCGTCGGAAGACATTGCGGACATCGTCAGGACCGTGTCGGACAGGGTTGCTTCCTCCGTCAGCATCGTGTATAAAGGGGAAGCGCTTTCGAGGAATTTCATCCTTTCCGGAAAAGCCGTAATTTCTGAAACGGACAATAACGGACACGTCGAATTTCGTTTCGGCAGCGGCGACGGCGGCATGAACAGCCGGTTTCTGATCTGGAACAACCAAAGCGACGGGATCTTCAGGATCACGGCCGCCTACGATACGGGCAATCCGCTCATCCGTACGCTCACGTTTGACGGCGGGCTGGAGTTTGATTGGAAACTGGTCGTCACGGATAACGATGCATACCTTTACGTGAACGACGTTTTATCCGTTATCCTTACGGAGATCGGCACGCAAGGGCCGCTGTACGTCGGGTCGGAAAATCTGGCGGTGACCTTTTCCGATATGCAGGCGGTCTCCCTTTCTGCGGACGAAGAGGAATACGAGACGGAACTTGCGGCGATGCAGAGCGTTATCGGCGAATACGGCGACAAAAACACGTCGCAGACCATCGAATTTCCTGCGGCATAACAAAGGCCGCGGCACACATAAAGCGTGGAGGACTGAATTTTTCAGCCCTCCACGCTTTATTGTTAACGGAATTGTTTGCTTTTTACGAAATTTACGATAAAACGGAATGCGGAATCAGGAGAACGATAAGCCGCAGGGGAAGGGCGCTTTTCACGGACGGTCGTCGAACAAGGAGATCTGCCTTGCCTGCGGCATCAGAAAACTTTTCTGATTGCCCTGTATCAAAATGTCGTCCCTTTGGGGGTATCCGATGAGAAGGGGCGAATCGGGGTCATGCAGCCTGTAGTTTTCCCGCGCCTTTTCCGGGCTCTTGTTTGCATAGCAGTATTTGCATCCGTTCAGGCAGGTGTCATACGCGCCGATGTCGCGGCTCTCTATGCAATGGCAGCCCTCGCGCAGCCCTCTGTGTTTGATGTCTCTGAATTTGCAGCCGTTTGCCCTGCCGAAAATTTCCAGCGTGGCACAGCCGGAGGGGTGGATCCCGTAACGCGACCAGTCTCCGTTCGTGCCGCAGGTCTGTAAGTAAATGCCGTACTTTTGCGCGATTTTTCCGAGCCCCTCGGCAAGGCAGTCTTTATCGGTTTCGGTCAAAGGGATCAGTTCGGGCATATTCGTCTGTAATTTTTTGTACATTTCGACAAAACTGAAAATACATCTGTCTATATGCGGGGCAAGTTTTTCCGCCATATACGCAAAGGTGTCGAGAAGCCGTTCTTTCGTATACGCGGCCGTCAGCAAAAGAGGATCGTACCGCCACGCTATTTTTCTTCTGCCTACGATTTTTTCAAGTTCTTTCAGCGTCCCGATGCTTTCGTCGACGGACGGAACGCCCGGTTCGACGTCTTTTCCGTAAGCGGTGATCGTGGAATGGAAATAAGTGCGGTATTTGTCCGTAATTTCATGCAGGCGCGGCAGAATGGGCGCATAGTTTTTGGAACAGAACATGACGGCGTCAATTTTATCGGGAGACAGTTCGTAGCGCGTAACCTTATTCGGAAAAAGCGGATTGCGCGTCAATACGAATCCCTCTTCGAACCGTTTCAGCAGCCACTTTGAAAAATATTGCACGGTATCCGTCCGCGCGCCGGTATTGAGTATCACAGGCTGTTGTTCTCCTCTGTATTTTTATTCTTTTTGGTGCGGAAGGTCAATTCGGTCATGACGATCATCAAAATGACGAAGACGAGCAGATACAGCGGCATGATCGAAAAGCCGAGCCGTCTGCCGAGCAGCCCGAACAGCGGCGGGATAAATGTAGAACCGATGTAGGCGCTTGCCATTTGTATCCCGATGATCGCGCCCGAATTTTCCGCCCCGAAAAGGTTCGGGGTAGAATGGATGATGCAAGGATAAATCGGCGCACAGCCAAACCCGATCACGACGAACCCTATCAGCGCCACGGTCGGACTTTGGGTCGGGATCAGTAAAGAAATGATTCCGCAAAATAAAATACATGCGCCGAAGAAGATCATTTTCCTGTCTCCGAACTTGTCTGCGATAAATCCGCTCAAAAATCTTCCGACAGTAATTCCGATATAGAACAAAGAGGCAAACTGCGCCGCCTGCTCTGCCGATATGCCTTTCACTTCGGCAAAATACGTGCTTGCCCAGGACATTGCGGTCGCCTCTGCCGCGCAATAGGCAAAAAAACCGATCAGCAGGAAGGGGACGCCTTTCATTTTCATAACGCCGGCCATCCCGACGTGTTTTTGTTCCGCCGCGCTTTTGCTTTGATTGACTTTCCAGACGGGCAGGGTGGCGAAAAGCAAAACGGCGATGCCGAGCTGGATGAAGCCGACGATCCGATACCCGTTGTTCCAGGAGGAAGAAGTCAGCGCATAACTCATGACAAAGGGGCTGACGATCGTACCGACTCCCCAAAAGCAGTGCAGCCAGCTCATATGTTTGGATTTGTAATGAAGAGCCACGTAGTTGTTCAGCGCCGCGTCAATCGCGCCCGCGCCCAGCCCGTACGGGACGGCAAAAACGACGAGCATCCAGAAACGGTCAGAAAACGAAAATCCGAACAATGCAAGCGCCGTAAGGATTACGCTGCTTACCGTAATGATACGGGTGCCCAGTTTTCTGTTCAATTTGTCCGAAAGAAGGCTTGATACGATGGTGCCTCCCGAAATCACCATTGATACGATCCCCATATAGGAGACGGGGACATGCAGGTCGGCATGAATGGCCGGCCACCCGGAACCGAGAAGCGAATCGGGCAGCCCGAGGCTGATAAAAGCAAGATAGATAAGCGCAAGCAACAGCGAATACATACTCAGTTCTCCCGGGGGATGTTTTTCGGCGGTGCGGCAAATATAATTTCCATGTTTTCCGTAAACGCCGCCGTCAGCCGAACAAGTTCGCTTGCTTCGGCGGCCCCCAATTCCTGCAAGGCAAGATTTTCCGCCCGTGCGGCCGGGGGGATGATTGTCTCCGCATACGCCTTTCCTGTTTCGGTAAAACAGATGCGCTTGTTGCGCCTGTCTCGGGCGATTTTTTCATAAAAGATATAGCCCTTTTTCAAAAATCTGCCCATGATCGCCGCGACCGTCTGCTTGTTGAGGGAAAGGCGTTCGCAGATCTCTTTTTGCGTACAGCCTTGCGGGGAAAACCATAGTATATCCAATACGAACAATTCGTTTACAGTTAAACCGTGCCGTTTGGCGCATCTGTCGTAAACGGCGTGCTGTCTGTCGCGCAGCCTGCAATAGGCATTTACCAGTTTGTTGATTTCTGGTTCCGCAAGCATGTACTTTCCCCCTCAATTAGTCTGATATCATACTAATTATAGCAGTATGCGATTTATTTTGCAAGCAGATCGGACCCTGATTTTGCAGAGAACTTGCAGGGGGGGAGATAATTTCGGTAAAACAGATTTACTTTTTCGTCGGAACATGATAAAATAATTTCGGTCCGATTGGTCGGATCAATCAGAATAAGGATTTTCGTGTTATGGGAAAGGTTTTCGTGATCGGAAGTATCAATATGGATCTGGTGATCGGCGCGGAGCGACTGCCGCAGATCGGAGAAACGGTGCGCGGCAGCGGCTTTTTTGTCAATCCCGGCGGAAAGGGGGCAAACCAGGCGGTCGCCGCCAAAAAACTGGGCGGAGACGTTCGTTTTTGCGCCCGCGTCGGAGAGGACATGTTCGGAAAGGCTCTGACCGACGGGCTGAAGGGTTACGGAGTCGATACGCAGTTCGTGCGCGCGGTCGGCGGTGCGGAGAGCGGTACGGCGGTCATCACGGTCGTCGGGGGGAACAACTGTATTATTTTAAGCGCGGGCGCAAACGCGCTGGTAGACGCGCGCGCGGTGGACGACTGCCTTTGCGGCGCGCAGAAGGGGGATATTTTGCTCGTGCAGATGGAGATCGATAAAGAAACCGTGCTCTATGCTCTGAAACGGGGCAGAGAGATCGGAACGGTCAACATCGTCAACCCCGCACCCGCGCAGGATTTCCCCGAAGCGATCCTGCCGTATACGGACGTGCTGATCCCCAACGAAACGGAGGCGCGCACCCTTTGCGGCAAAGAAGATCTGAATGAATGCGCCCGCACGCTCGCAGAAAAAGCGGGCAAGGTGATCATCACGCTGGGCGACAAGGGGTGCCTGTACGCAGGCGGGGAAAGGGAAGAAGTCATTCCCTGTCCGAAGGCGAAGGCGGTGGACACGACGGCCGCCGGCGATACCTTCTGCGGCGCTCTGGCGGCGCGGCTTTCCAAGGGCGAGCCGTTCGATCGCGCGATCCGTTTCGCGCTCGCCGCGGCGACGATCGCGGTTACGAGAAAGGGGGCCCAGCAATCCATTCCGAACGAAGAGGAAGTCATCGTGTAAAAAATTTTGCATTCAGATAAAAAGTTTGTCCGCGGATATAAGAGGGCGCATGCATAATAAGCATGCGCCCTCTTTGTCTGTGTACGATTTTTTATCCGTTATGTCGGCTGAAAGCGTCAGTACCTTTCGATCTGCCCCGTCACGATCTTTCTGTATGCGGACGGAGATACCCCGATCGCCTTGGTAAAAATTTCGGTAAAATAGACGGGGTTATTGATGCCCACCTCCGAAGCGATCTGCGTGATGGAGAGGTCGGTGGAGGTCAGAAGCAGTTTGGATTGCTCTATGCGCACGAGCGTTAAGTACCGCATAGGGCTTATGTTGAACAGTTTTTTGAACTGATGCAGAAAATAACTCTTGTTCATGTAAGAGATTTTTGCAAGATCGTCCAGCGCGATATCCTCGGCGTAGTGTTCGGAGATATAATTTTTGACTTCGTTCAGGAATTTCCGGTTGTTCAGTTTGCTTTCCGAAATTTCTTCCGGATCGTATTTGGGTACCATGCGCACGGTATCGGTGAGCAGTTCGCAGAAGATCGCGTTGACTTTGGTGGCGTAACTGTAACGCCGTTCGTTCAGTTCGTCCAAAAGCCGCAAAATATTGCGGTAAATAAGGTTGTTCTTATTTTCAAAAGAGTGAAGAAAAAACCCTCTGTCGGTCAGGCAGTTCGCGTTGCGGCCGGTCAGATGCAGATTGTCCACCGCGATGCAGTAATATACGAGCGGCACATTCTGTTTTTCGGAATATTGCACATGCATTTGCTTGGAATCGACTGCAAGCAGGTCGTTCGCCTTGATCGGATAATGTTTGTCTCGGCATTCGAAAATGCCCGCGCCGCTTTCAAAATAAAATAGTTCCAGATGCGAGTGAAGGTGCGGAAGCACTTCTCCCTTGGGGCCGTTCTGCACCTTCGAAAAGGTAAGCAAAAGGGGAGCGGATCTGCCGAGATCATCGGCCGTCAGGTTCAGATCGCCGACGTAATAATAATTGTAAAAATGAGCCATACCATACATTCGGCGCGATGTTCTCGCGCCGTTTTTTGATCTCCTTTTCGGTTTTTGGTTTAGTATACCCTCCGTGGGAAGCGCCGTCAATACTCCCGCCCGAAGAAAGCAATTTTGTTATGGTTTAAGCCCGTTTTGTTATGGCGCAGCCGTCTTTTTGGGTGTAATATTAAAGTATAAAAAAGCGAAGGGGCTGTTATGGAACATGGCATCGTAATGACCGGAAAAGGCAGAAAAAACAACTTCATGTGGCCGAGCATCGCGCGCCTTGCGGACGGCAGGCTGATCGCCGTATGCTCGGGGTTCAGGCTCAAACACGTCTGTCCGTTCGGCTGCGTCGCAGCCGCCGTTTCGTACGACGAAGGCAGATCGTGGAGCGAGCCATTCGTTCTGTTCGATACTCCGCTGGACGACCGCGACGCGGGCGTTACGCCGTGGAAAGACGGGTTTATCCTGACGACCTTCAACAATACGAGATACTTTCAGAAAAAATGCGCAAAGGACTGGGGGTACGACGGTGAAACGGTCAAAGAGATCTATGCCGCAACGGACGCCGTGTCCGACGAGGAAGAACAGAAATATCTGGGGTCCCTGTATGCGGTGTTTGACAAAGACTGCAAGTTGCTCCGCTGGGGCAAACTTCCCGTTATGTCGCCGCACGGATTCACTCTCCTCAACGACGGTTCCCTGTTTTATCTGGGTCGGCTGTACGGGCACGAAGACGTAACGGGCATCCCGAACAGTACGGAGGATAAAATCGGTTTCGTCACTTCGGCGAACGCGGCGGATTTTACGGAACCCGTTTGGCTGGACCTTCCCGAAAAAGAGAGAAAGGAAGGCGTTCTCTTCTGCGAGCCGCATGCGATCCAACTGAAAAGCGGACGCATTCTTGCCTGCATCCGCGCGCAGAAAGAGGGGCTGTTCACCGTTTATTGGTGCAGTTCCGACGATAACGGCAAAACTTTCGGCCCGATGCGGCCGCTTGCCGTACCCGAAGGCGCGTTCGACGGCTCGCCTCCGCACCTTTTGGAAAGGGCGGAAGGGGAACTTGTGCTCGTCTACGGCAGGCGCATCCCTCCGTACGGGCAAAGGGCGCGTATCAGCCGCGACGGGGGAGAGTCTTGGAGCAAAGAGATCGTCTTGAGAGAGGACGGAGAAAACTGGGATCTCGGCTATCCCGCCAGCGTCGAGTGCGCGGACGGAAGCCTTTTCACCGTTTACTATCAGCGCCTGAAAGAGACGGGGAATCAAGCAATACAATATACGAGATGGCGGATAGGAAAAGGAATATGAATCACAGAATTTTGGTGCCGATCGTCACGCCGTTCAAAGAGGACGAAACGGTCGATTATGCGGCTTTGAAAAAATTGGTCAGACATCTTCTCGACAGCGGAGCGGACGGCATTTATGCCGGAGGATCCTCCGCAGAATGCTTTCTTTTAAACGAAGAGGAGCGAAAAAAGACGCTCGAAACGGTCATCGGCGCGGCGGACGGGGCGTACGTCGTCGCCAATATCGGCTCGGTCGGAACGAGGCAGGCGGAACTGCTCGCGTTGCACGCGGCGAAAGCAGGCGCGGATGCCGTCTCCAGCGTGCCGCCCTTTTATTTTCATTTTTCCTTTGAAGAGATCAGGGATTATTATCACGATCTCTCGCGGAAAACGAAACTGCCGATGATGATCTACAACATCCCTGCGGCGACGGGCGGCGGATTTACGGTTTCCGAAATGGAAAAACTGCTCAGCGACGAGTGCGTTCATTTTATAAAATTCACCGATACCGATTATTTTATGCTCGAACAGATCAGAAGCCACACGGGAAAATTTCTCTATTCGGGCAAGGATGAAGATTTCCTTTCCGCGCTCGCCGCGGGTGCGGACGGAGGCATCGGCTCCACGTTCAACATCATGCTGAAAAAATTTCTCGGCGTTCTGCATTGCTGGGACGAAAATAAAATTTTGCAGGCGCGCGAGATCCAGCACAGCATCAACGAAGTCGTGCGGTGCGTCTGCGAATGCGGGCTGATCGAAAGCATCAAATACGTGCTCGGTCTGCAGGGCATCGAGTGCGGGCATGCGCGGCGGCCTTTCAGAAAGGTCAAAGACGAAGAGAAAAAGAAACTGCAAAGCGTTCTCGAACGGGAAGGGGTACTATAAAAAGAAATACTGCCAAACTGACAAAAGGAGGTAAAATGTATGAAAAAATTTATTGCCGTTTTACTTGGCGCGCTGATGCTTTTCAGCCTTGCCGCCATGACGGCCTGCAAGAAGGAAAGCGGAGAAACGCTCAATGAAGCGGGCTATTACGAAGGCAATCTGGAGATCAGGATCGTCAAAGCGGGTTACGGCGTCCAGTGGCTGTACGACATCGTCGACGCATACGAAAAGGAGTATCCGGGGGCGACCGCGCATATTACGGAAACGAGCGACAGAGATTCCATCGCGGCGCGTGTCCGGTCTTCTGCAAATGACAGCGATATCGTCGTCTCCGTCGATTCCATGTTCAACAATCAGGCGGACGGGTATTTTTATGACCTTTCCAACGTCTTCGATTCCGTGCAGGACGGGTACGACAAACCTCTCAGAGAGCGGATGAATCAATCCATACGCAAATATTTCGAAACAGAGGACGGGAAAATATATCAGATGCCCTGGCAAACGGGTTATCAGGGATTTTTGTATAACAAGACCGTGCTCGACGATCTGTTCGGGGAAAAAGGATACACGCTGCCCCGCACGACGACGGAACTGAATGAATTGTGCGCGCGCGTTTGGAGCGAAAGCAACCAGCAGGTTTATCCCGTTTCCATGACGACGCAGGAATCTTACCTGCAGAACGTATTTCACGGCTTGTGGTACCAGTATTCGGGCGAGAGAAGGGACTATTATTTCCAGGGCTACTATCCGCAGCAAAACGAAGACGGTACGGTTACATATGTGGCCAGCAAAACAAAAGAGGACCTCGACAAAACTTTCAGCGACCCGGGCAGGGAAAAGGCGCTCGAAGCCCTCTATTCCCTGTGCGTGTCCGTTGAACTGGGCGGATATGCGCACGACGAGTCCAACTACATGACCTTTCAGGAAGCGCAGAAAGCATTCATCGGGTACGGATACGGCTCCAATCCCAAAAAATGCGCTTTTATGGTCAACGGCGACTGGTTCTATAAAGAGATGGAAGACGAATGCATAGAGAAAAACGCGGATATCCGTTTTATGAAGATGCCCATTCTTTCCGCCGTGACCGAAACGCTGGAAACGGAAAACGTTTCCGAAGAAACGCTGCGCAGCGTCGTGGATGCGGTGGATGCAAACGAACCCTGGAGCGCGTCTCTCGGGGTCAGCGAAAATGATTACCGGCGTATCTCCACCCTTCGCTATACGGCGCTGGTTACGGGCGACGATCACGTGATCGTCGTGCCGCGCCTCAACAAAAACGGAACAAGGTTCAACCTTGTCGAACAGTTTTTGAAGTTTTTGGTTTCCGACGAAGCGCAGGCCCTCTTCGTTATGGATCAGCGAGGGCTGAACATGCCCTACGGGTTCAATACGGACGGATTCTCTTTCAACACGTTTACCGATTCCGTCAAAGAAGTGACGGGCGACAATTATAACATGATTACCTACAACGACAAATACCCGTTTATCTATGCGGGAGGCATAAGCGACGTCGGGTATGCGGAATCGATGTTTTTCAAAAAAGAGGAAACGGCCAAACAACTTTTGGATCGTTTCAAAACCAGAAACCTGAACCGCGCGGATACTTTTCTGAAACTTGTCGTATAAAAAAGTTTTAAAAATATCGGTCATTGACCGTTAAATAAAATTCAGGAGGAAATTGAATGAAAAAGTTACTGACCAGTATCGTGATCGCGATACTTACCCTTGCGCTCGGCGTTGCCTTTTTCGCCGGTTGCGCGGATGACGGCAAAAAACCGCCGTCCGGCGGCGGCTCCGAGTACAAGATCGACGTAGAATCTCTCGTATTGCCGGCTGCCGAGATCGGCAAAACGTATACGCTTTCTATTCCCGACGTCGTTGACGGCGAAGGGCAGAAGATGACGGGTGACGAGTTTGAGGTGAGCGTAAAGAGCGTTACCGATCCTGCCGGCAAAGCGGTGAGCGTTATGGGCGGAAAATATCTTTCTCCTGCCTCTGCCGGAAATTATACGGTTACGTATACATGCGCATATGAAGGCGTTGCCGACGCGACCAAAATATTCCAGTGCATAGACAGTCAGGCGCCTACGGTCGACCGTTACCTGATCTCCACGTTTGCTCTCCTCGGCCAGGAAGTCCCCGTCCCCGAATATCTGGTCGAAGACAATAACGAAATTCCGGATGAAAACATTGAGATCAAAGTGATTAAACCGGACGGCTCTTCGGCGCAGATCACGACGAAAGAGGACGGCTCCGAATGGTTTACCGCAGACGTGGCCGGAGAATGGAATTATCAGATCAAAGTTACCGATGCGGGCGATAATGTCGTGGAAAATGATGACTATTCTCTCACCGTAGTCGATCAGGACCCCGTACAAGATAAGATCGCATACCTTGACGAGGAATGGGGCATGGCGCAGGTTACGGCTTTTGACGGCAGGGACGAAGAACTCAGTTACGTTGCAAACGCGGACCTGCCCGCGGGCACGGAGGAACTGCCCAAGCCCGACGCCTCCGAACTGAAAGGCGCGTTGAAAATTTCGCCTGCGGAAGGGGTAAAGGCCTCCGTCACCATCAGCCCGACGATTTACGATTGGTCCGCTTACGATTATATCGGCTTCTGGGCGTATAACGATTCCAATCAGGTGATTTCCGTCAATATCGGTTTTGCGAACCTGAATCAGAACACCTTGCAGCCCAAACAGTGGCAGTTTATGGCAATTTACTGCGGCGCCGATCAGTATAACGAAAAGTGGAGCGGCACGCAGAAATGTGACAAAGTGGTGGAGGTCGCGCTGTATGACGAACTGGCCCCCCTCGTGGACGGCGACGTTTATATCGGCGGCATTTCCGGATATGCGTACGACAGCGATAGCGTGTTTGCGTTCGATACGCCCGCAGGCAGGATGCACATGAATACGCACGTGGCGCACCGCGACAATTCGGGTTATTACTATACGACAAAGGAACACGAAGACGGCCATGAAGGCAGCACCTTCTTCTTTGCGATCAGAGACGGCGTCAACGTGATTCAGGAACGCTTTATCAAAGCGCAGAACGTGACGGCGGATCCTGAAACGACAAAGGACTTCCTCGTCAGCGCGTGGATCAAAAACCCGAACGATAAAGATATCAAAGTGGTGACGGAACTTTCTACCGGCGGAAAACTGGAAGAGGTCGTAAAAGCGAATTCCGCGGCGCGCGTGCAGATGTGTATCCGCAGCGACAAGGACAATGCGTGGATGATATTCGACGGCAATCCCTGGCAACTGTCTTTCTTTGAAGTGTATTATACCGATGGTTCGAATTTTGCCCAGGGCGAAGGGATCTATCTCGGTGCGGTCGACGCGGTAGAATCGCCCGTCGTGACAGCGAAGAACGTGCCCGTATTCGGCGTAACGGGGCAGGCGATCAGCCTTCCGCAATGCGATATCACGGGCGAAGGCAAAGAATACGTTACCTGGAGCGCGATCGCGCCGGACGGAACGAAGGCTGCGGTTTCAGAGGACTCTTTTGTCCCTGAAACGGCAGGCGAATGGAAATTTGTCGCCGAATGGCAGGGCGTTACGCTGGCAGAGTTTGCGTTTGACGTATACGGCGAAGGCGAAGAGGACGTGATCGCGTATTTCGACCGCGAAGAGGGGCTTGCGCAGATCAGGCAGTTCAGCGGCAGGGAGGGAGAGATCTCCTTTGTGCCCAATGCGGAACTTCCCGCAGGGGAAGAGGGCTATGCGAAACCTTCGGCGGAAGATCTTGCCGGCGCGGTAAAAGTCGAGTGCCCGCAGGGGAAGAACAATACCGTCGTGGTGTCGTCGTCCATAAGCGATCTGTCTCAGTACGATTATATCGGATTCTGGTTCTACAACGGCGGAACGAAGGAAGCGGTTTTATGCCTTTCTCAGCAAAACAATAACAATCAGACGGTCGCTCCCGGGATCTGGCAATACGTTACCATGCAGGTCAGCATGGACCTTTGGTCCGAAGTATGGCAGCAGACATGGATGCAGGCGCCTTCCAACGTCGTCGAATTTATTCTGATCGATGACGGTAGTGACAACCAGAACAACGGCCCGTTCTACTTCGGTCCGATCAAGGGCGGAAACTACGAAGGTACGGATATCTATACGTTCGATCAACTTGAAGGCGCGTTCCACTTCAACCCGCACGGCGGGCACAGAACGGCCTGGGATTATTCCTTCGTTTCTGACGTAAAGGACGCCAACAATACGGATGCGGAAGGCAGTTTCTTTATCGAGTCCGCGGCATCTTCGACAAACTCGTTCCAGATGCGCTTTATCAAGGCGCAGAATATCCCCTCCGACATCGGCGAAGCCAAAGAATTTTCGGCCTATATCTGGATCAACAACCCCAACGATAAGGCGATCGTCGTCACAAGCGACCGTCCGTCGGGAACGTATACGACCACGATCGAGGCAAACAGCAGCGGATACGCGCAGGTTTCCGTCAAATGGATCGACGCAAACGCATGGGCCAAATATGACGGCAATCAGTGGGAAATGAGTTTCCTTACGGTCAAATATGAAGACGGAAGCGCGTTTGAAACGGGAACAGGCTTTTATATCGGCGCGGTCACTTTGGAAGCGCTCGGACAATAATTTTTCGCGGTAATCGTATGAAGTCATTTTTCTCAAAAGACAGGATGCCCAAGCCCTTTCGCAAGGGCTTGGCACCCTTTATCATTCTGATGCTCGCCGTGCCGGTGCTGTGGTTTATCGTCTTTTACGTGATGATCAACATCAACAGCATTATCATGGCGTTCCGCGTCATTGACGGGATCGGCAGCGACGGAAGGCTCGAATATGTCTGGGGCCTGGGCAATTTCAAAACGTTTTTCGAGGAATTCAGGATCAATCTTCCTTCGGGGATACAGGTCGCCCTGAAAAACACGATGAAATATTTCTGCCTGAATTTTTTCCTGATCGTACCGGCAACGTTTTTCGTGGCTTACTTCATGTATAAAAAAATTGCGGGATACAAATTTTTCAGGGTGCTTTTTTACTCTCCGTCCATCATTTCGGCAACGGCGATGGTCATCATGTATAAGAACATCATCGGCGGTTACGGCCCCCTTTACGAACTGATGGAAGTGTTCGGCGTCAGGCTGCCCGCTCTGCTTACGGACTCTGCCACGGCAACGCCGACGATCCTCGTATACTGCGTCTGGGTAGGGTTCGGCGTGAACATCGTGCTGTATCAGGGCGCGATGGGCAGGATCCCCGAAGACGTGATCGAGGCGGGCAAGATCGACGGGATCAGTTGGTGGCGTGAACTTTTCAACGTCGTAACGCCCATGGTCTGGCCCACGATTTCCACGACTCTCATCTTTGCTATGACGGGACTGTTCAATTCTTCGGGGCCGATCCTGCTGTTCGGCATGGACGGGCAATTCAATACCACCACGATCAATTATTTCATTTACGCACAGGTGCACGATGCATCCGTCTATAATTATCCCGCGGCGATCGGTATATTTTTCACGGTGGTCAGCCTGCCGATCGTATTCGGGTTCCGTTGGCTGATGAATAAAGTCGATCCCGACGTCGAGTACTGAGGAGGCGGAATATGGTAAAAAATGCTTTGGGCAAAGAAATTGCCCGCCGCCGGCGCCGCAAACCGAGCGTTGCGTTTATCGTCGTGTTCATTCTCTTTTGTATTTATGCTCTCACATTGATCTACGCATACTTATGGACGCTGATGACGACTTTCAAAACGGAAGGGGATTATTATCTCGACAGGGTAGGGTTCCCGAAAAATTGGACGTTTGAAAATTATACGGGCGCGTTTCAGGAATTGTCGGCCTCCAATAAGAGCCTTTTTTCCATGCTGCTCAATTCCGTATGGTATGCTTTCGGAGGTACGTTCGTCGCGATTGCGGCAAGCACGGTCAGCGCGTACGTTGTGGCAAAGTACAAATTCCCTTTCAGGAACGTACTTTACGGCGTAGCGCTCGTGACGATGATGCTCCCGATCGTCGGCGCGCTTCCCAGCCAGTACACGATGTACGGCACGCTCGGCATTCTGGATACGCCCCTAATGCTGATCACGTTTGCAAACGGGCTCGGGTTTAACTTTATCATGCTGCACGCTTTTTTCAAAAGCCTGCCGTGGGCGTATGCGGAGGCGGCGTATTTGGACGGAGCGGGGCATATGCAGGTCTTTTTCCGCGTGATGCTGCCGCAGGCGGTATCCGTCATCATGGCGCTTTCCATCGTATGTTTTATCAATACCTGGAACGATTATATGAACCCGATTTTGTTCCTCGAATCGTATCCGACCATGAGCATGGGGCTGTTCGTCTATCAGCAGGATACCATGCAGCAGGGTTTCAACATCCCCATTCTTTTTGCCGGCGTCGTGATGAGCGTGATCCCCGTTTTGGCGCTGTTCGTCATTTTCCAGGATAAGATCATGACGCTCACGCTCGGCGGCGGCCTGAAGGGATAATTTTTAAAAGGAGAAAAATATTTTGAAAAAAACATTGACGGCTCTTTTGCTCGTTTTTGCGCTTCTGTTTGCCTGCGGGTGTTCGGGCGGCGGCAAGAAAAACGAGAATGAAAATCAGGGAGACGGTGAAAAACCCGCACTGACGCCCGTCGACGAACTTCCGTCTTTTACGGACGACGGTTCGTATGAATTCTGGATCGCCGGCTGGAACGGCCCTTCTACGAGCGAATATGACAAGGCGTTCAAAGTCATGGCGGACGCGGGCTTCAACCATATGCCGCTGTCCAGTTCTTTGATGAGTTCGGGCACAATGGTCAATTACCTCGATTATGCGGAAAAGTACGGCATAAAAGTCTATCCGCAGATGATGGGCAGGGTGACCGTTTCCCCCGAAGAATATTTCGTAAACGTCTTTGACGATTATCTGGACCATAAGGGGTTGGGAGGATTCTATTACTTTGACGAGCCCGCAAGCGGCCTGTACGATAAATTTACCGTGCTCGCAAAAAATCATGCCGAGAAGTATTCTCCTCACGGGCTCGATTTTATCATCAACCTGTACGGCATCACGTATTACGACGATCCTTCGCTCGACAACAGAAGTTCTTCCTATCTCGAATACGTCATGCAGTATTGCAACGCCGTGTTCCCCTATGTCGACGGCCTGAAATTTTTGTCTGTCGACCATTATCCGCTCTGCTACACGGGTTCCGCAGACAATATCAGCGGCTACTATCTTGAGCCGGAATGGCTCATCTCCTGCGAAACGGTCGCCGAATGCGCGAAATCGTGGGATGCGTTCCCCCATTTCTTCCTGCTCTCGACGGGGCATTACAACAAATACCGCGACGCGACGGAAGAGCGGCTTCGCTATCAGGCGAACGTATATATGGCGTACGGGGCGCGGGGGCTTTCTCATTTCACTTCGCACGGCAATAAAGACGCCGATCCGAACAGCAATCGGTTTAATGTAGACAGCATGATCTCCGCGGACGGCTGCACGACCCGCCCGACCTACGAATACGCCAAAAAAGTCAATTTGGAGATCCTTTCCTGGGATCACGTATTTTTGCGTTACGACTGGCAGGGGGTACAGTATGTGCTCGGCGAGGGAAATGACGGCAACACTCTGTTTTCGAAAACGCAGTTCGGGCTTGCGTCTCTGCCCGGCGTCGAGTTCCTCTCTTCGACGGAAGATCTCATCGTCGGACATTTCACTGACGAAAATTCGCAGCCCGCTTACATGGTGACCAACTTTGTCGATCCCGACGTCGGTACGCAAGATGACACCGCTACGGTCAACATGGTCATAACGGACGCAAACCGCGCGATCGTATATCGCAACGGCGTTCCCGAAACGGTGGAAGTGAAGGACGGCGCCCTGACGCTGGAAGTCGGCGTGGGAGAAGCGGCCTTCGTTATCCCCGTCAATCTGAAAAACGGTTAAAGCAAATATAAAAAAGGTGCCGCGAAATTTTTCGCGGCACCTTTTTTATATTATAAAGATCATAAAGGGGTGCGGTCCTGCGCGCCTCTTTTTCGTGCATGGAACCGGTTTTCAGTTTTTATGTTTTTTTCTGTACTCGGAAGGGGTGAGGTCGTAAACCTGTTTGAAGATGCGCGTCATGTGCGAGCAGTCGAAAAAGCCGCAGTCCTGCGCGATGGCGGTAATGGATTTATCCGTCTCCGCAAGCATTTCCGACGCATGTTTCACCCGCAGTTGGATCAGGTATTCTATGGGCGGAAGGCCGAAAAGTTTTTTGAAATGGCGCATGTAACTGGAAGAAGAGAGCATCGCCCTTTTTGCAAGATCTGTCAGCGTGATATGGTTGCCGTAATTTTCGTTCATATATTCCGCCGTAGGGATCAGGGAATACACGGTGTGATTGGTATGTTCTTCCGTCGTCTTCGATCTGTAATCGGCGGAAATAAGGTGCGCAAGGTCGCAGATCAGGCATACCGAACGCAGTTCGAACAGCGTTTTCGATCCGTCGTAGGAAAAGGAGGACAATTGGATGAGTTCTTTCATTTTCGGCAGATATTCGAGCAACTGCTCTTCGGTCAGGTGCAGAAATAAAGAGACTCTGTCGCTGTTCCGGCGGATCTGCGGTTCCGTTTCGAAAAGCAACTGCACGCCGGAAAACTGGCCGAATACTTTATGGTATTTTGTGAACATATATTTCCCGATCAGAAGATGAAATATGCTCATCTTATCGTTTTCCGCCCAGTAACCGTGCCGGATATGCGGGGGAATGGCGAAAACATCTCCCGGCTCGGCGGGAAAATTTTTGTTTTCAATATAGTGCCTTCCTCTTCCCCGCGTGATGATGTTCAGTTCGTAAAAGTCGTGCGAGTGCATGTAGAGGGGAAATTCGTTCTCGTGAAAGTACGCAAGATGATCGTAAAGGTGAAAAATATCGTCGTTCAGATCGAACGTCTGCGTCTTTTTATGGTTTGCCAAAACGGGCGGATATTGCTGCATTTTTGCCTCTCTTTGAATCGTTTAGGTCATTATAACAAGATTTGAAAGCGCAAACAAGGGTAAAATTCAAAGTTGACCATATTATACAAATTTATGAAAAAATTATACTATGATATTTTCAGGTTTGGCCTTACAATTAAATCATGGAATCAGTTTGGGAAAATCTTTCCGCCTTATACGCGGCAGAAGAAAAAAGTAAAAGCAAAAATCCACAGGCGGAAGGGAGGCCCCTTTCCGCCCGCTACGAAGGACTTGCGGACCATTATGCCCGCTTTATTCAGGAGCGCCAACTCAAAGACGTTTCCGAATGGAAAAAATTCGTCGGCGTATTCAGAACGCACGCCGACATCGCCGACGAAGGCTGGCGGGGCGAATACTGGGGCAAGATGATGCGCGGCGCCTGCCTGACCTACCTTTATACGAAGGACGAGGCGCTTTACGGGATCCTGGAAGATACGGCGGAGGATCTTTTAAGCGCGCAGGACGAACTCGGCAGGATTTCCGCTTACGACGTCGCGCACGAGTTTACGGGCTGGGACATGTGGGGCAGAAAATACGTCCTCACCGGTCTGCAGCATTTTTACGCCGTATGCCAGAGCGGCGCGCTGCGCGGCCGCATTCTGCGGGCGATGCGGCGCCATGCCGATTATATCGTTGCGAAAATCGGCGTCGGAGAGGGGCAGACGCCCATCCAGTGCACGAGCGAATGGTGGGGCGGCGTAAACTCCTGCTCCATTTTAGAGCCCTTCGTGCAACTTTACAAACTTACGGGCGATAAAAAATATCTCGCGTTTGCGGAGTATATCATTTCCACGGGCGGCTGCGGAGCGGGAAATATGATCGAATATATCCGCGGCGGCGGATATCCCTATCGGTTTCCCGTTACCAAAGCGTATGAAACGATGTCCTTTTTCGAGGGGCTGATCGCCTGTTACGAGGTCACGGGGAAAGAAGAATATCTGAATACGGCCGTAAAATTTGCAGAATCCGTCTACGAGAGCGACATTACGGAGATCGGCTGCGCCGGCTGTACGCACGAACTGTTCGACCATGCCGCCGAAAAGCAGACGGAATATTCGGAGACGATCATGCAGGAAACGTGCGTCACGGTCACGTGGATGCGCCTGTGCGCGCGTCTTTGGAAGGTCACGCGCGACCCGAAATATATCGACCGCATCGAACGGTCGGCTTTGAACGCATTGTACGGCAGTATCAACGATTGCGGCTGCGATATGTTCAGTTTTGAAAAAGAGCGTTACATGCACGGCCTTCCGTTCGACAGTTACAGCCCCCTTTACAACAACACGCGCGGGCGCGGCATCGGCGGCTTCAAGGAATTTCCGGAGGGCGGTTTTTACGGCTGCTGTGCCTGTATCGGCGCGGCGGGCACGGCGCTCTATCCGCTGTATGCCGCGGCGCAATGCGCGGATGTCTTTTATCTGAATTTCTTTCTGAACGGCAGTGCGGACGGCGAAACCCCGCAGGGGCAGAAAATCGTTTTCCGTTTTCGTACAGATTATCCCGCCGGCGGAAAATTCCGCGCGGAAATCCGCCTCGAACGGCCGGAAAAATTCGGCATCGGCGTGCGCATACCCGAATGGTGCGCGCGGGGCGTTATCGTTTGCGGCGGCAAACGGGCCGCCGCGCGGAGCGGATATCACACCCTTTTTCGGGAATGGAAAGAGGGAGACGTTCTGGAACTCGAACTGCCGCAGGAACTGCGCGTTAAGCAGAAAAACGGCCGCAAATGTTTTTCATACGGGCCGCTGATCCTCGCAAGAGACGAATATAAAGAGGGCGGCGCGGTGCTGACAAATCAATTTATATACCGCACGCGATCGGGCAGGCCTGTATTCGGCCGTATTCCCGCAGAGGGGCAGGAGCAGATCCGCCTGAAACTGGAAACGGTAGGCGGCAGCGCGATCCTTTTGACCGATTATGCTTCCTGCGGAAAGCACTGGACGGACAAAAACAACAGGATCACCGTCTGGATGAACGCAGAAGCGTCAGATCAGGGATAAATCGACAACCTTCCTTCCTCCGAACGTCGGGGGGGGGGGGGTAAAATAATTTTACAGG
>DXCO01000037.1 GCA_019115945.1 Candidatus Borkfalkia excrementavium | reverse complement strand
GGTAATTTTATTTTTTGCGAAGGTCCGTGACCCGTTTCACCTTGCCCTCCGCACGCTTGATGGAGAAGGGCTCCACGAGTTTGACCTTGACGTCGATCTGCAGAACGACGCGCAATTTATGCTTGATCTTGGCGACGAGTTCTTCAAGTTTCGAGTAATCGGTAAGAAGATTGGCATCGTCGACTTCCACTTTCACTTCCAGCGTGTCCATGTAGTTGACCCTGTCCACGATGATCTCGTACGTTTTGCCCAACTCTTCCATGCCCATGAGCACGCTCTCGATCTGCGAAGGGAATACGTTGACGCCGCGGATGATGAGCATATCGTCCGTTCTGCCCTTCACGCGGGACATGCGCGCGAGCGTCCTGCCGCATTTGCAGGGCTCGTATGTAATGGACGTGATATCCTTCGTGCGGTAGCGGAGAATGGGCATCCCCTCCTTGGTGAGAGTGGTGAGGACCATTTCCCCCTCCTCCCCTTCGGAGAGCACCTTGTTCTTTTCGATATTCACGATCTCGGGATAGAACATATCCTCGTTGATATGCATGCCCGCCTTTTCGCGGCATTCTCCCGCGACGCCCGGCCCGCCGACTTCGGTCAGGCCGTAATTTTCCGTCGGGAACGCGTTGAAAATATGTTGCAGAGATTCGTGAGTTTCCGCCGTGGACGCCTCCGCACCCATACAGATGAGCCGCACTTTGAGATCTTGCAAAATCCCTTCCCTCTTTGCCGTTTCACCCAGATACATCGCATAACTGGGCGTGGCGATCAGAGCGGTCACGCCGAAATCCTTCATCAGCATCAACTGCCGCTCCGTATTGCCCGACGACATGGGAACGACCGTTGCGCCCAGTTTTTCGACGCCGTAATGCAGGCCGAAACCGCCCGTAAACAGGCCGTAGCCGAAAGAGATCTGAAAAATATCTTCATCCGTCGCCCCCGCCATGGACAGAAGACGGGCAAGACAGGTGGACCAGTTGTCGAGGTCGCGCCGCGTATATCCGCACGTGATCGGTTTGCCCGTCGTGCCGCTGGAAGCGTGGATGCGGATGATCTTTTTCATCGGTACCGCATACAGGCCGAAAGGATAATGGTCGCGCAGGTCGTCTTTGGTCGTATACGGTATATTTTCGAGATCTTTGAAAGTTTTGATGTGTTCGGGCTTCAAGCCGATCGCGTCGAAGCGCTCCCTGTACATGGGCACGTTTTCATATGCGTAGCGGACAGTATATTTCAGCCGCTCCAACTGCATTTCTTTCAGCGCTTTTCTGTCGATCGTTTCTATTTCGGGACTGAACATCGCCTAAGCCTCCCCTTTTTTCCGTTCAAGTATATTGACGATTATTTTATCACATTTTGCAGACGCTTGCAATCTTATTCGCGCCTTTTCCGAAAAAGCGCGCAAAATTGCCCTTGCCGTCAGCGGAGTTCCGCGCCCAGTTTTTCGGACAGGCGTTTGAGGATGCGTTTGACGTTCCCGTCCACGTCTTCGGGCGAAAGCGCCTTTTCGCGCGGCGTGAACGTGACGGAAAATGCCATGCTCTTTTTGCCCTCACCGATCTGACTGCCGCGGTAAACGTCGAACAGTTTTACCGAAGTCACGTATTTGCTGCCCTCGCGGATCTCGCGTTCCGCTTCGGCGCACGTCACTTCTTCCCCGACGATCAGCGCGAGGTCGCGCACCGTTTCCGGAAATTTGGGCAGCGGCGAGAACCTGATCGCCGACGAAAGATTTTTTTCCAGTTTTCCGTAATCGAGTTCGCCGAGATAGACGTTCGTTTCGATCGCCAACTGTTCCGCAATATCGGGAGCGAGTTCGCCGAAATACCCGATCTCCTCCTCTCCGAGAAGGATCTTTGCGCATTTTCCCGGATGAAGGAAAGGCTTTTCGCAGGGTTCGTAACCGAACCGCAGCCCGTACTGCGCGGCGACCGCCTCATAGACGCCCTTTGCCGTAAAGAAAGTTTCCTTTGCCCCGAACACGCCCGTTGCGAGGATCTTTTCCTCCTTGGGAAGATCCTTTAAGGGAAGTTCCTCCGCAAGATATGCGTTCGCAAGTTCGAAAAACCGTGCCGACGCATTGCCGCGACGGAGATTGCGGACGATCGTCTGCAACATGGAGGGTGCAAGCGTCGTACGCATCAGGCTCAGATCCTCGCCGATGGGGTTCAGGATGCGGATCGCCCTTTTCCCTTCTTCGTCCAGCCGCAAAAGTTCGTAATCTTTGGGAGAAATAAAGGAATAGGTCACGATCTCGTCGTAATTCTGGCCGCGCACGATCCGCCTGACGCGCTCCTCTTCCCTCTGTGCCTCGGTCAGGCCGCCGTCCGTGATCTCGGCCGTCGGCATAAAGGTCCCCTCGATATGATCGTAGCCGTACATGCGGATGACTTCCTCCGCAAGATCGGGATACCCTTCCACGTCCTCTCTGTAGGCGGGCGCAGTCACGCTGATCGCGTCGCCCTTTGCGCGGACGTTGAAGTTGAGGCGTTCGAGGATGCCCTTGATCTCCGCTTTGGGCACCTCGATCCCCAAGAGCGCGTTGATCTGAGAATAAGAAGTTTCTATTTTGACGGGGGGCGGGGTCTCCGCCTCGAGGTCATACCTGTCGCAGGCAATCCTGCCGCAGCCGAGTTCCTCGATGAGGTTGAGCGCGCGGTTGATCGCTACGCCCGTCGTATAAGCGTCGACGCCCTTTTCAAAACGGGCGGAAGAATCGCTCTTCTGGCCGAGCCTGCGGGAGGTGCGGCGGATATTCGCGCGTTCGAATTTCGCGCTCTCGAAGAGCACTTCTCCCGTTTCCTCTCCGATGCCGCTGTTTAAGCCGCCCATGATCCCCGCAAGAGCGACCGGTTTGCTGCCGTCCGCGATGACGAGGGTGTTTTCGTTGAGTTTGAACTCCTTTTCGTCGAGCGTGACGATCTTTTCTCCTTCCGCCGCGCGGCGCACGCAGATGCGGCTCTGCGCAATGCGGCCGAGATCAAACGCATGCATGGGCTGACCGAGTTCCAAAAGCACAAAATTGGTGATGTCGACCACATTGCTGATGGAACGCAGCCCCGCAAGCGCCAGCCTGCGGCGCATCCAAAGGGGAGATTTTTCGATCTTCAGATCGCGCACGTAATGCGCGATATAGCGGGGGCAAAGGTCGGGAGCCTCTACGCTCACGCTGACTCTGCCGCTCGTGGTAAACGTATCTGCGGCATAGGTCAGATCCAGCGCGCGCAACGGCTTTTTCAAGAGAGCGGCGACTTCCCGCGCGATCCCGTAGATGCTCTGGCAGTCGGGCCGGTTGGCGGTCACGGCAATGTCGAAAATATAATCGTCCAGCCCCACGACCTTTTTGATATCCGTACCGAGGGAAATATCCTCTTTGAGGATCAGGATCCCGTACACGTCCGCGCCGTCGTACCAATCGTCGCTGATGCCCAGTTCTTCGCCCGAACAGAGCATGCCGCACGACTCGACGCCGCGCAGTTTCCCCTTTTTGATCTTTACGCCGCCGTGCAGGGAAGAACCGTCCAGAGCCACCGGAACGAGGTCCCCTTCCGCAATATTGTCCGCACCCGTGACGATCTGTATATCCGCGCCGTATTCGCCGCAGTCGAGTTTACAGATCTTCAGTTTATCCGCGTCGGGGTGTTTGACGACGGAAGTGATCCTGCCGACAACGCAGCGGTCGATCTCCGCACCCACGTAAACGAGTTCTTCCACCTCGAAGCCGCAGGAAAACAGCCTGTCTTTGAGTTCTTCGGCGGAAACGTCTATATCCACGTAATCTTTGAGCCAACTGAAAGGCACTTTCATAATCCGATGTTCCTCCTTTAATCTCTGAACTGCTTCAAAAGGCGCACGTCGTTTTCAAACAGATAGCGCATGTCGTTGATGCCGAATTTGATCATCGCGATGCGTTCCAGCCCCATGCCGAACGCAAAACCCGTATATACGTCGGGATCGACGCCGCAATTTTCGAGCACCCTGCGGTTGACCATGCCAGCGCCCAGAATTTCGATCCAGCCGGTGCCCTTGCAGATGCGGCAGCCCTTTCCGCCGCAGTTGTGGCAGGAAAGATCGACTTCCACGCTCGGCTCCGTAAACGGAAAGTAAGAGGGGCGCAGGCGCGTTTTGGTCTCGGACGTGAACATTTTTTTCGCAAACACGTCGAGGATTCCTTTAAGATCGCACAGCGTGATGCCCTTGTCCACGACCAGCCCCTCCATCTGATGGAACATGGGAGAATGCGTCGCGTCGCTGTCCGAACGGTACACTCGCCCGGGGCTGAGCACCTTGATGGGAGGTTTTTTGTTTTCCATTACGCGGATCTGCCCCGACGACGTCTGCGAACGCAGGAGCAATTCTTCGGTAATGAAAAAAGTATCCTGCATATCGCGCGCGGGATGATCGGCGGGGATGTTTAGCGCCTGAAAATTATAATAATCCTTTTCGATCTCCGGCCCTTCGTAAATTTCGAATCCCATGCCGGCAAAGCATTCGATGATCTCTTTTTTCACGATGCTGATGGGGTGCTGCGTGCCCGTCCCGGAAAAATCGGCGGGCATCGTTACGTCTACCCGCTCCGCACTGTACTTTGCGGCGAGTTCTTTCTTTTTCAGTTCCTCTTCCTTGGCGGCAAACGTCTCTTCCGCCCAGACGCGCACCTCGTTGATGCGCTTGCCGAGTGCGGGACGCTCCTCCGCAGGCACGTCGCGCATGCCCTTGGACAGGGCCGATATTTTGCCCGTTTTGCCCAGATACTCCATTTTGACGTCGAAAAGATCTTTCCTCGTCATGTCTGCCCCCGCCTGCAGGCGGGCGGCGATCTCCTCTTTCAGGATCTCGAGATTTTCCGTCATATTGCCTCCGCTGTTTCCGCCGCGCGGCGGAATCGAATAAAAAATAAGCGCCCCGTGAAAAATCACAGGGCGCCGTTCGCGCTGTACCACCTATGTTCGCGGAATAAAATTCCGCCTCGTTGTCCGCTTAACGCGCGGAATACGGCGCGCACTACTTGCCGTTCGGGGTTCGTGCGGCGGCTCCAAAGGGAATAACGGACGCGCTTGACGGGAAACTTTTCAGCCGGCGGGCTTCCCTCTCTTGGAAAAACGGTTCGTCCGTCTGTCTTTATCACAGCCTTTCTGTATGCTATAAATATAACCGAATCCCCGAAAAATGTCAACAAAAAAACGGGCCCGCCGCAAAATAAATTTCATCAGGGCACGAGATCGTACCTTTCGCCGAAAATATCCCCCTGCAAAAACACATCGGGCACTTCCCCCACGATGACGCTTTCGGCGACCAGCACTTCCGTCACCGAAGAGATCTCTTTGGAGCCGGACGGCATGACGACGGTCACCGTCGCCTCTACGTCCATATAGACGCTGTGGCGCGTCTGGTTGACGCCCGCGCTCGAAAAGGCGGATTCAAATTCGCAGGATACCCTGCTCACCGATATGATCTTGAAGGTCACTTTGGGGCCGAAGCCCGCAAGAAATTCTATCCCCGTGAACGCGCCCACGGGCACTTTGATCCCGTTTTCGCTCCGCGCGGAAAGGTTCGCCATGGAGAGGGTGGCCGTCGTCCGCGCCAACAGATTTACCTTTTGCGCATTTGCCGAGATCTCCGTCACGGCGCCGTCGCTGCCGTGCGTCACGGTGACCAGCGAATCGTAATCGATGCGTTCCAGCGTCTCGGACACCGCCTCGTTGACGGAGATGACCGTCATGGACTGCACGCTCGCCTCGCTCAGCCTGTACAGGATCTTGGTCACGTTTTTCTGAAAAAAAAACGACCGCGACGATCACGGCGGCAAGCACGGCCCCGACAATGATGAGTATTTTTGCCTTTTTCGGCACTCTTTTCCGCTTGTAGCGGTAACTTGCGGGATAAGACATAATTCAGTACATTTTATGCCCGCACGCCTGATTTTATGACGGCAAAAAGATCAGTTTTTTTTGCTTTTCGGACGGAAGATGAGGGCAAAGAGAAAGGAAAAGATGACTGCGGCCGAAACGCCCGCGCTCGCCGCCGCGAGCGGGCCTGTCACCGCGTAAAAGATCCCTTTCTGTGCGCCGCGCATGGCGCCGCGAGCGAGCAGATATCCGAACCCCGAAATGGGAACGGTCGCGCCCGCGCCCGCAAAATCGACGAGATACTGGTACAGCCCCAGCGCCTGCAGCACCACCCCCGACAGCATGAAATACACAAGTATTTTGCCCGCCGTAAGTTTGGTGCAGTTGATGATGACCTGCGCGATCGTGCAGATGATGCCGCCTACCGCGAACGCCTTTACGAACATCAGAAGTATATCGATATATTTGTCCATTTCAGTCTTCTTCCCCCCAATTTTCGATGGAAACCGCGTGCGAAATGCAGGGGATCGTTTCCCCCTGCCCCGAAGAAACGGTGGAGAGAAGCGCGCCCGTCGCCGCAAAAAGCACCTTCCGGATCCCGCCGCCCCGCGTCATTTTATCGTAGATGTAAGAATTCATGACGACGGCGCTGCAGCCGGCGCCGCTTCCTCCCTGAAACTCGTCCTCGATCACCTTATACACGATCTCGCCGCAGTCCACGTGATTGGCGGAAATGTCCGCCCCGCGCTCCCATACGAGATCCTTTACCAGCCTGCTGCCGAGCGCGCCGAGATCGCCCGTAATGATCAGATCGTAATAATCGGGGCTTCTGCCCGTGTCGCGAAGGTGCGCCAGAATGGTATCCGCGGCCGCGGGAGCCATTGCGGCACCCATATTGTTGACGTCCGAAACGCCGTAATCGATCACGCGCCCGATCGTGGCGGAAGTGATGGCCGGGCCCTTCCCTTCCGAGGAGATGACGGCACCGCCCGCGCCGGTCACCGTCCACTGCGATTGCGGCGGGCGCGTCGTTCCCTGCTCGAGCGGATAGCGGTACTGCCTTTCTGCGGAGGAGAAGTGACTGCCCGTGGCCGCGACCACGTTGCGGGCAAATCCCCCGTCCGTGAGGGCCGCGCCGAGCAGATACCCTTCGCTCATCGTCGAACATGCGCTGTAAATGCCCAAAAACGGGATGCCGATCTCCCTTGCCGTAAAACTTGCGGAAATGATCTGGTTGAGAAGGTCGCCCGAAATGAATGCGTCGATCTTTTTCGGGGTGAACCCCGCCTTTTCGATACAGGTATTCACCGCGTAAAGCAGCATTTTCCGCTCCGCGCGTTCAAAGGTCTTTTCCCCGAACATATCGTCGGAAAGGGCGCAGTCGACGTATTCGCGCAGAACGCCCTCGCATTCTTTCGGCCCCGCGATCGCCGCGGCGGAAATGATTTTCGGTTTGTTTTTGAAGTAGATCGTCTGTCCCTGCATAACAAAAATTTCCTTTACAGGAAGTTTGCCGCATTTGCGCGCGCTTTATGCGGCAAAAATCAGGGGCGCAAAAATTTTATCGGAAACAAAAAGCGGCAGAATTTCCTTTCGGAACTCTGCCGCTTTCATTCCCTGACAATTCAGGCTTTTTCTTTTTCCCACGCTTCGGCCTTTGCCTTGGAGAGGGCGACCAGTTTTTTCGTCTTGTACGGAGACTGCGCTCCGCCGTTCGTATACAGAAAATAACCGCCGCTTTCCGTCACGTAAAGCGTCTCTTCGTATCCCGCGGGGTCCCCGAAATAACCGCTCGTCACCTTTTTTACGACGCTCATTTCGGCCGTATCGTATACTTTTCCTCGTACGGTTTTCTTCATTGTTTGACCTCCCGAACAAAAATTGATATAAGCCCCATAAAATTGCATGCAGAAAAATCTTGCTTTCCTGTACGTCTTTATTATATCAGATCCGCGCGCAAAGGGCAAGGATTTCTTCCGCAATGAATCCGCCGCCTATAAAAATCTGCCGTCTTATGCCCGAAAATTCGACAAAACCATGCCGTTTTTGCAAACTTTTGACGGATCGAACGCCCGCGGACTTTGCAAACGCGCGGAAAGAAAGCCGTACGGACGGTATGATTTGTCGCAAAGTCGGGCATATTAAAGACAATAAACCAAAAAGGAGACCTGATCCATGTCGAAAAAGAAAAAGACGAAAGTCAGAACGCTGACCGACGAACAGTACAACGATTACCTGATGGCTCTGAAAGACGAGCGCCCTACCATGCTGATCGACAAGGATGGCAAACGCCGCCCGCAAAAATAATCGGGCAACAAAACCCCCTCCGCAGAAACCGCGGAGGGGGTTTTGCATACGTTTATAAATTTTGCCTTTGTTTACACGTCGGCGCGTTCGGCCGCGGAAAACTGAGAATTATACAGATCGTAATAAAAGCCTTTCTTTTCCATCAGTTGCGCATGCGTGCCCTGCTCTATGACGCTGCCGTGATTCATGACCAGAATCAGATCCGCATCCAAAATGGTCGAAAGCCTGTGCGCTACGATAAAACTCGTCCTTCCCTTCATGATCTTGCGGAACGCCTTCTGAATGCGCATTTCCGTCATCGTGTCGATATTGCTCGTCGCTTCGTCGAGGATCAGCATGGGCGGATCCACGAGCATCACCCGCGCGATACAGAGCAACTGTTTTTCGCCCTGCGAAATGTTGACCTTGCCCGATAATACGGTATCGTATCCGTTTTCAAGGTTGCGGATGAAAAAGTCGCAGTACGCCGCTTTCGCGGCCGCCTCGATCTCTTCGCGCGACGCGTGTTCCGCGCCGTAAGAGATATTATAGGCGACCGTCTCGTTGCTCAGAAAACTTTCCTGCAGGACCATGCCGAACAATTTCCTGTATTCGTCGAGCGGTATGTCGCGTATATTGACGCCGTCTACGGTGATCTCGCCCGCATCCAGATCGTAAAAACGCATCAGAAGGTTGATCAGCGTGGTCTTGCCGCAGCCCGTGGGGCCCACGATTGCGATCTTGCTGCCCGCCTGTACGCTGACGTTGAGATTTTCGATCAGTTTCTGCTCGGGCGAATAGGAAAAGGAGGCGTTGCGGATACAGATATCCCCGCGGCACTTTTCAATATGCTTTTCCCCGCTCAGCCGCTCCGGCTCCTCGTCGATCACCTCGAACACGCGCGCGGCGGAGGCAAATGCGTTCTGCAACTGCGTGACCACATTGGAGACTTCGTTGAACGGCTTCGTATATTGGTTGGCATAACTCAGAAACGTGGAGAGCATGCCCACGCTGAACGTGCCGAGGGACAGCGCGCCCAATTTCAGAGCGCCGTCCGCGCTCAGAATGCAGAATATGGTGCCCAGCACACCCACGACCGCCGTGATGACGGCGTTCACAAACCGCGTGCTCGGATTTGTCAGAGCGGAAAAATACTGCGCGCGCCAGCCTATATCGTACAGGCGCTGATCGATCTGTTCGAATTTCTGTCGGGAATACTCCTCCTCGTTGAAGAGAATGACCGTTTTCTGCCCCGCGATCATCTCTTTGGTATGTGCGACGAGTTCTCCCTGCACTTTCACCTGACGGCTGAAATTTTTGAAGGTGTTTTTCGTGATGAACGCCGCGACGAACAGGGACAGCGGCGTGAGGATGAATACCACGAGCGCGATGATATAGTTGATGACAAACATGACCACGAGCGTCGCCACGATGGTCATCACGCCCGTAAAAAGTTGCGCCACGCCCTGTAAAAGCCCGTCGGATATGATATCCACGTCGTTGACGATACGGCTCATCACGTCTCCCTGCGCGTGCGTATCGACGTATTTGATCTTTGCCGCCGTAAGGCCGATGAACGCCTCGCGCCGCAGATCCCGCACGAGTTTATAGCAAAGGCTGTTCACGCAGTTGTTGAGAAATTTTTGCGAAAGCGCCGCCAAAAGCACGCATCCGGCAAAGCCTGCGACCATTCCGGTCACAGCGGCAAAATCCACTTCGCCCCGACCGACCATGTTGTCGATCGCAAAACCGTAAAGCACGGGCCCGAGAAGAACGAACGCGACATAAAAGATACTGAACAGAAACGCCCCCGCAACATATCCCTTATAAGGGGAAAGATAGGTTAAAAGGCGGCGGGAGATTCCTTTTTTGATACTTTTGACTTCTTTCATACTTCCGCCCTCGTCTGCGAATCGCAGATCTCCCTGTAAACGCCGCAGGAAGCGTACAGTTCTTCGTGTTTTCCTCTGCCGACGATCTTCCCGTCTTCGAGCACAAAGATCTCATCCGCGCTGCGGATGGAGGACGCGCGCTGGGAAATGATGACCGTCGTTACGTTTTTTAGCCGCGCGATATTTTCCCGCACCTTTGCGTCCGTCGCAAAGTCGAGGGCGGAGCAACTGTCGTCCAGGATCAGGATCTCCGGCTTTGCCGCAAGCGCGCGCGCGATGGTAAGGCGCTGGCGCTGGCCGCCCGAAAAGTTTTTGCCGCCCTCGGAAACGGGTTCGTCCAGCCCGCCCTTTTCGAACACAAAATCGCGGGCGCAGGCAGTTTCCAGCGCGCGTTCAAACTCTTCGTCCGTCGCCTTGTCGTTCCCCCAAAAGAGGTTGGAACGGACGGTGCCCGAAAACAGGGTGGCATTCTGCGGCACGACGCCGAACAGAAAGCGGAGCGACCGCACGGGGTACTCTTTTACGTTATGCCCGAACACTTTCACTTCCCCTACCGTCGCGTCATACAGGCGCGGCAGAAGATTGACGAGGGTGGATTTGCCGCTGCCCGTTCCCCCGATGATGCCGACCGTTTTGCCGCGCTGCACGCAGAGGTCGATATCGGAAAGAGAGTAGCGCTCGTTGCCCGCATACGAAAAACTGACGCCGCAAAATTCAAAGGCGGGCGCGGAATAGTCTGGTTCCGCCTCTCCCCCTTCGTCTACGCTCGGGCGAAGCCCGAACACTTCGTCCACGCGGAGCATGGAAGCGTGCGCCTTCGTAAAGAGCGAGACGAGGTTGGAGATCACGATCATCGCGTTGAGGATCTGCATCATGTAGTTGATGACGGCGATCACCTCTCCGCTCGAAAAGCCGCCCGTATTGACTTTATATCCGCTCAGAAGCAGGATCCCCGCGACCGCAAAATTGACGATGGCGTACGTGAGCGGGTTCAGCCACGCGGTGATCTTTCCGATCACGAGAGAGTTGCCGAGCATATCCTCGGCGGCACCGTCAAAGCGGGCGCGCTCCTTTTCCCGCTTGGAAAAGGCACGTACGACGCGCGCGCCTTCCAGGTTTTCGTTCGTGATCTGGGCGAGCCTGTCAAGTTTTTTCTGATTGCGCGAATAGTACGGGACGCTCTTTTTCATGATCACCAAAAGCACGAGCGCAACGAGCACGGTCGCGCCGAATACGATCAGACCGATCTGCCAGTCGAGGATCAGGCACAAAATCACCGACCCTGCGGCGATAAACGGCGCCCGCACGACCAGACGGATGAACATGGCGACCGCACTCTGCATCTGGTTCACGTCGTTCGCGACGCGCGTCACGAGAGAGGCGGAGCCGATCTTGTCGATCTCGCGGTATGAAAGAGTATTGATGTGCGCAAAGAGGGCGTTGCGGACGTTTGTGCCGAACCCCTGCGAGGCGATGGAGGCGCTTCTCTGACAAAAGACGGCGCAGCCGAACCCCACCGCGCCCATGACGAGCATGAGCGCACCGCCCCAAAGCACGTAGCCGATGCCCGCCTGCCCGCGCGCGACGCCCTCGTCGATGACGTTTGCCATGACGAGCGGCACCAGAAGTTCCAGCACCGCTTCGATCCATTTGGAAACGGCGCCGAAAATGCACGACCATTTATATTTTTTCAAATAAGGATAATAACTTTTTAACATGCGCTCTCTCGAATTCAGTCTTTCATCTATTATATGTTTTTGCGGGAAATAACGCAAGCAAAATCAGCCGCGGACGGGACCTTTTACAATTTTTGGCAACGCGCGCATATTTTTCCGCGGCCTGCGCAAAGTAAGCGTATTCCATCTACGGAGGTAATCATCATGAAAAAGAAACTTTTACTGTTGTTTCTCACTCTCTCACTGACTTGCCTTGCCGTTGCCGCAGCGATCCCCGCTTCGGCGGAAACGGAAACAAGCGAACCTTCCCGCACGGAAACGCCTGCGGAAGAACGGGACGGACAGACGTCTGCCGGCTCTGCGCAAACGGACGATCCCGCGCAGGTCAAGCCCACCCCGCGCGAAAGCGGATCCGCCGGCAAAGCGACCGTATACGGACGCGCAAAGATCACCGTATCTGCCGACGCCGCGATCGTACGCATCAGCCTGGATGCGCGGGCGGGCAGCGCCGCGGATGCGGAAAAATCCCTGACGGAAAAGGCGGACGAGATCATGGACGCCGTTCATAAGATCGATCCCGAGGCGAAAGATACCGCCGACCGCGTGTTCGTATATCCCGTTTGGGAAAAGGACACCGCCATGTTCGAAGCGAGCAGAGAGATGGCGATCAAATGCAAGACGCCCGAAAAGGCAGAGCAGATCTGCAACGCCGGAAAGGACGCGGGCGGCCACTGCTGCAACGTATTCTACCTGCTCGAGGACAAAAAGGACGCATACAACCGCGCGCTTTCCGAAGCAAAGGCCAACGCGGAACAGAAAGCGGAAGTTCTGCTCGGCATTGCGTCCGCGCCCAAGAGCGTTACCGAACAGTGCGTGTACGACTATTCCGATTGCGAACAAAAGGGCATGATCGTAGTTGAAGCGACCGTGCGCGCCCGCTTCTCGGTATAAAATCTGAATCGTTTTATAAAAAATCGCCTCCCTGCATATCCGGCAGAGAGGCGCAACGGCCGGCTGAAAAAAGCAGAAAAGGCGCCCGAACGGGCGCCTTTTTTTCAAATTACAGCAATATGCAGATCACCCCGCCGCGCGCCTCGTTCACGATGCGCGTGACCGTCCTTTTCATCTTTTTTCTCACCCCTTCGGGCATGCCGCCCGCTTTCGAATCCAGCCCCTCGCGCACCATATCTTTGAAAGTCCTGCCGAACAGGTCTGTATTCCAAAGGGTTTCGGGATCCTTTTCGTAACTTTCGAGCATACCTTTTACGATCTCTTCCCCGTGCGCGGCGTCTCCCACGACGGGGCTCACCTCGCTGTGTACGTCCACGCGGATGATGTGGTAACTGCCTGCGTCCGCTTTCAGGCGGATGGCGCAGCGGCCGCCCTGCCTCGTCAGTTCGGGGGAACCGAGCACGAGATCGGATTCTGCGGGCATTACGATCCCGTAGCCGCTTTCGTCCGCGTCGCGCAAAGCGCTTTCGAATTTATCGTGAAAGGCTTTCGCCGCTCCAAGCGATTTGACGTACGCCATCAGGCGGAAATCGTCCGAAATATCCGCGCCGCACTCTTCGCTCAGAACGCGGTAGAAAAGGCCCTCTTTGGCGGTCACTTCGTATTCCGCCCTGCCCTCTCCCGGTCTCAGGGTTCCCGAAACGGTGCTTTCAAAATACTCGCTTCCGTCGAATACATGCTCCATGCAGGAGCAGTCTCTCATTTTGAAGATGCCCGCGGAAACGGAGCGGATCTTTTCGAGCGCTTCCGAGATCATGGCATTGTCCTCGGGCAGTACGCGCATCCATTCGGGGATCTTCACGTCGATGCTCACGACGGGGAATTCAAACAGCACGCTTTCGAGCACGGAAGAAAAGCCCTCCGCATCCGCATGTTCGCAGTCAAACGGCAGTACGGGCGCGCCGTATTTCTGTTCGAGCGATGCGCACATGGCGCTGACTTCCGGCGAATCGACCTTTCTGCTGTTCAACAGGATGACGAACGGTTTGCCGATCCCTTTCAGTTCCCTGACCGTCCTTTCTTCCGCGGTTATGTAAGCGCTGCGCGGGATATCCGCGATCGTGCCGTCGGAAGTGACCATCACGGCGATGGTGGCGTGTTCGCGTATGACTTTTTGGGTGCCAAGTTCCGCCGCATCCGCAAAGGGCATGGGCGTATCGCTCCACGGCGTACTGACCATGCGCGGCTTTCCGTCCTCTTCGGGCACCGCGCCGTCGACGGGAAAACCGACGCAGTCGATGAGTTTTACATTGACGGAAGCGTTTTCCGAAAGGCTCACGCGCGCCGCCTCGCCCGGAACGAATTTGGGTTCCGTCGTCATGACGGTCCTCCCCTCCGCCGCCTGCGGAAGTTCGTCGGTCAGCACGGATTTGCGGCCGGATTCCTGCATATTGGGCAGGATCATCTGTTCGGCAAACCGCCTGATAAACGTCGATTTGCCCGTACGCACCGGCCCCACGACCCCGATATAGATATCGCCGCCCGTGCGCTCCGCGATATCTTCGTACACTTCCCGATTCAACATATAGAAAAAGCCTCCATATACGCTTGTTACAGTTTAGTATATGAAGGCAGTTTTTCGTTTAGTACTTTTATTGCGCGTCTTTTTTTCCGTGCGAGAGTTTTTTGACGGAAGTGTGGTGTTCTTCTCCCGAAAGGAGCGCCACAATATTTTTCCGGTGCGCGAACCAGGTCAGGAAACAATCGAACAGCAAAAGCATGAACAGCGCGATCACAAACGCGTTCGCAAGTTCCGCGCGGTAACGGAAATAAAATACGACGGCCTGCGCGATCGCCAAAAGGCTGACGCCCAAAAGGGAGCCCATCGAACCCCATTCGCTCGCCCATATATAAAATAATGTGAGCACGAGAATGCCGAGCACCAGCCCGATCATCCACGGATACTCCGTTTCGCAGCAGAGCGCGAACGAGTACATGCCGAGCGTGGAGGCGATCCCCTTTCCGCCGCGGAAACGCATCGTAACCGGATAGATATGCCCGATGATGACGGACACGCCGCACACGTAGCGCGCGAGATCGGATACGAGCACGTCTGTGCCCGCAAAAACCTTTCCGCGGAAAATAAAGTACGCGATCATGAGGGGCACGCCCGCTTTGATCATGTCCAGAAAGAGGGTCAGCGCGCCGATCTTCAGCCCGAATTGGCGGCTCATGTTCATCGTGCCCGGGTTGCCGCTGCCCATCTTGCGCACGTCTTTATGTTTGATCCTGGAAATGAGCATCGCAAAGTTGAAGCACCCTATAAAATAGGAGACGATCGCCATGATCACAAACCAGTACCAGATTTCAGAAAAATAAAGCATCCTGCCTTCCTCCCGAATGATGCGAAGCGGTCATAATACCGTTTCCCCTTCGCCGCGGTTGCGCGCCACGATCCTGACGGGTGTGCCGGAAAAATCAAAACTGTTCCGCAGCACGTTTTCAAGATAGCGCTTGTAGGAAAAATGCATCAGTTCTCCGTCGTTTACGAACATCACGAAGGTGGGCGGACAAACGGAGGGTTGGCTGCAATAATAGACTTTCAGCCTTCTGCCGCCGTATGCGGGCGGTTCGTTGGCGCGCACCGCGTCGAGCACGAGATCGTTCAGCGCGCCCGTGGAGACGCGGAAATTCGCATGCGCGTAGACTTCCTCCGCAAGCGAAAGGATCTTTTCCGCCCTGCGCCCCGTCTTTGCCGAAATATAGACGGATTTATAATAATCCATAAATTTGAGATCTTCTTTCAGTTTCGCCTCGAAACGGTTGATCGTATTCGTGTCCTTCTCGATCAGATCCCATTTGTTCATCACGATCAGAGAGGGTTTCCCCTGCTCGTGGATATAGCCCGCGATTTTCACGTCCTGTTCGGTCAGACCTTCCGCGCTGTCCACCACTAAAAGGCACACGTCGGCGCGGCGCACCGCGTCGAATGCGCGCATGACGCTGTAATACTCCACATCGTCGGAAACATTCTTTTTCCTGCGGATGCCCGCCGTATCGATGAGAGTGTATTTTTTTCCGTCGTATTCGAAGGGCGTATCGATCGCGTCGCGCGTCGTGCCGGCAACGTCCGTAACGATGGTCCGCTCAAAACCGAGCAGCCTGTTGGTAAGGCTGCTTTTGCCCGCGTTCGGCTTGCCGACGAGCGCGATCTTCAGCCGGTCCGCATCCTCCGCTTCCCCCTCGCCGAAAAAGGCGACCGCCTCGTCGAGAAGGTCCCCGATCCCCTGCGAATGTTCCGCCGAAACCGCGTAAGGTTCGCCCAGCCCCAAAGCATAGTACTCGAACAGTTTGTCGGGGGAAAAATTGTCCACCTTATTGACTGCCAGAAGCACGGGCTTTTTCGAACGGCGGAGTTTGTCCGCAACGTCGTAATCGGAAGAAGTCAGTTCTTCCTTCCCGTCCACGACCAAAAGAATGACGTCCGCCATGTCGATGGCCGTGTCCGCCTGACGCAGGATCTCGCGCCACATATTGTCTTCGGAGCCCAACTCGATGCCGCCCGTGTCCACGACGGTAAACTTTTTGCCGCGCCACTCGGCATCGGCATACAGCCTGTCGCGCGTGACGCCCGGCCTGTTTTCCGTGATGGAGATCCGTCTTCCCGCTATTTTATTGAAAAGGGTGCTTTTGCCCACATTGGGCCGCCCTACGATCGCTATCAGTGGATTTGCCATACCATAAAACCGATTTCTTTTTTATGGTCATTATACAATTTTTGACCGCGTTTGTAAAGAAAAAACGGCCTGCGTGACCGCAAACCGTTTTTTTGTGAACGTAAATCAGGAAATATTGATATTGAGTACGCCCAGTACGCAACCCGCGATATAGATGACCAGCGCGACCCAGAAAACGATGCGCCACACCTTGCCGCAGCCGCGGCTGTAATAATATGCGGGGAATGCGATCGCGACGAGCAATGCGATCTTTGCGATCAGATCGAGGATACGGCCGATAAGCGAGCCGCTGAACAAACCGCCGAAAACAAACGTGAATGCGGAAATGATCAGAGCGATAAACGCGCAGAGTTTAATAAAATCTCTCCGGGCCTGACCTTCCGTCCTTTGCCTGTTAGCCATAACAAAAGTCTCCTTTGGGATTTATTTACCTATATTTTACCACGCCTGCCGATTTTTAGCAAGTATTCAGAAAAATTTTTTTTATTTTTCATAAATGAGTACGCAATCTTCGCCATCGTTTTCGACAAAACGTACCGCGATCCCCTCTTTATGCGACGTGGGAACATTCTTCCCCGTATAGTCCGCACGGAAAGGGAGTTCCCTGTGGCCGCGGTCGATCAGCGCGAGAAGTTGCACGCTCTTCGGTCTGCCCAACTGCATGATCTCCGAGATCGCCGCGCGGACCGTCCTGCCCGTATAAATCACGTCGTCGCAGATCAGAACGTCTTTGCCGTCCAGCGGAAAGTCGATCTCGCTGCCCAAAAAAGCGATGTCGGAATTTTCGCCGAGATCGTCGCGGTAGAGCGCAATGTCGAACGCCCCCATGGGGACCTGCTCCCCCTCGATATTCTTCAATTCCGCAAGGATGCGCTCCGCGACCGTGACGCCGCGCGTCTTAATGCCGATCAGGACGAGATTTTTCACCCCGTCGTTTCGTTCGATCACCTGATGCGCGAGCCTGCGGAAGGTACTTTTCATCCCCTCGGCATCCATGAGCGTTCCTTTGATTTTCATAATATCCTCCCGACGGGCGCCCTCTATCTTGCCGCCCGTCAAACGACCCCGCCCTTTCCGAGCGTTTCAAGCACCCTTTCGAAATAATCGGGAAGAGGGGCTTCAAACGTCATCCTTTCTCCCGTTTTCGGATGATCGAGAGAGAGGCGGAATGCGTGCAGCAACTGCCCGTTGAGGCGGAATTTCTGTTTTTTGTATCCGTACACGGGATCTCCGACGACGGGATGCCCCATATACGCGCAGTGCACGCGGATCTGATGCGTTCTGCCCGTTTCCAGAGAAAAACGGACGAGCGTATATCCTTCGGCGAAACGGGAAACCACTTCAAAACGCGTAGCCGCGCGGCGTCCCCTGCCCTCCGGCACGACGGCCATTTTCACCCTGTCCGTCGGATGCCTGCCGATAAACGTCTCCACCCTGCCGCGGTCCTCTTTGAAGATCCCCTCGCACAGGGCAAGATATTCGCGCGCGCAGGTCTTGTTTTTGATCTGTTCGGACAGGGACAGATGCGCGGCGTCGTTCTTTGCGACGACCAACAGCCCGGAAGTGTCTTTATCGATGCGGTGCACGATGCCGGGCCGCACGACGCCGCCGATCGAACTCAGATTTTTCAGGCGAAAGAGCAGCGCGTTCACGAGCGTACCCGAAAGATTGCCGTTGCCCGCATGCACCGTGAGCCCCTGCGGCTTGTTCACGACGGCGATATCGTCGTCTTCGTATACGATGGAGACAGGGATGTCTTCGGGCGTAAGATCCGCCTCGCGCGGGGCGGGGATCTGCGCACATATCAGATCGCCTGCACGCACGGGACGGGAACTTTTCGCCTCTTTTCCGTTGACGAGAGCGAACCCGCCGTCGATCAGTTTTTTTGCCGCGGAACGGGTGATCTCCATCTTTTCCGAAAGCAATACGTCCAGCCGTTCGGAAGGAGTTTCCGCGTAAAATTCCAAAGATCTCATTCTCTCTTATCGGTATGTTCCTGCCCGACGCCGGAAATTTCGGCGCCGAGGTCGTTGTCCGGTTCCTTTGCGCCCGCGGCCAATTCCGCCGAAGCGTTTTCCGTGACCTGCTCCTCTTTCTTTTTATGGAAACGGAACAGAGCATCGTCGTCCACGAACAGAAGGGCGAGAATAAACATTATGGCTCCCACGGTGATCGCCACGTCCGCCACGTTGCAGTAATAATTGAACAGGGACAGATCCCCTATGGATACGTGGATGAAATCGCGCACGCCGCCGAGCACGATGCGGTCGATCAGATTGCCCGCCGCCCCTACCATGATCAGCACGAGCGAAACGCGGAGAAAGCGCTTCCTTTTGGAAATTTTGACCAGCGCGATCAGAAATATGAGCAGCGCCACGCAAGTGAGCGCGATAAAGACCGGAAGAGCCCAAGGCTGATCGCTCCCCAAGCCGTACGCCATGCCCGTGTTCAGATCTCCCGTCGCGGGATTGCGGAGTTTTTCGAGGCTCAGAATATTCGGAATGATCGTAATGTTTTCGATGTCGAAAGCATAGGCGAGCGCCTTGCTGATCTGATCGACGAACAGGAGCGCGAAAAAGATGAGAGCGTAAACCATGCGTACCGTCCTATAAATTTACTTTGTCTGCGGGCCATCGTCCATCAGGCCCAGATTGCGGCAGAGTTTTTCCAGATCCAACCCGCCTTTCGGGTTGAGAACGTCGTCGAGGTTAAATCCGTTTTCCTCCTCTTCCTCGTTCTCTATGTACTTGCCGATGACCGCCTGCGGATCGAATTTTTCCTCTTCGGCCGCGGGCGCCTTTTCCTCTTTGGGAAGAAAATAATCGGGATCTTTGCCGAGCAGCGCGGACAGGCTGTCCGCAAAATCGACATACCGCTCCGCCTCGTTGTCGGGGAAAATGCCGATCATCTGTTCGGCAAGTTTTCTCCATTTTTCCGCAAAGACCTGCAATGTTTTGAGTTCCGTCTCTGCGGTGAGGCGGTAAAATTCGCGGATCTCCTCCCCCTTGCATTCGGCGTCTACGATCGCCCTGCCGACATGCCCTTCGCGGCTTTTATATTCCGCGACGCTCGCGCGGAGGTTCCTGTTCTCCACGTTCAGCGCGTCGATGCGGTTTTCCAGTTGGCGTATTTTCATTTCATACGCCTCGCGGATGCCGCCGATGAGTTTTTCCATCTCTCTCTGCGATATTTTACCCATTTTTCCCTCTTATTTCCGAAATGAGTTCGTTTTTGATATCGAAAAGTTTTTTCGAAAGGTCTACTTTATATACGTGAGGATTGTCCAGGCGCTTATATTCGTCCCAGAACGTCTCCTTTTCACGCGCGGCATACGCCTCGATCTCGCCCAGAGAAGGGAGCCGCCCGATCAGTTTTCCGTTTTCGATCACCTTTACGGACAGCGGCCGCGCGGTAAAATCGGTAAACGTCGTCTTTTTCCACGTCTCTTTCGGGTGGAATATGGTCAGCGGTTCGCTCTCGTCGATCTTTTCCTCCCGCAGGGCGATGAGGTCCGCCTCCGCTTTGCCCGTCTTGTTGTCGTAAATGCGGTAAATCTGCTTGAACCCGGGATTGGTGATCTTGTCCGAATTGTCGGACAGTTTGATCTTCGGGATCTCTCCGCCCTCTTTCGGATACAGTGCGGACAGTTTGTAAACGCCGCCGAGCGCGGGCATATCGGCACTCGTGATCAGTTTCGTGCCCACGCCCCAAAGGTCTATCTTCGCGCCCTGATTTTTCAGCGAGGTGATGAGATATTCGTCCAGATCCCCCGAAGCGCAGATGATCGCATCGGGATACCCTGCCGCATCCAGCATTTCGCGGGCGCGCTTGGAAAGATAGGCGAGATCTCCGCTGTCAAGGCGGATCCCTTTGGGTTCATGCCCGGCCGCGCGCAGTTTGTCGAACACTTTGATCGCGTTCGGCACCCCGCTGTGCAGCGTATCGTAGGTGTCCACGAGAAGCAGGCAGGCGTCCGGATAACATTTTGCATACGCTTCGAATGCCTCGTATTCGGAGGGGAAATTCATGACCCAACTGTGCGCGTGCGTGCCCGATACGGGTATCCCGAACTGTTTGCCCGCGAGCACATCGGACGTAGAGCCGCAGCCGCCGATCACCGCGGCGCGCGCGCCGTAAATGCCCGCGTCGGGGCCCTGCGCGCGGCGAAGGCCGAATTCCATGACGCTGTCCCCTTTTGCCGCATAGGTCACCTTTGCCGCCTTTGTGGCGATCAGCGTCTGATGATTGACGATATTCAAAAGCGCCGTCTCTAAAAGTTGTGCCTCGCATAAGGGAGCCTTGACCGTGAGGATGGGCTCTTCGGGGAAGACGACGGTGCCCTCCGGCACGGCGTACACGTCACCCGTAAAGCGGAAATTTTTCAGGCTTTCGAGGAATTTTTCGCTGAACAGAGAGAGGGAGCGCAGATACTCGATATCTTCCTCTTCAAAACGAAGATTCAGAATGTAATCGACGGCCTGTTCCAAACCAGCGACGACCGAATAGGTGATGATGCCGTTCCTGCGGAAAAACAGGTCGAAAACGGCCACGTCTTTTTCCTTGCCGTTTTCAAGATAACCGTTCATCATCGTCAGTTGATACAGGTCCGTCAAAAGTGTCAGATTGCGCATAACCTATTCCTCTTTTTTATCCTTTTCTTCGGGAGGCTTCTGTACGCCTTCCGAAGCCTCTTTGGCGCCGGCGGCGCGTATTTTCGCGAGCCGCGCCTCTTCCATTTTTTTCAGTTGGTCTTTGGTATAATATTTCGGCAGGATCGCGAGCGGTTCGCCGATTTTTGCGCCGATCAGGCTGCCGTGTTTTTTGCGGTTCAGATACATTACGATCAGCGCGAGCGCAACACCGCAAATGATCAGAACGATGGACAGGACCTGCGAAACGCGGAGATTGCCCGTCCAGAGGCTGTCCGAACGCAACCCTTCCACGATGGAACGCTCGATCCCGTAGAGGATCAGATATCCGCAGAAAACGAGGCCGTGCGGCTTTTTCTTGAACTTCCAGGCAAACGTATAGAGGATCAGGAAAATCAAAATGCAGGACATGCTTTCGTAAAAGAAAGTCGCCTGATACCACGCGCCCTGTTCGTCGATATAAACGGCGTAGGGAAACCATTGCAAGTCGGGGTTGGTAACGAGGTTGCCGTACGCCTCCTGATTGGCGAAATTCCCCCACCTGCCGATGCCCTGCGCGAGCACGACGGAAGGGATCGCACAGTCTGCGACCCGCAGGAAGTTGATCTTATGGATCAGGCAGAAGATGACCACGCCGATCGCGCCGCCGATGATACCGCCGTAGATCGCGAGCCCGCCCTGCCGTATCGACTCGAAACTGAACCAGTCTGCCAGCGTCTTCATGTCAGGATCGAACGCGCAATAATATACGCGCGCGCCGATGATGCCCAGCGGCAGGATACAGATCAGAAAATCGAGCAGCCAGTCGGCGGGGATATTGCGATGCTTGAACATGATGCCGCCGAGTATGCTTGCAATGATGATGCCGGATACGATAATAATGGCGTAGTAATAGATGGTAAATCCGCCGATCGTTATCCCCGGATTGAGCAGAGAAAAATTCATTCCGCCTCCTTGCAATCCCCTCCGCGCATTTTGGCGGAGAGCGGGTCGGGCGGGGCTTTGCCCGCCTTTCTTTATTGTATACGAAATTATTATATCATATTTGAACAAAAAGGGAAAGGCTTTTCCGCCTCCCCTCGCGTAAAATTTTGGAGGGCGCTTTTCACGCGCCGATCATTGCGCCTTTACCCGCCGCATTGCGAGAAAAACAGTAAAGAAGCGGATCCTCCAAAACAGAAGATCCGCTCCGCTTGCGTTCAGTTTACTTTACAGCCGAGACTGATGAGAAGCGCCCCGTCTACCCGACGCATCGTGTTTTCGGGAAGTTCGCCGATGCGCTCTTTCAGCCGACGCTTGTCGAGCGTACGAATCTGCTCAAGCAAGATCACCGAATCCTTTGCAAGCCCGTAACTTGCGGAAGGCAGTTCGATGTGGGTGGGAAGTTTCGCTTTATTGATCTTGCTCGTCACCGCGGCGGCTATGATCGTCGGGGAGTATTTGTTGCCGATGTCGTTCTGCACCACCAGTACGGGGCGCACCCCGCCCTGTTCGCTGCCGACAACGGGGCTCAGGTCAGCATAGTAAAGTTCTCCCCTTTTGATGTCCATTTTGTTGATCTCCAAAAAATTTTTCTTTCGGAAACGCCTCCCCTTCTATTCATTATATGTATTGCGCAAGCGGCCTTGTTCGGGGATGCTTTCCGTTATTATTTTTTGACCGGCGGCGACCGTTTTATACATCGGCCGTAAAAAACCGGTCTCGGAATATTTCGCCCCTCCCTGAATTTTCAGACAAAACTTTTATTTTATATACAAAATCCCGACCGATCATAAAACCGCCCCGAAGGGCGGCTTTTTTATGGTGGAGTGCCTGTAATATAAGTTGAACAATAAGTTATTTTTAACTATTGCAATTTTGTACCTGTTTCGTCCTCTAAGCCAAGAAGATAATCTGTCGTCACTTCAAAAAATTTAGCGATTCGTTCCAAAGTTTCAAAATCGGGTTGTCTGAATCCCGTCTCCCAACTGCTGATACTTCTTTGACTGACGTTTAAAACTTTTGCAAGTTCTGTTTGCGAAAGATTTTTTTCTGTTCTTAATTGTTTTAATCGGCTCTTAAATAAAATCATAGGTATATTTTAGCACAATTCGAGCTAAATTGCTTGACTTAGCTCGAAAAGAGCTATATAATAATTTTATAGGATGAACCGGAGGTAAATTCAAATGGAAAACGAGAAAGCAAAGAAAAGTACAAAATGTGTATACTGCGGACATTATGAAGGCTATTACACAAAAGGATTGCATTGTTTTGAACGCACAAAGCAAGGCTTTTGCGAACAACATAACAAGGTAGTAAACAATGGAGATACTTGTGATTGTTGGGAAACAAACCGCCATCGATTTTATTTTCGGAAAAGAGTAATTTCAAGAGCTTTATACGAAATGCTGATGGATATATCTGCAATCCGCCAAATCATTCAGGAAGAACAGGAGGAAAGAAAAAATTTATAATGAACACACAAAATTTACATACCTGTAAAGGGTGCCGTTATTACAACGTGTTTTATATAAAAAGCGCATATTCTTTTCATAAACATAAAGCGGGATTTTGTACGCAACAACAAAAAGCGGTATACGAAAACGATAAATGCGGTTCATATAAATACAGACCGCAAAGAGAAAAAACTGTGACGGTTGAACACCTTGACATAGTGGTAAAAGATTTGGAAGAACTTGAGCGAATATTTTATAATTGCGATTACTGATAATAGCATCGTGGTGAACTTAATTGATTTTCCCATTATGCCCACCATAAAAAAGCACGGTACTTTTGCACCGTGCTTTTTTATGGTGGAGATGATCAGACTCGAACTGACTACCTATACGTTGCGAACGTATCGCTCTACCGGGTGAGCTACATCCCCGTTATTCGATTTCTTTGCGGAACGCTCTAATAGTATATAAAAAAATAAAAAATTTTTCAATCGTTTTTATGCCGAAATAGAAAAAATTTTTTCTTTATCGCCTATTTTTTGAAAAATCCGCTCTTTCCCTCTTTGCGCAAATTGACAGGGGACCTGCCTTTACGGCCGGTCCCCTCCCCTTTTTACGCTTCGTTGAACTGATCTTTACCGACGCCGCAGATGGGGCAGGTAAAATCGTCGGGAATATCTTCCCATTTCGTGCCGGGCGCAATGCCGTTATCGGGATCGCCGACCGCTTCGTCATATTCATAACCGCAGATGCTGCATACGTATTTTGCCATGTTGTTCACTCTCCTTTTTGGTTGTTACTATTATTATACCAAATATTTCCTGAATTACAAGTCTTTTGCGAAATTTTGTATCTATTTTCCCGTCGAACCGAATCCGCCCTCTCCGCGGACCGTATCGGACAGCGCATCCGTCTCTTCAAACTCTGCCTGAATGTACGGTGCGAGCACGAACTGCGCAACGCGCTCGAAAGGTTCGATCGTCTGCTGCTGCGCGGAGTGGTTGTGGAGCGCCACGCGGATCTCGCCGCGGTAATCGCTGTCGATCACGCCCACTTTGTTCGCGGGCGCCAGCCCTTTTTTCGTAGCCAGCCCGCTGCGCGCATAGATAAGCCCGACGAGTCCCTCGGGGATCTCTGCCGCAAGGCCGGTATGCACGATGGCCGTTTCGCCGGGGGCTATGCGGATGGAGGTTTCCGCCAGGGCATAAAGATCCGCTCCGGCGGAAAATTCGCTGCCGTATGTGGGCATTTTGGCCTGCGGATCGAGTTTTTTGATCTTTAATTTTGCAGTTTGCATGTCATTTTCTCCCGTATGGTTTTATTTATCGGAAATCATTCCGGACCAAAGTACGATTTTTCCCGCCGACGCGGTGGCCGCAAGATCGATGATCCTCTGATTGGAAGACCCCCTGAATCTGAGTTTCAGATCTTTCAGTTCCTCCACGAATTCGCCGTCGACAAGTATGTCGATCAGCGAAAGAAGTTCGTCCGTGACTTCGCAGTGCGCCCTGCCGCCCGCGACCAGATCTTTATCGTACGTATAGCCCGTATAGCACCAGATCGTCTTTGCGGGAAACCGCTCGCGCGCCTTGCGCACCAAGGGCAGGATCGCGCGCTGGTTGCACGGCTCGAAAGGTTCTCCGCCGAGCAGGGACAGCCCCGCAATAAAATTTTTATCGAGCGCTTCCAGGATCTCCTCTTCCGTCTTCTCCGTATACGGTTCGCCGTAAGAAAAATCCCATGCTTCGGCATTGAAACAGCCCTTGCAGCGATGCGTGCATCCGCTGACGAACAGGGAAACGCGCACGCCGACGCCGTTCGCCACGTCGAATTTTTTTATGTTCGCATAGTTCACGGCGCGACCTCCCGAATTTTTTTAAGTATCTTACAGATGCAGGACTCTCGCTTTGATCTCTTTGGTCTTGCCGAGATTCCAGAAATTTTCGCCGAGATATCCGCACGTGCGGCGGGTCACGTTCATCTTGCGGTGGTCTTTGTTGTGGCAGTTAGGGCATTCCCATTCGTTGTCGTCGTTGATGATGATCTCGCCGTCCCAGCCGCAGACGTGGCAGTAGTCGCTTTTCGTATTGAATTCGGCATACTGAATGTTGTCGTAGATATAGCGCACGACCTCTTCCATCGCCTCGAGGTTGTTCTGCATATTGGGGATCTCTACATAAGAGATGCAGCCGCCCGAAGAGATCTTCTGGAATTCCGCTTCAAATGAAAATTTGGAGAACGCGTCGATATGTTCGCGCACGTCCACGTGATAGGAGTTTGTATAATACCCCTTGTCCGTAACGTCTTCCACCGTGCCGAAACGCTCTTTGTCGATGCGGGCGAAACGGTAGCAAAGCGATTCCGCCGGCGTGCCGTAGAGCGCAAACCCGAGACCGGTCTCTTTTTTCCACGCATCCGTCTTGTCGCGCATGTGCTGCATGACTTTGAGGGCAAACTCGCTCCCCTCTTTGGTCGTGTGAGAGGTGCCCTTCATCAGTTTTGTCACCTCGTACAGCCCGATATAGCCGAGCGACAGGGTGGAATAGCCGCCGAACAGCAATTTGTCGATCGGCTCACCCTTGTCGAGCCTGGCGATGGCACCGTACTGCCAGTGAATGGGAGATACGTCCGACTTGACGCCGAGAAGAGCGCGGTGGCGGCACATCAGGGCCTCGCGGCAGAGTTCCAGCCGTTCGTCGAAAAGTTTCCAGAATTTTTCCTCGTCTCCGCGCGCGATCAGGCCGATCTGCGGCAGATTGATGGAGACGACGCCCTGATTGAACCTTCCTTCAAATTTATAATTGCCGTTTTCATCCTTCCACGGGGAAAGAAAACTGCGGCAGCCCATGGGACTGAATACGTTGCCCTCGTAAATTTCGCGCATCTTTTTGGCGGAAATATAGTCGGGATACAGCCGCTTGGACGAACATTTTACCGCAAGTTCGGTCACATAATCGTACTTGCCGCCTTTCAGGCAGTTGATCTCGTCGAGAACGTACACGAGTTTGGGGAACGCAGGGGTGATATATACTCCCTTTTCGTTCTTGATCCCCTCGTAGCGCTGGCGCAGGATCTCGGTGATGATCATCGCGTTTTCTTCGATATATTCATCGTCCTTGTCCAGATACAGGAAGAGCGTGACGAACGGAGACTGCCCGTTCGTGGTCATAAGCGTGTTGATCTGATACTGGATCGTCTGCACGCCGCTCTTGAGTTCGTCTTGCAGGCGGTCTTCGACGAGCGCCTGCACCTCTTTATCGGTAAGTTCGGGGCAGGCCTCGCGGAAATGTCTTTCAAACTTTTCGCGGCTCTTGCGCAGATATTTGCCCAAATGGCGGATATCCACCGACTGCCCGCCGTACTGAGAACAGGCGACCGCGGCGATGATCTGCGTGACCACCGTGCAGGCGACCTGAAAACTTTTGGGGCTTTCGATCATTTTTCCGTTCATGACGGTGCCGTTGTCCAGCATGTCCCCGATATTGATCAGACAGCAATTGAAAATGGGCTGAATAAAGTAATCCGCATCGTGAAAATGCAGAATGCCCTCTTCGTGCGCCTTGGAGATCTTTTCGGGCAAAAGGATACGTTTGGTGAGATCTTTGGAGACCTCGCCGGCGATCAGGTCGCGCTGCGTCGCCGCCGCAAGCGCGTTTTTGTTGGAGTTCTCCTCCATCACGTCCTTATTGGAATTGCTGATCAGGCTCAGGATCGCCTCGTCCGTAGTATTCGCCTTTCTGACAAGCGCGCGGTTATAGCGGTAAATGATATAAGTTTTGGCAAGTTCGTAATGCCCCGCTTCCATCAGTTTTTGCTCGATGATATCCTGGATATCCTCGACGAGCATGCGCTTTTTCTTTTTTCCCTCGATGTATTCGAGGATATGCTCGATCTCCGCGGCGGAAGCCCTTTCCTCCGGCTCCATCTCCGCATTCGCCTTGCCGATGGCGATCTCGATTTTCTTCCTGTCATATTCGGCTACGGCGCCGTCTCTCTTGATGACCTGCATATGACTTTTTACCCCTGTCTTTTTATTCGCAATATATTATATCACCTTCGCCGAAAAAAACTGTCGTATTTGCAACATTTTGTGCGCGGACACAATATATTGTGTAGATTGCACAAACTTTACGCCCATATGTGGAAAAGCGCGTTTATACGACAAAACTCCGCAGAACGCGATCGTTCCGCGGAGTTGCCGTTTTTTTGAGACGTTTTCTATATTTTGATATATACCTTTTTGCGGCGCATTACCCAATTGCAAAGCGTAAACGCGGCCAGGAATGCAAGCGTGATAAGCAAAGCCACCGCGACCGACATTTTGGCAAGGGCCGTTTCCGCATAGAAGGCAAGCAGCAGTTTGACAAAGGTTACGACCACGTACATTAAGATCGCGTTGCTGCCCCATATCGCAAAGAAATCGAACTTCGGTTTCCAGCCGTTCAGGAAATTCAGCCCGCCCCAGATCATCGACGCTATGCTGGCACAGAACAGCCCGTACACGGGCGTTCCTCCCCGCTTGGCCGCGATCCATCCGAACGAAACCGAACAAACGATTGAGATCAGCAGGAAAATACAGGAAAAGATCCAATACCTTTTATCGTCTTTCATATCCGCAAAAAAAGTACCCAAAAGCAAAACGCCCGCCCAGCCGACACCGCCGATCAGGCCGCCTTCGATCAGAATTTTTGCGACGGGATACAGACCGTTTTGCATCAAAACGGTCATGACGGCATAGGTAACGCCGACAACGGTCAGCCGTTCCCATTTGCCCAGCCGAACGAACGGCAGGGAAAGGAGACCGGCAAGCCCGATATTTTCCAGCGTCGCCCAGATCGGCTTTTTGAAACCGAACATATACCCTTCGGAAGGGATCGGATCGTACTGCCCGTGCCCTATATATTCCGCCGTATACACAAGCAACATGAAAAACAGATAGACGCCGTAAACGGCAAGGACGTACTTGAGCAGAGAACCCGTATAGCCTGACAGTTTTTTCAGCCGGCAGATATAGAGAAGGAGCGCGAGCACTGCAAGGCCGACCACGATCCAGAATTCGATCGCAAAGGGTTTTACGTTGTCGCGGATGGTTGCGGAATAGGAGCCGCCGTCCGTTGTAAAAACGTAGATCCAGCCCATTTCAAACCCGTCGAGAGCGGCACCCAGCCCGATCAGCGCCAAAAAACGCACGGCAAGTTGAAAATATGCTCTCCCCGTGCCGTACTTTGCCGCGCGGGACTGAAAACTTCTGACCATCGTCAATCCTACGACGAAAATAAACATTGCCGCGAACAGATCCGCAAAGGAAACGCCCGGCAAAATCTGAAACCCGTCGGCGTCATGTTCAAAAATCGGGGCGAGGGGCGCGAGCGACGCAAACAGCGGCATGATGAACTGGCAGACCATTCCCAAAATACACAGGCCGCGGAAACGGTCAATGGACAATATCCTCTCTTTTTTCTCCGGCTTGACGGAATTTTCCGCGCCCTCCTCCGAAGCGGGAGCCTCCGCCTGCACGGCGGGCTCGGCCGTTTCCGGAACGGGCCCTGCTTCCGCCGCGGCGACAGCGGGGACGTCTGTATCCAAACAATGCCTGCGCAGCCAAAGCCTGAATTTTTCAAAACCTTTCATTTCAAATTCTCCTTTTGTTAAAAATAAATCCGGATTTACAGTCGGATGCTTTTTTTACGTTTTGCCAGCCAATACACGAATAGCGTCAAGGCCGCGATGAGTATCACGCTCTGCAAAGCGGCCGACCATAACGGCGCGTCCTTTATCAGAGAATCCGGCGCGAGCATCGTATAGATGCCGATGACAAAAAATTGCAGAACGAACATGATGAGCGGATTTTTGCCCCACCAGACCAACGGGTCAAACGACGAGCGATGGAAACGGTCAAGACAATCGAACAGCATGAACAGCACGCCCGGAAGCCCCGTTCCCACCAGAATAAATGTCGGACTGCAACTTCCCATATTCACGTCGCCGAGCCATTGGATCGCAAAGACGCCGATCGCGGCGATGCCGGCAGAGAGCGCGAAAGAAGTATACTTATTCTTAAAATACATATCCGCGACAAACATATCGAGCAAGAGCATCGCCGCCCAGCCGAAAGAACCGACGACGCCTCCGTGTACCATGATATCCAGCAATTCTTTATGGTTTCCGATCTGATGGTAAACGGAATACGCCGTTCCGATCACGAGCGCGCCCGTCAGTTTCAGCCACGGTTTGGTACGGACAAACGGCAGCGCGATCAGAACCGCAAACCCGATCCCCTGCAGAACGGACCAATACCAATATTTCCCCGGCTCAATGGTCGCATAGTCCACGAATGCCACGACGATATTGATCAGCCCTAAAACAGAGATCGAAATATAAAAAATCTGTTCCGCGACTTCTTTCCATGTTTTCGACTTTTTGCCGAAAGGAAGAATACGGAGCACCAGCCCGATCAGCATAACGGCGCTTACCGCAAACAGCACCCAGTCCACGGCGTTCATCGGCCGATCTGAAAAGGACTCGATCACGATTTCGGAAAGGTCCATGAACGTCCCGAGGCCGACGATCGCCAGCGACCTTTCGACAAAATGGACGACGGCTCGCTTCGTTCCGAAAAGCGCCTGACGCCTTTTGAAGGATAGCGCGAACGTCAGACCGATCGCAAAAATAAATGCAGGCGCGATGATATCGGCGATCGTCATCGTCGGCAGGAGCACGTATCCCGTTTCCGGATAATGGCTCGCGATCCTTTGCAGAAAGCCGAGACTGGGGAAATGATACATAAACTGGAAAATCAGCATGCACGCGACGCAAAAGCCGCGGAAACGATCGATGCTTTTTATGCGTTTATATTCTTCCGGATGCGCCGCGGGGCCGTATCCCGCTTTCGCGGGTTGCCCCTCCGCGCAGACAACTTCTTCTTCCATTGTGCAACACCTCATTATGAGCAGAGTTTCCGGCGACCGATTCGCCGCACGTACGGCACCCGTCGGTTTTCCGACTTTGTGCCGCGCGTTATCCGTTCGACTTTTTCCTATGAAAATAAAATGCCCCTGTTTTCACGGTATTTACCGTGCAGGAGCATTTCATTCAAGTTCCCTTTATGCTTTTAATTTTTACTTTCGTAAAATAAATATTCTCTCACATCTCCGCTCGCAGCATATTGCCTCTAAACCGCTTTCGTTGCTCTAAAGCAACGAAAAAGAGGCCTCTTTTTCGGCGTATCGGCTCATGAGCCGATACAGATTGTCTGTTAAAGTCGAACAGAATATAAATATCATATCAGATAATACGCATTTAGTCAAGTGTCTTACGAAATTTACTCACGTAACGATGCCGAACGGTTTGACCTCGTCCGCCTCGGCCTGTATCGTTACGGAAAGTTTTTTGCCCCTTTCCACTTTCAGCGTGATCCCGCCCGAAAGTTTGAAATATCCCGACAAGGTACGTTCGAGATCGCGGACGACCACCCGTTCGCATTCGGGGGACAGGGGCGATTTTTCTCGGGAGAGTAAATTCCGTGCGCGGAGCGCGTTGTCCGTCAGTTTTCGCATACCTTCTCCTTACCGTACATAAAACCATTCTGAAAGGAATTTTTGCCGTCCGACCCGCGGCCTACGCATCGGTCACAGGCTTTTTTTCAGGCTTCTTCTGATACTGCCGAAAAATCCGTGGTATTTGCCCGTGGCGTTATAGACCTTCCGCGTTCCCTTTGCCAGGTTGTTGGCCAAAAGGCGGAATGCCTTGCGCGCATCTCCGCCGCGCTCGCCGAGGAACACGCCGTCATCCTGCGGAATGACGCCGAGCAGCGGGATCTTCAAAATATCCGCGATCTCCGCAGGGGCAAGGGTCTCCCCGTCCACGATCATATCTCCGCGCACCATATTGATGACGAGTTCCACGCTTTTAAGGCGATAACTTTTCAGCACGGAAATGACCTTATCCGCATCGCGCAGAGAGGATATGTGCGGCGTCGTAACGACGACCGCCTCCTCTGCCGCCGCGACCGCACGGTGAAATCCACCCTCTATGCCCGCGGGGCAGTCGATGAGGATGTAATCGAAGCGGGGAGACAGATTGTCTAGGATCAGCCGCACCGCCTGCGGCGATACGTAGCGGTCAGGGTCGGCGCGGTTGGATGCGAGGATATTCAGATTCGGATATACGGGGTGCCGCACGAGCGCCTGCTTGGCGCGGCATCGCCCCTCGATCGCGTCTACGATGTCGTATCGGATAAGATTTTCTACGCCGCAGACGACGTCTATGTTGTTCAGTCCGAAGTCGGTATCCGCCAAAACGACGCTTTCCCCCGCCGCCGCAAGCCGCATGCCGAGATTTGCCGCAACGGTCGTTTTGCCGACGCCGCCCTTACCGGACGTAAAGACGATTTTTCTTGCCATAGTTTACCTCCGCCCTATCGGCGCGCATTCACGGCTTTATTATAAAGGAATATATTTTGAAATAAATATCCATTTTCCGCGAAAGAGGGAGTTTTTTGGCGAATTTTTACCTGCATGACCGAATAAAATTTTTATTTTGCGCGAAAAAAGCCCGCCGGATTCCGGCGGGCAGATCTTCTGTTTACTGCGCTTTGGGTACGATGATCTCCATATCCGAATCGGGATAGGAACAGCAGGGATGGATATATCCGAATTTCAGATCCGCGAGCCTGCGCTTATCCGCCCCCGCGAGCGAATACCTGCCCGAAACAAGTTTGCTGTGGCAGAACCCGCAGCCGCCCGCGCGGCATTTTGCGGGCACGGACAGCCCCGCGCGCTCCATCGCGGTGAGGATCGTCTCGTTGGCGGACGCGCGCACCGTATACGTATCGAACCCGATGTGCACCGTAAGATCGTATTCCGCATCCTGCACGTCGCGCACTCCCACGCAGTTCGCTTCCTTTTTCACGCGGCGCAAAGGCAGGTGCCATGCTTCCAGTTCTTTCGAAACAAATTCATACATTCCGCCCGGGCCGCACATCATGACGGTAAAATCGCCCGAAACGTATTTTTCTATGATCTCTTTGGTAATAAACCCGTGTTCGTATCCTTCCTTTTTCTCGCCGTGCAGGACGTAAACGACTTTGATCTTGTCCGAACAAAGATCGTCCAGTTGCTTTCTGAAAATCAGATCTTCCTCTTTTTCTGCGCCGTACAGGATGGTGAGATTAAAGTCTTCCGTTCCGTCCGCGATCGCCTGCGCCATACTGTAAAAGGGCGTGATGCCGCTGCCGCCCGCGATCGCAAGGATGCGGGAGCTGTCCTTGACGGGTTCATAGCAGAATTCGCCGGAGGGATCACCGACGGTAAACGAATCACCCTCCTTTGCCCGATCGAAGAGATATCCGCTGAAAAATCCGCACTTTTTGACGGTGACGGAGATCTGTTTATTCAGCGCGGCGCGGGGCGCGGAAGAGAGCGCGTAGGGTCGGGAAACAACGCTTTCCCCCACCCGACAGCCGACCGTAAGATACTGCCCCGCTCTGAAATACAGCGGGCGTTCCGTTTCAAACGTATACGTCTTTGTATCCGGCGTGTTCTGCTCTATTTTTCTGAGCACCGCCGTCTGATAGCCGGGGTGCAGAATTTTCGCCGTTTCGTTCACCGTATAGGTCACGGGGAGGCGTTCGGGAGAACCCTCCGCAAGCCGCGCGCGGCGCTTGGGCACCATTTTTTTGAAACGGAGCAGGTCCATGAATCCGAAGATCTGTTTTTTGAATTTGTAAGACATGATCAACCCTCCCTTTTGATGTCGCCGACCGTCTGACGGCCGGAAATGTCGCCCGAAAAATATGCGCTCGAATAGCCGGAAAGGCGCATCGCATAGCCGCCCGCAAACCGCAGGCCGCGCACCTTATGATCTTCCGCCATCATCTGCAGTCGGGGCATCAGGCCGTCCCAATACTGCGATTCGTAGCCGTAGATCACCCCCTGCGGGTGCCCGCAATAACGGGCGTACGTCATGGGCGTCGCTACGGAGATCTCTTCGATACTGCCGCGCAGTTTTGCGCCCGTATCCCGCTCGAAACGGTCGATCATCTTATTCGCGACGTAATTTTTCGTCTTATAATAATTTTCGGGCGTCACGTTTGCCCAATCGTCGGACATGTAGAGCGTGGTAAAGTACAGCATGCACGTACCCTTCGGGGAACATTCGGGATATGCGCGGTTGAGGCAGACGGTCGCCTGCACATTGTTGCCCTCGATGGTGCGCATCATATCGTACTGACGAGCCGTATCCATCGTATCGTAGAGGAAATAGTTATGATTTTCTATGCCGAGTTCCTCCGCAGGTTTGTCCAGCCCGAGGAACATCGTAAATCCCCTGCCCGAAAACTTGCGCGCGTTGGTCGCGCGGACGACCTCTTCGGAAACTTTGTCCATCATTTTTCCGAAAACGAGGTGCGGCGCACAGTTGGCCACGACGTGGCGCGTTTGGATCTGCGTTCCGTCATCGAGGATCACGCCCGCAACGCCCCCGTCGGAAGGATCGGTCAGGATCCTGACCGCTTCGGTATTCATCAGAACGTCGCCGCCCAATTCGCGGATACGCTCGATAAAGGCGAGAGAGATCTCGTGCGAACGCATTTTCGGCATCAGCACCCCGCGGCGGATATAGCGGTTGACCATGGAGGCATAGTGCGCAAAACTCAGATCGTCGCAGTGCGCGCCGAGATAACACCAGTATGCGTTGAGAATGTCTTTGGCACGCTTGGGCATCTTCAGGGCTTTGAGGACTTCGTTCACCGAATAAGATCCGCTGCGCACGAAATTGCCGTATTTGCCCACCATGACTTTGGAATCCGTCTTCCCGTTCACCGAAGAACTGTAAGCCTGCGCGAGGCGCACCTCTTCGGCAAGATCGAAAAACCGTTCGACCGAAAGCCTGCATCCGGGCACATACCGTTCCATGCGGTCGATGAATTCTTTGACGCCGAACGGCATCGTGGCGTCGATCTTTTCTTCGCGCGAGATGACGCGGTATGCGTCGGGAATGGACGTCCACTCGATCTTGTCGGTCACGCCCAACTCGTCGAACAGAACGCGCACGTCCCCCGCATTGTCGGGGGTGCCGAAGTCGTTCAGTTCGTGCAATGACGCCTCAAATTCAAATCTTCCGCGGCGGAAACTGGTGGCAAACCCGCCGGGCAGATTGTGCTTTTCCACCAACAGCACTTTCGCGCCGCCCTGCAAGAGCCGCACAGCCGCCGTCAGGCCGCCGTTTCCGGCGCCGATCACAACAGCATCGTACTTTTTCATAATAACCTCCCTTTTTTTATTTTACAAAATATGTTCGCTGCCGAGATTTTTCACAAGGCCGCGATAGACGTCGCTCAGCATTTTGTCGATCTTTTCGCGGGAAAAACGAGCGGTACCCGTGGCGATCATCGTGGCGATGCCGTGCGAAAACAGCCACATCTCTTCGTAAACGGCGCGGGCCGCGTCTCCCCCGATATTTTCAGTTTCCTTCAATACGTTCAGAATATACGGCATTTCGGCATGCTCGGACAATATGTTCCCGCGCTCGTTTTCGCTCATGAAAAGCAATTTGAACAACTCCTTTTCTTCCTCGGCAAAACGGATATAGTTCAGGCCGATCGCCTTATACGGCGATACGTTTTCGCCGCCCGAACGGATAAAACGATCGAACAGGCGCAGCGCCTGTTCGCAGACCTGACTGCGGATCTCGTCCATGCCCGAATAGTGCCAGAAGATCGGCTGCGTGGAACAGCCGAGTTTTGCGGCGAGAGATTTTGCCGTCAGCGCGCCGACGCCCTCTTCCCTGACGAGCGCGACCGCTTTTGAAAGGATCTCCTCTTTTGTAATTTTCGCTTTCGGCGGCATTTGCGCTTCCTCCTACGGACGATACATAACATATGTTATATAACGAATATTATTGTACACCCGTTTGTCCTCTTTGTCAATAGCAAAATGAAAAATTTTTTTACAAAGGCGAAAAAAGGAAAAATTTATCTCCTTTGACAAAATTCCGGCAATATGGTACAATATAAAAAAAGGAGGCTACCTATTTTGGAAATAGAAAACAGGACGATCGCCCTGCTGATCGATTCGGACAACATCTCCAAACAATATCTGAAAATCCTCATCGACGAAGTGAGCAAGTACGGAAATATCACCTATAAACGCATTTACGGGGATTTTACCACGCCGAAACTTGCAAGTTGGCGGCCTCTTCTGCTTGAATTTGCGGTCGAACCCATTCAGCAATATTTGCTGGTGAAAAAGAACAACAAGGAATCTTTCAACATCACCGATTCGGCAATGATCATCGACGCGATGGATATTCTGTATACCGGAAAAGTGGACTGCATCTGCCTGGCCACGAGCGACAGCGACTTTACAAAACTTGCCATGCGCTACCGCAACCAGAATTTTGTCGTCATCGGGGCGGGCGAAAAAAAGACGCCGCAGGCCTTCCGCGCCGCCTGCCACAGATTTATCCTGATGGACGCGCTGCTTGCCGAAACGAAACAACAGGAGAACGAGGAGAAACAGAAACGCGCCAAAAACAAACCCGCAAAGGAGGAAAAACCGAAGGCGGAACAAAAGGCGGAGGAGGCGGAGGACGGCAACGTGCCCACTCCCCTGCATAAGATCATCGAGATCTCCAAGTCCATCATCAGCGAAGGGGCGGATGCGGACGGCTGGATGCTCATGTCAAACTTTGTTTCCGAACTGTACAGGGAGGAAAACTCGTTCAACCCCAAACTGTACGGGTACCGGAACAGCAAGCCCACCTCCTTTTTCAAATCGCTCAAAGTGGGAGGCAAACCTGTCTTTACGCTCGAAAAAAAGAACAGCGTAGACAAGATCAGGATCGCTTCGCAATGACGGCAAAAACTGCCCGATCAGATCGGAATCAGTTAAAAAACTGCGGCGCCCGCTGAATGCGGACGCCGCAACTTTTTTATACTTCTAAATGTTTTGATCGGATCAGTCCATCTTTTCGAGGAGTTTGAGGTCGATGCCCTTCTCGCCAATCTTGATGATCTCCACTTTTACCGTGTCGCCGACGTTGAGAACGTCTTCCACCTGATTGACGCGTTTGTCGCTCAGTTTGGAAATATGGATCATGCCGTCTTTGCCCGGAGCGAGTTCCACGAAAGCGCCCATTTTGGAGAGCACGCGAACGACGGAACCGATAAACATATCTCCCACTTCGGGATCGCGCGCAATGGAGAGAATGATCGCTTTGGCGCGGTCTGCGTTTTCCGTGTTTTCGCCGTAGGTCGCGATGCACACTTTTCCGTCGTCATCGATATCGATCTTGACGTTCGTTTCCTCGATGATCTTATTGATGACCTTGCCGCCGCTGCCGATGACCTCGCGGATCTTTTCGGGATCAATATTGAAGGAAATGATCTTGGGCGCGTATTTGGACAATTCTTTGCGGGGTGCGGGGAGCACGTCGAGCATCTTGTGCAGAATAAACTGACGGCCCTCGTTCGCCTGCGCGATGGCGCGGCGGAGAATATCTTCGGAGATCCCCTTGATCTTGATGTCCATCTGAATGGCGGTGATGCCCTTTTCGGTACCGGCCACCTTGAAGTCCATGTCGCCGAGGAAGTCCTCGAGCCCCTGAATATCCGTAAGGATCGCGACTCTGTCGCTGTTCGTATCTTTGATCAGACCCATCGCGCAGCCGGCAACGGGCGCTTTGATGGGCACGCCCGCATCCATCAGGGCAAGCGTAGAACCGCACACGCTCGCCTGAGAGGTCGAGCCGTTGGAACTCATGACGTCGGAGACCATGCGGATCGCATACGGGAACGTGTCGGCATCCGGCACGACGGGTTCAAGCGCGCGCTCTGCAAGGGCGCCGTGCCCGATCTCGCGGCGGCTGGGGCTTCTCAGGCCCTTCGCTTCGCCCGTGGAATAGCCGGGGAAATTATACTGATGCATATATCTTTTGGACACTTCGTCGTCCAATCCGTCGAGTTTCTGCACCTCGCTCAGCGTGCCGAGCGTGCAGGTGGTCAGAACCTGCGTCTGGCCCCTCGTGAACACGCCGGAGCCGTGCACCCTCGGCAATACGCCGACTTCGCACCAGATGGGACGGATCTCTTTGAGAGACCTCCCGTCGGGGCGGATCCCCTTGTCGAGAATCTTCGCGCGGACTTTTTCTTTCGTCAGATAATAGAGGGCGTCCTTGATCTCGCGCGCTTTGTCGGGATACGTTTCGGCAAAATGGGCGAGGGTCTCCGCCTCGACTTCCGCCTGCTTTTCTTCGCGGGCAGCCCTTTCGTACTCTTCGAGGGCCGCATCCAGTTTCGCGGACGCAAAAGCGCGCACCGCAGCGTCGATGTCCTCGGGAACGTGATAAAATTCCATTTCGCGTTTGGGTTTGCCGATCTCTTTCTGGATGGATTCCACAAACGCGCACTGTTTTTTGATCTCTTCATGGCCGAACAGGATCGCACCGACCATTTCCTCGTCGGAAACTTCCTTTGCGCCCGCTTCCACCATCATGATCGCGTCCTTCGTGCCGGCAAGGCTCAGAGCGATCGTGCTCTTTTCGCGCTGCGCGTTATCGGGATTGATGATATACTGCCCGTCCACGCAGCCCACCTGCACGGAACCCGTAGGGCCCGCCCAGGGAATATCGGAAATGCTCAGGGCAATGGAACTGCCCAGCATTGCGAACGGTTCGGGAGGGATGTTCGTGTCTACGGAAAGAGCGGTGGCGATGACGACTACGTCGTTATACAGCCCTTTCGGGAAGAGGGGGCGGATAGGCCTGTCGATGAGACGGGAAGTGAGGATCGCCTTGTCGCTCGCTCTGCCCTCGCGCTTTTTGAAGCCGCCGGGGATCTTGCCCACGGCATACATCTTTTCTTCATAATCGACCTGAAGAGGGAAAAAGTCCATGCCGTCTCTCGGCGTTTCGGACATGGTCACGTTGACCATGACGACCGTGTCGCCGCAGCGCACGACGCAGGAACCGTTTGCCTGCTCGGCATATTTCCCCGTTTCGACGACGACCTTTCTTCCGCCGATCTCTGTTTCAAACTGTCTGAAATTTTTTGTCATTCTCTAACTCCTTACGTTTTCCGGGGGCTTGTACCCCCTATATTCGATAAAAGGGCCGAGCACCTGCTCCGCCCTTTAATACGCTTATTTCCTTAAATCGAGACGCGCGATAATGTCCCTGTACTTTTCGATATCTTTCGATTTGATATAATCGAGAAGTCCGCGGCGCTGCCCGACCATTTTCAAAAGCCCGCGACGGCTGTGATTGTCGTGCGGATGCTCTTTGAGATGCTCGTTCAGATGATTGATGCGCTCGGTGAGAAGCGCGATCTGCACTTCGGAAGACCCCGTGTCTCCGTCGTGACGCTTGTACTCGTTGATGATCTGTGTTTTCTTTTCCTTTTCCATTGTTTTACTCCTTGGAAATTTTATTCGCGCAAACAAAGCGCGGCGAGGAGATCCGCTCGGCCTTGATTACGTACGTCATATAGTTTACCACAAACAGGAAGAAAAGTAAACAAAATATGCCCCGCACGAGAAAATATTTTTGGAGAGGGCCGTACCGGTCAATATTGAAGAATTAATTGGTTTTTATTTATAAAAAGTTGAATTTTTATGCGGATTATGCTATACTGACTTTGCTACGCATCTGAATACGCCTATATAAGGAGAATACTGCCCTTTTGGTAAAAATGTATTCTCCTACTCTCCTTGTATAGGCGAAGATGTGTAGCAACATTGGGAGATGCATTTTTCGGTGCGCCTCTCAATGGGGCGCATTTTTTTATACAGAGGTAGTATTATGAGTTTAATTTCTACAAACTGCACGAATTGCGGCGCACCCATTCAGGTCGACAGCGACAGCAAAACAGGCAAATGTGAATTTTGCGGATCGGAATTTACGACGCAGGATATCGTCAACAATTACCAAATCAACAACAATTACAGCACCGTTCAATATGTAACAAAAAATATTAACGGCAGCAGCGCGCTGGAAGCGGAAGAATACATAAAAAACGGCGATATTTTTATATCGCTGAGTGATTTTAATAAGGCAAAAGAGGCGTACTCAAAGGCGATAGAACTCAACCCCGCAGACTGTTTTGCCTGGTTCGGGCTTGTAAAAGTGGCCACTAAAAATTTTACCGACTTGGAAGATATCACCCATTACAATTACTATGCAAAGGCTAAAAAAGTAGCTTCGCGGGAACAGCGAGAGAAGATTGACGAAATTTATCTTCCGTATCAGACAAAGCGCAATCAATTAGAAAAAGACAGACGTTTGGAATTAGAGCGCATTGAAAACGAAAAGCAACAGCAGTTAAAGAAAAAGAAACGAAGAAAGAACATCCGTCTACTGATTATTTGCTGCGCATGTTTAATTTTTCTCATTTGTTACATGGTTTCCTTTGCGACCAACAATTTGTCACTTTTCCGTATATGCTCAATAATCTTAATTTTTGGAGTTATATCAGTAAGTATAATTTGTACATTTGGGGCTATTTATTATAGCAACAAAAACAAAAAGAAATAACCGTTCCACATTCTGCGTTTCTTTTACCCCAGCCCAAACAGTGCGCGTTTGTCCTCGATAATCTTTCGGATTTTCGCGATATAAGTGGGAATGTCTTTGGGCGAGCCGATGCGCTCTATGCGATTTTCTTCGAACCATACGCGCTTTGACACCGCGTTCGCGCCGCATGCGATATTGTCCGTGATCTCTTCCATGACGTCTACGTTATAGATGCAGGCGGCGCCTTGCTTCGTCCAGCCCGTGTTTTCGCAGTTGCCCGCCATGTACTTCTGGCGATACAGATAATAGGGCTTATACCCCGCCGCATACAGTTTTTCGCGGGAAAGAGCGATCATCTTTTCAATGCCGTCGACGTTCAGGCGGCTCTCTTCCTCTTTGAGTTTCGCGCCCTTTTTCAGGCAAAGCGTATGCACGGTGATATTGTCGGGAGAAAGGGAGATCGCCCTGTCCACGCTGTCCGAAAATTCGGCGACCGTTTCGCCCGTCAGCCCCGCGATGAGATCGCAGTTGATCTGAAAATTGTATTTTGCAGCCATTCCGAACGCGCGGCAGACATCCGCCGCCGTGTGCTTTCTGCCGATACGCTCGAGCGTGGCGTCGGAAAAGGTCTGCGGATTGACGCAAACGCGGGTTACGCCGTAATCGCGCAAAAGGGCGAGTTTTTCATCGGTAAAAACGTCCGGCCGCCCTGCCTCTACGGTGTATTCCGTCCCTTCGGGGATCAGCGACGCTGCGGCGCGCAGGACGCGCTCGAGTTGGTTCGCTTCAAGCACGAGCGGCGTTCCGCCCCCTATATACGCGCTTTTCAGCCGCTTGAAAAGCCCCTTGCAGGCATAGATCTCCTCTTCCAGAGCGGACAGATAGTCGGGCAGAAATTTTTCCGTATAGCGGATATCCGCCGTGATAAAAGAACAGTAATTGCACTTTGTGGGACAAAACGGGATCCCTATGTACAAATCGGCGTCCCCCTCTTTTTCGCCGTAAATGCCTTCCTGCGAACAAAGCACGTCGGATATGAGAGAAATATTTTCCTCGCTCACGCCGAATTTGCGGAACAGGGGGCGGAAATCTCTGCCCGCCGCAAGTTCGGAATAGGCAAGTTTCGTGGGGCGGATGCCCGTCAGGCTCCCCCACGGCATCCGCTTGCCGCAAAGGCCGCTGAGCACCTCGTAGACGGCAAGTTTTGCAAAGCGCTTTGCGTAGCGCCTGAATTCCACCTCGTCTTTGCAGGCGCACGTTTCCCGAAAGGTATATTCCTTTCCCTCCGCAATGACGGTATTCAGAAAATTTCCGTCCGCATACAGAAAATTGTGCGCGATATCGGGCGCGCGATCGAAGAGGCGCGCCACGTCGTTGAGTTCGTTCTGTAAAAATTCGGTATTCGTCGCAACCATATTTCAACCTTTCTGCACAGCAGAATCACGTTACATCGCGTAAGGATTGTGCAGGCGCTCTTCTTCCAGAGAAGTCTGCTCGTCGTGTCCCGGATATACTTCCGGATCGCCCGAAAGCGCAAACAGCGTGCGCAGGCTTTCGCGGAGCGCGCCCGCATCCCCGCCGGGAAAGTCCGTTCTGCCCACGCTGCGGCAAAACAGCGTGTCGCCCGTGAAAAGGGCGTTTTCCGCAAGAAAACACGCGCCGCCCGGCGTGTGCCCGGGCGTTTCGATCACCTGAAAGTCCATACCGCACAAAGACAGACAATCGCCGCCGCGGAAAGTAAAATCAATGGCAAAATCGGGAACGCGCACGCCCGATATGCCAGCCAGATTTGCTGCCGAAAACACGAGCGGCCGCTCTTTTTCCGAACACCCTATTTTCGCCCCGGCGCGTCGGGCGGCCGCGCAGCCGCCGATATGATCGAAATGCCCGTGCGTCAAAAGCACGTATTCGATTTTTATCTTCTTTTCTGTTGCGAACGCGACGGGTTCGGGCCCGCCGCAGTCGATCAGAACGCCGCTCTCTCCGTCTTTTGTCAAAAGGTAGGAATTCGCCCGCAGAACGCCCGCCGGAATGGTGTATATTTTCATATTGCGCCCTCTTTACTGGTTGGTCGCCGTGCGGTACACCTCGTCGATGCGCTCGTCGGCGTTGATCTTTTTGATGAGAAGATCGATATCCTGCTTTCCGTTCAGGCGGATGTTCGCCTCGATCACGGCGTCTTTGTTTTTATCGAAACGGGAGGTCACGCCCGTAATGACGAGGCGCATGTCGGCGACCACGCTCGTGAGCACGGAAAGAGCAACGCCCTGATCTTTCGCCTTGATCACGATGCCCGCGACGAACCTGCCCTCCTGCGCGGCGGCGGACCATTCGGCGGGCAGGAGCCTGCCCTCTTCCTTTTCCAGATCTTTCACGTTCGGGCAGTCGGCACGGTGTATGACCACGCCGCGCCCCCTGGACACGAACCCCACGATCTCGTCGCCGGGTACGGGGTTGCAGCACCCCGCAAAGCGCGTCAGAAGTCCGCTCATCCCCTTTACGACAACGCCGCCCGAATCGTTGGGAAGATTGCTGCCGCGATAGACAACCTCTTTCGGAATTTCTTTTTTATAAAAGTCGATCAGTTTGTATAAGACCTGATTGACCGTTACGGCGCCGTAACCGACGGACGCAAACATCTCGTCGTGGCTGGCAAAGGAGAACTTTTCGGACACCTTCTGAAAACTTTGCTCGGTGAGGATATCCGAAAGATTGTACCCGCGCCGCTTCGCCTCCTGCTCGAGCATGCTCTTGCCGAGTTTTACGTTTTCCTCCTTCATTTCGCGCTTGAAGAACTGCTTGATCTTCGCGCGGGCGCTGGAAGATTTGACGATCTTCAGCCAGTCCCAAGAAGGGCCCTTCGAACTTGCGGAGGTGATGATCTCCACGACGTCGCCCGTCTGCAGAGCGGAGTTGAGCGGTACGATCTTTCCGTTGACGCGCGCGCCCGTGCAGCGGTTGCCGATCTCGCTGTGTATGGCGTAGGCAAAATCGATGGGCGTGGCGTCTTTCGGGAGAGAAATGACCTTACCCTTCGGCGTGAACACTAAAAGTTCGTTGCTGTAAAGTTCCGTTTTAAGCGACTGCATGAACTCTTTCGAATCCTTGAGCCCGCCCTCCCAGTCGAGCACCTCGCGGATCCACGAAAGCCGTTCGGTGAAGGTAGAATCCTCCGACTTTTTTTCTTTATACTTCCAGTGCGCCGCGATACCGAATTCGGCGACGCGGTGCATTTCGAAGGTGCGGATCTGTATTTCGAACGGCTGGCCGAAATTGGTCACGACGGTCGTGTGCAGCGACTGATACATGTTCGCCTTGGGCGTGGCGATGTAATCTTTGATGCGCCCGGGAATGGGCTTCCACTTTTTATGGATCTTGCCGAACACCTCGTAACATTCGTCCACCGTACCTACGATGACGCGCACCGCCGTCAGGTCGTAGATCTGATCGAGCGTCTTGTTCTGCGTCTTCATTTTTTTATAGATGGAATAAAAATGTTTGGGCCTGCCGAACACTTCTCCCTCTATCTTGCTCTCTTCAAGGATCCCCTTGATCTCTTTGACGACGGAATCGACGAAATTATGCCGCTCGTACAACTTCTGATGAATGTTTTCCACGAGAAATTCGTACGCTTCCGGTTCGAGATATTTCAGGCACAGGTCTTCAAGTTCGCACTTGATCTGCGAAATACCGAGCCTGCCGGCGAGCGGAGTATAAATATCCAGCGTTTCCCGCGCCATGCGCACCTGCCGCTCTTTGGAAAGAAAATTCAGCGAGCGCATATTGTGCAGGCGGTCGGCAAGTTTGATGATGATCACGCGGATATCCTTTGCCATCGCAACGAAGATCTTGCGGAAATTTTCCGCCTCTTCCTCCTCCTGCGATTTGAAAACGATCTTATCCAGTTTCGTCACGCCCGCGACGAGGCCGAGGATCTCTTCTCCGAACTCTTTGCGGATGTCCTCTTCGGAAACGGGCGTATCTTCGATGACGTCGTGCAGGAATGCGGCGGCCACGGTCGCGCTGTCCAGCCCCAACTCGATCAAAATCTGCGCAACCGCGCACGGATGGATAAAATAAGCCTCTCCGGACGCGCGTTTCTGGCCGCTGTGCGCCTCTTCGGCAAAATGATACGCGCGGACGAGCAGTTCGCGGTCTTTTCCCGTATAATTGTCATATATCGTCTGCAATACGGTATTCATATCATCTCTCCTTCAATGCGCATACGCTCCTGTAGATCGCTGACAGGGCAAGGTCGGATTTCCTGTTCTTCACGACCGACATTTTTCCTCCGCCGAAGCGGATCAGGCCGAGTTCGGCAAACACTTCCGCCGCAAAAATCACCTGCTCGGGCGAAAACCCGCTATCGGAAGAAAGGGCGAGCGCTATGCTGTTTTCCCCCGTCGGGCCGCTGCGCAGAGCCCGATAGATCTCCCCCATCGTACTGCGGGATACATCGAGCGCGGCCAAAGATCCGTAGCCGCAACGCTCTCCGTTGACCAATACGCGTTTTCCTGTAAGAGCCGCCACGTTGAAATCGGCGGGCTCGTCCAGATAGGCGACGCAACGATAGTAGTCGAGCGCGGCGTCCGCGGCGGGCGAAATGAGCACCGCGTTCCCCGCATTGGAGGTGGAAAGGCGGAAAATATCCGCATCCAGCCCCGCTGCGGCCTCTTTGAATTCTTCGGGGACCTTCTCGCTTGCGATCAGCAGAAGCCCGTATCTGCACGCAGATCGCCGGCGCAGGATCTCCTCCCGAAGATCTTTTGCAGAAAGGTATTCGGGCGAGACTTCTGCCGGCGCGCTTTTCAGCCGCAGAAGTTCGTTGCGGAACAGATACAGCCGGGCGTTCTCTGCGCCGTGCGGCGCGCAGATCATGTCTTTTACGATCCCGCGGGCATGCGATTCTCCGCGGAAAGAAGAGACGCCGCATTCGAAAACGAACGTCTTTTTCAGATCCGCTTCGATCAGAGGAAGAGCCCGCTCTCCCCCGAACCAGATCAGTTCCAACTGCTTCGCCCCGACGGAGATATGCGGAGAGCCGTCCCTGAGCCTGCGCGCAGGCAACGCGCCCGCGGCAAGCGAAAACAGCGGCTTTTTATTCCCCACCCCGAACGGTTCCAGCCGCTCGATCTCGCGCGCCAGCGCCGTATCGAATACGAAATCGGCCTCTGCGGCGACGCCGATCGAGGGAATAAAATCCTCCGCGCTGTAATGCTCGTCGATATAGCGGCAAAACGCCTGCCTGAAAACGGGGAAATTTTCTTCCGTGACCTTCACGCCCGCCGCCTGCGCATGGCCGCCGAATTCGGCGAGAAGTCCGGAACACGCCTTGAGCGCCTCGTAAATATTCACGTTTTCGTTCGTGCGCGCGGACCCTTTGAGAATATCGCCGTTTTTCACGAACAGGATGCAGGGGCGGTTGAATTCTTCCGCAAGTTTCGCCGCGACGATGCCCACCAGCCCCGTGCTCCACGATTCGTCCGCGAGCAGGATGGCGCTTTCGTACGCGCCCCCCTCTTCCAGCCTTCGCTTTGCGCTCTTATATACCTCGTCGCACACTTGCTGGCGTTCGATGTTGAAGGCGTTGAGCCTGGACGCAAGATCATAAATTTCGGCGGAATCTTCGCTCGTGAACAGCCTGAGCGCACAATTCGCGTCCCCCATCCTGCCCGCCGCGTTGATGCGCGGCGCGACTGTGAATGCGAGCGATTGCGCCGTGACGTCTCCCGATTTTCCGCCGAACAGATATTTGACGGCAAGGCGGGGTTTCCTGTTGATCAGCCTGAGGCCTTCGGCCACGATGTCTCTGTTTTCGCCCGTGAGAGGAACGCTGTCCGCAACCGTAGCGATCGCCGCAAGATCGAGCAGACTGTATGCCTTTTCGCCCAAAAGCGCGCAGGCGATCTTGAACGCGACACCCGCGCCGCAAAGATTGTCGTAGGGATAATCGTCCTCTATTTTCGGATTGACGATCGTACAATCGGGAAGCGAAGGGGGCAACTCGTGATGATCGGTCACGATGACGGGAATGCCGCGAGACCGGATGAAGGCGACCTCTTCCCGGTTGCTCACGCCGCAGTCGACCGTGACGAACAGATCGGGCGTCCGTTCGGAAATGATTTTTTCCAAAGACTCGCGGCGCATGCCGTAGCCCTCTTCCCGCTCGGGAATATAGGCAAAGCAGTTCGCCCCCGCAGCCTTGAGCGAGGAAGTCAGAATAGAGGCCGCGCAGATGCCGTCCGCATCGTAATCTCCGAACACCGCGATCAACCCGCCCTTTTCCTTTACGCGGCCGATCGCATCGACCAGTTCGCGCATGCCGCTCATCAGAAAGGGAGAAAGAAAATGTTTTTTGGACGGAGAAAGAAACCTCTCCGCCTTTTCGGGCGTATCCGCGCCGCGGGCAAACAGGATCTTCGCCGTCAGTTCCCGTACGTTGCAGGCGGCGGCGACTGCCTTCACTCTATCCAGTTGTTCGTCGGAAAAGGTAAATTCCGGGACGATCCGTTTCATGGCAGAGCCCCTTTGCCCGACGCGGGCAAATCAAAACAAAAGGGCGGGTCAACCGCCCGCCCTTTTATGCCGTAATTTAAGATTCGCTGACCGGCTCCGCTTTCTCGGCGGATTTTGCGGCCTTTTTGTTTTTCTTTTCAGATTCGTAATTGTATTTCGCTTTTCTTGCGCGGGCAGCGTCTGATTTTTCTTTGATGCGCGCATAGATCGCGGGAGACAGTACGAGCGAGGAATAGACCGATACGCCTACCGCCACGAGCGAACCGAGCATGAACCAAAGCAGGTTCAGTCCGGTGATCGCGCCGATCACGCCCAGCACCACGAAAACGGACGCCGCAAGGATCGCCGTAATACAGATGCCCTTTCTGCTTTCCGCCGCGGAAAGTTCCACGTTTTCGCGCGCGGGAAGATCTTTTCTCTCTTCTAATTTGAAATCCTTGCGCATTCTGCCGAATACGAAAAGGTTCATAAACACAGACAGGAGCAGCGAACATGCCGCGATGCCGATCACTGCCGTGCTCATCGGGATCCTGAAAAGCGCAATGAGGGCAAGCGTCAGAAGAACGTCATGCACGGCGGCGACGAGCGACGTTACGCCCATGCCGACCTTAAAGCGGATGGCAACATACGCGAAGAGCAGGACGAGCGCGGCCCCTCCGCCGATCGCCGTGCGCCAGATATATTCGTAATGAGGAACATATTCGACGTCTGAAATATATGCGACCGTCACGTCGTCGTCCTCGGCCACGGTGACATCGCCGCTCACTGTTTTCGCGCGCAATGCCGTTTCCAGATCGGACACGAGAGACGCCGACTGTTCCGCGGTAAGATCGCTGCCGAGAATAAACTCGAACAGGCGCTTGCTGCCCGACGCTTCGTCCGAACGGCGCGTTTCGGATATTTTATATCCGCCGTCTTCGATCGTATCGGCGCACAGGCTTTCGATCTCCGCGAGAAAATCGTCGCTGTTGAGTTGGTTGCCGTAGTAGGAAACTTCTACTTTGGAATAATCTTTCGTGACGGAATCGGGATTGAATCCGATAAACCCGAACACGAACGCGCCCGCAATAATGAGCGCAAGGCTCACTGCGAGGCTGATGAGGAGACATTTTTTACCGGTGATTTTACTCATCTTCCGTTTCCTCCCTCTTGAACCCGACGAAGGCTATTTTGTTTTTAGGCTGTGCCATAAACACATACAGGCAGAACCTCGTGACCGCAAGCGTGCAGGCCGCAGACGCGACGATGCCGAGCGTAAAGATCAGGGCGAGGAACTTCACCGTTCCCGTCGCGATCAGATACATTGCCAAAGACGCGAGGAAGAGGATGATGTGCACGTCGATCGTAAACGCCATGCTCTTTTTATATCCCGCTTTGACAGAGGCGGTGAGCGTCTTGCCGGTCGCAAATTCTTTTTTGATATTTCCGAACGCGAAGTAGTTGCAGGAGACCATGATGGCGGAAACCAAAGTGATGGCCAAGATCCCGCCGGTGGTAACTTCGATCCCCGGAATCAATGCAAGGCAGAGGATGAGCGCGAGAATAAACGTCAGAAAACCGTACAGATGCGCAAGCCCCATCCCCTTATATTTGACGAGAGAGAACACGAGCATGCCGAGCACGAGCACGCCGAACGCGATCGCGGCGGCAAGCGCCGTATAATCTCCCGAGGTGGGCGTCATGGAATAATATTCGGGCGCTTCGAACTTCAGATCGAACACGTCGTCTTCATCGAGAACGGAATTGATGACCGCCGCATCCGCCGCCGCGCTCTCGCGCGTGGTGTACTGGCCCGAAATGGAAACGGTATCCTGATTGAGTTCACCTTCAACCCCAGCCCCCATCAATTGATCGTCACCGACATAAACGTACAGCGTTGCGGTCGACCCGTCGGAAGCGGAAGAGGCAAGTTCTGCGGTGATTTCCGCAAATCTTTGCCTGCCCTCTTTCGTAAAATGCAGGACCACGGCATAACCGGATCCGGAGGGATTGTTGCCCACGGACGCCCTTTCGATATAACGGCTTGTCCCTTCCATGAGCACGTTTTTGCTTGCGACTGTCGAATCGGAATCGCTGAAGATCAGTCCGCCGGAAGAAGCAAAAGTTTCAAAAATCGACTGCGCGGTCGCATTCACGCCGGTACCCGCATCGTCTTCGGGCTTGGGGATCTCTACGCGGATCGCATAGTCGTCCTGCAGGCGCACCGAATAATCGGAATACCCCATATCTTCGTACCGTGCCCGAACCGCGCGGAACGCTTTGGCAAATTCGTCCTGAAAAGACTGGGAAACCCCCGTTTCTTCCGAATAAATATCGGTGGAAAGATACAGCCCTTTATAAGCCTTGTAATTTGCCGCGGGATCTTCCAGATCGGAAGGTTCTCCCGTCTCTTCGGCCTCTTCCTGCGCGTAAGCGTATTCGACCACGAGAGTTTCGTACTCTTCTTTGGAGATCACGCCCTCGGGATAATAGACGGAATAATATCCTCCGTCGAGATCGGACCCCTGTTTCACCCATTTTATCATCGATCTGTAACTGCCGATACCGTCCTGAACGGGAAACGCCGGCGCGAAGCACAAAAAGAGCAGCGCCGCCAGCGCGAGCGTGAACAGCACGATCAGTACAACCGATTTCTTCTTGCCCATTGCATCCTCCTGCAATCAATAAGTTTCTTAACGAGATAAGCGATCCTGCCGAAAAAACGCGCCGCATGCGCAAAAGCCCCTCCTCCGCATGCCGCGACGGACAGAATCTCGAATATACTCAATAATTATATAAAAGATTGAAAGTTTCGTCAAGCGTAAATGATTCTTTTTTTACGGATTTTATCTTTTATTCACAAAATCCGCAGAAAAAATGCGCCCCCGCAAAACCGCGCGCGGCCGCCCCGTGACGGGCCGGCATGGGAGTTCATACGCCCTCCCCTTCCTCTTCGTACGCTTTTGCAAGTTTCAGGTACGCCTGCGCGTTGAGAAGAACGCCCTTCAGGTCGTCTTCCGTGGCGGTGCGCGCGATCTTATACGGATTGCCGTACACGACGCTGCCCGCAGGGATCTTTTTGTTCTGCGGGATCAGCGTGCCCGCACCGATGATACAGCCGTCTCCGATCTCCGAACCGTCGAGAAGGATCGCTCCCATGCCGATCAGCACGTTGTTACCCACCGTGCAGCCGTGCACGACCGCATTGTGACCGACGGTCACGTTGTCGCCCAGCACCGCGGGGCGCTGCCAGCCCACGTGCACGGTCGCATTGTCCTGCACGTTCGTATTTCTGCCGATCTTTACGGGCGCGATATCCCCGCGGATGCACGCGCCGCACCAGACATTCGCGCCTTCGCCCAGCGTCACGTCGCCGGCGATGTACGCGCGCTTATGGATAAACGAACCCTCGCCCCTCTCAATCTTATTCACCGCAGTTCTCCTTTTTTGCCCCGTCGATGCGCTTTTTTTCCGCAAGAATGTGCATGGCGTTTTCTATACGCTTGCGCATCATCTCGCAGGTCATTTCGTAGGGCTGGTCAATGTCTCCGTTATAGTGGTAGTTGTTGGCGCTGCAGCCGCCGCTGCAGATAAACTTTGCAAAGCAATCGCCGCACTTTTTGCGCGTGAAAAGGCAGGAATTTTTGAAACGGCTGCGTATCTTTTCGTCGAGTTTGCCCTCGAACACGTTGCCCATGCAAAAATCCGCGTCTCCCGCGAACTGGTGGCAGGGATAAATGTCGCCGTTCGGCACGACGGAAAAATATTCGTTCCCCGCGCCGCATGCGCTCACGCGCTTCGACAGGCACGGTCCCCCTTCCAGATCCACGTTGAAGTGGAAAAAGTTGAATCCCTTTCCCGCGGCATAATATTCGAGATATTTGTCGCAGAGCCTGTCGTACTCGTCTGAAATGGTTTTCAGATGTTCTTTTGTGATCGCAAGATCGGGAATGTCCGTGACGACGGGTTCCATCGATATGCTGTCGAATCCGCTGTCCGCGATAAACAGCACGTCCTTTGAAAAATCGAGATTTTTCGCGGTGAACGTGCCGCGGACGTAATAACTTTTATCGCCGCGGATCTTGACAAAATTTTTCAGATTGTCGATCACAAGGTCGAAACTGCCCTTGCCGTTCGCCGTTTTCCGGACGGTGTCGTGCACTTCTTTGCGGCCGTCCAGGCTGAGCACGACGTTTTCCATCTCCTCGTTGAGAAACTTCGCGATATCGTCTTTGAGAAGGAGACCGTTCGTCGTGAGCGTGAAGAGGAATTTTTTGCCGCGTTCCGCCGCGCGCGCCTTGGCGTAATACACCGTCTCTTTAACGACGTCGAAATTCATGAGCGGCTCGCCGCCGAAAAAGTCCGTTTCGAGGATCTTTCTGTTTCCCGAATTTTCAATGAGAAAATCGATGGCGCGTTTGGCCGTTTCCAAACTCATGAATTCGCGGCGGGAATGATACGCCCCCTCGTCCGCAAAACAATATCGGCAGCGGAGGTTGCAGTCGTGGCAGATATGCAGGCACAGCGCCTTGACCTCGTTCGATTTGGCGGGCGCGGCCCTGACCTCCTCCTGAAAGAGCAGCCCTTCCCGTTCAAGTTCCGCAAAATCTTCCTCGTACTGAGCGCGCTCTTCGGGCGAAACGGAAGAAACGTCGACCTTTTCCCCCAATTTTTCGCGCATAAGAAGCGCCGCTTTTTCGTCGCATTCGTGCAGGGCGGAACTGCCCGTATCGAAAATATAATAATGATCCGCACAGCGGAAAACGTGTACCATAAATAACCTCTCTTCTTTCGCAACCCTCAAAAACGGGCAAGAGAACGAAAAACGTAAAATTCTGCCGCCGGGGCAAACCCCGTGCCCGCGCCCGGCTCCCGACAAAATTTAAGGAGCAGGGTTTCTGCTCCTTAAACGATCAGTTATTTTTTTCGGGATTATTTTCTCTGGAAATACGCTCGCAGGACTGATTGCCCACCGTGCAACTCGTTTTGCATGCGGACTGGCAGGTGCTTCTGCATTCGCCGCAACCCGTGATCTTTCTGTCCATGGGACGCGCTATCGTCTTGATCTTGTTCATAAAAATAATCTCCTTTACAACCTGTTTATAAAAATATTATAATATAACGCAAAAAAAATTGCAAGCGTTTTCCGCCTGCAATCTTTGTTTGCAGAATTTCCGCCCGAACGGCGGGGCGGATCAGGAAGCCTTGCTTCTGACCGTTGCCGAGATCAGCGCACTGATGCCGCCCGCGATCGCGCCGAAAAGCAGGTCGAGGACGTTGCTCCAGCCGAAAGAGATCTCGCCCGCCAGTATGGCAAAAATGAAATAGGTGAGCAAAACGACCAGAATACCGCTCGCGATCCCCTTAAAAAACGCTTTGCCGGGTTTTATGCAGAAAAAACAGCCCACAAAGATCGCCAACAGTTTGATCACCTGATTGACGGGCATGATGACGGACGAACCGATGGAAAACAACTTGATAAAAAGCGCAAACACGAGCACGGCCGCAAGCGTAAATACGACCGACACGCCCGCGCTCTTGCCGATCTGGGCAAACGCGCTCTTTTTTTCTCCGCTCATAACAAAAGACCTCCGCACGATTTATTCTATCGTATGCGGAGGTTTCTTCCGTTATGCTACATTTATTTGTTTTCTTCCTCTTCGCTCTTCTCTTCGGCAGGCTTTTCCTCGTCCGCTTTCTTTTCCTCGGCGGGCGCGGCAGCAGCCGCGGGCGCTGCGGGAGCGGCGGGTTCGGGTTTTGCATCCGTCTGATAGATCGCCTGTTTGTCGAACTTCAGATAACTGTATTCCCCGTCGGACGTGCCCGTTTTCAGGACAAAGGTATTCTCGTCGTCGTTGATCTCCACGACCTCGCCGCACACGCCGCCGATCGTTTTGACCTTGCTGCCCGGTTTGATCGCGTTGATGGTTTCGTTGAAATTCTTCTGTTTTTTCTTCTGAGAGATGTACGACCAAACGAAGAAAGCGATGAGGAGCGCGGCAATAATGCCGATAAAGATCCAACTCATCGCACCGTTGCTCGCCAATAAATTCGTTGCCATGGAAAATCTCCTTTTCAAAGTATGCTTATATATTAACTTTTTCGGCGGATTTTTGCAAGTGTTTGCGAGGCAAAAATCGGAAACCGCAGGAATTTTTCACAATTTTCATAATTTTTCGCCATATTTCGCGTAAAATTCTTCGCAAAACTCTCGCAAGCCCCCCTGCAGGATCGCATTCCGCATCCCTCGCATCAGTCTGTTGAGGAAGGTGATGTTGTGCAGGGAAAGAAGCATGGACGAGAGCATTTCGCCCGCGTTGATCAGATGGCGAAGGTACGCCTTTGTGTAGTTTCGGCAGCAATAACAGTCGCAGTTTTCGTCCAGCGGCGTAAAATCCTCGCGATACGCCGCGTTGCGCACGACGATCTTGCCCTTCGACGTGAGCGCCGTTCCGTTGCGCGCGATCCGCGTGGCAAGCACGCAGTCGAACATGTCGATGCCGCGCCTGACGCCCTCGATCAGGCAATCGGGGCTGCCCACCCCCATCAGATAGCGCGGAACGCCGTCGGGAAGTTCGGGGCGGATGGCCTCGAGCATTTCGTACATGAGCGGCTTGGGTTCCCCCACCGAGAGGCCGCCGATCCCCAGCCCGTATTTTGCATACGGCCGGGCGGCGCGGACGCTTTCGATGCGCAGATCTTTATAAAAATTCCCCTGCACGATGGGAAAGAGCGCCTGCCCGGCGTTTTTATGCGCCGCAACGCACCGTTCCAGCCAGCGGGTCGTGCGCTCGAGCGCTCCCTTGGCATATTTATAATCAACGCCGTATTCGCTGCACTCGTCGAACTGCATGATAATGTCTGCGCCCAGCGCGTTTTCGATCTCCATCACTTTTTCGGGCGTAAAAAAGTGTTTGCTCCCGTCGATATGAGAACGGAACCAGACGCCCTCGTCTTTGATGTCGTTGAGTTTTGCGAGGGAAAAGACCTGAAACCCGCCGCTGTCGGTGAGGATGGGCCTGTCCCAATTCATGAATTTGTGCAGTCCTCCCGCACTGCGGACGAGTTCGTGCCCGGGCCGCATATAAAGGTGATAGGTATTCGCAAGAATGATCTGCGCGCCCGCCTCTTTGAGATCGCGCGGCAGAACGCCTTTTACGGTCGCCTGCGTGCCGACGGACATATAGACGGGCGTTTCGATGTCTCCGTGCGGGGTGTGAAAAATGCCCGCGCGAGCGCCCGTTTCGGGATCGGTTTTGATGACTTCAAACGAAAATTTTTCTGCCAAAATGATTGTTCCTTTTACTCTCCCGTTTTGCGGAAAAGAATGTATTTTGTCGGTGTGCCGTAACTCGCTTCTTCTTTGATAAGCGCTATATTTTCTCCGCACACCAAAACGGTTGTTCCGTAGTTGTTGTATAAGACGGATATCCCCTTATGCAAGGGCATATCCTCTCCGTCCGCACCGTCGTGGCACATAAAATGCGCTTTCTCGAAAACTTTATCCAAACTTCGGATGATCTTTTCGGCGTCCTGCTCGGAAAGATATTTTTCTTCCAGATAGATGTACTTATCGGAAATAATTTTTCTCGGATCATTGAGGCGGTAGATCGCTCTGTAACGGCGGTTGCTCATGTATTCATTCTCTTTCCCGTTTTTGACCACGATTTCGGGCGGAGTATCCAGTTCCAAGATCATTCTGTCCCGCAGCCGCTTATCGACAAATTTTTTTATAAAGTTGTGTTCGATTTCATTCCCCATAAATCCCCACCCTAAAAATATTTAAAAAGTTCTGTCGTTTGCTTTTAGAAGCAAGCAGGTCGAGGAGCGGGCGGAAGCCGCGAAGGAGTGTACTTAGACGTACATGACTGAGCGGAACCGTAACCGCGACAAAGAGATGCGCCGCTTATAAGAGCAAACACGCGTCGCCGAAACTGAAAAAACGATACCGCTCCTCTACCGCTTCCTTATAAATGCGCAGGCACTCCTCTCTGCCGATCAGGGCGGATACGAGCATGATCAGCGTGCTTTCGGGCAGATGAAAGTTGGTGATCAGCGCATCCACGCATTTGAATCGGTAAGGCGGATAAATAAAGATCTCGGTGTTTCCGCTGCACGGGTGCAGAAAGCCGTTTTCGTCGGCGACCGTTTCCAGCGTGCGCACGGACGTGGTGCCGACGGCAATCACCCGCCGCCCTTCCCGTTTGGCGGCATTCACGATCTCGGCCGCCTTTTCATCCACCATGTAATATTCGGAGTGCATCTTGTGTTCTGTAAGATCTTCCTCCTTTACGGGGCGGAAGGTCCCGAGCCCCACGTGCAGAAGGACTTCCGCGATCTGCACGCCCCGACTTTTGAGGGTTTCCAACAATTCTTTCGTAAAATGCAGTCCGGCGGTCGGTGCGGCGGCGGACCCGTCCGTCTTGCAGTAAACGGTCTGGTAGCGGTTCGGGTCTTTCGGCTTTTCGTGGATATACGGGGGAAGCGGCATGCTCCCCACGCGGGAAAGGATATCTTCGAACACGCCGTCATAATGAAATTCGACGATCCGTTCGCCCGTCTCCGTCCTGGATTTTACGGTGAGAGAAAGTTCGTCCGAAATTTTCAGCGACGTCCCCTCCCTCGCCTTTTTGCCGGGCTTGACTAAAACTTCCCATTCGCTGATGGAAAGGCGCTTGAGCAAAAGCACTTCCACTTTGCCGCCGTTTGCCGTATAACCGTACATGCGCGCGGGCAGTACTTTTGTATTATTGATAACGAGGACGTCTCCCGCATGCAGATACTCCGCAATGTCGCGGAATATTCTGTGCTGTACGCCGCCCGTCTTTCTGTCGTAGACGAGAAGCCGGGAAGAATCCCTCGGCTCGGCGGGCGTCTGCGCGATGAGTTCTTCGGGCAGATCGTAATAATAATCGGATTTTTTCAGCATAATTTGACCTTCTTTGTTCGTTCGTAAGACTTTCAATGCGGGGATGGAAATCCGAATGCACCGGCGGGAGATTCGGTTTTTTCGACAGGTCTTGCCGTCAGCTGCACCCACGCGGGACGGAAGCCGCACGACAGGGCGTTCCGCACGGAGGGAAGATTCGACCACGCCGCGCAATAAAAGGGAACTTTGCCGCGCGCAAACACTTCCTGCGCCAGGCGCGAGGTGACGGTTTTCGCCAGACCGCGCCCCCTGTATTCCGGCAGCACGTCCACGCCGATCTGCCACATGGTATCGCAGTCTGCGCTTGCGCCCGCCAATGCGACAAGCCTGCCGCAGTCGTATGCGCCCACGCAGAGCATATCCCGCTCCTTTCTTTCCGCGCATAAAGCGTTGCCCCACTCCGTCCGATACAGTCCGCCGAACGCGGCGGGCGTCAAAACGCGCGTTTCGTAAGGCGAGGCGCAAATGCGGACATATCTTGCGTCCGGCAAAAAATATTCCGCCTGAAATTTTGTTTTCAGCCCGAACGGGGCGAGCATTACATCCAGTTCGTGCAGGGCGGGCGTTTCGAAAAGATGCGCAACGGAATGCTTTGCAAGATAAGAATAAGCAACCTCTTGCAGATCTTCGCGCACGCAGGCGACCGCGTTGCCGCCGTACGACGTGAGATCGAACGCATAAGGCTCGGAAAGGTACGCCCGCCGCCCTGCGTTCTCCCGCGATACCGCCACCACGTTTTCGTTTTTCAGAAAATCACCGGGCGCGCAACAGGATTCGATGGCCGATTGCTGCAGGGCGATGTGTAAAATTTCTGTATTTGTAAGCATGATCTGTTTCTGAATATCGATATTTTGTACGAGGGTATCCTATTTATAAAAACTATTGCTTTCTATCCCCGTTTATGGTATAATATAACTACCAAAAAAAGGGAGAAATAAAAATGAAAAAGAAACTTTTTAGTTGCATATTACTCGCCGTGTTCGCTTGCGTTGCTTTGTTCTCTTTTGCCGCCTGCGACAACGGTTCCGGCTACGATGACTCGGCGCTCGTCGACCGCATCGAGGCGCTGGAAGATCAGATTGCCCAACAGGGTGAAACAATCGAAAACCAGCAGGATACTATCGACGAACAGTCGCAAACCATTGAAAACCAAGCCGCCGCGATCACCGCGCTGCAAACCAGCATAACGGAGTTGCAAACGGCAAAAACGACATTGGAAAAACAGATAGCCTCGTTAGAGGATGACAATACCGCTAACAAAACGGAAATCACCGCCCTCAAAACAAAGGTAGAGGCACTTGAAGCCGCAAATGCGAACTTCCAGCAGCAACTCGCCGCTTTGGATACCTCGTCCGACACGTTCGCAGATGACCTTGCCAAACTCACCTCTAACTATAACAGCCTTTCCACCAGTGTTCAGAACGCAACACACATCGAAAGAGTTGTTGTAACAAAAGAAAATATTGAAACAAATCCTCTTATCAAAGATGTTCGGATATACTCAACAATCTCATCTAAGACAGGAACAGTTTCCTTAACTACTGCTATCCACTATAACGTAACATTCTTCCCGTATCATCTTGCCGTTTGTAAAGTTAATTTAACGTACGAAGAAAATAGATACGATTATAGCGTTCCGATTGTCAAAGAAAATGCCGATGAAAGCGGAAATGTTTCGGGTTCTTATACAACTGATATTAAACCGACAGATATTAGTGCCGTTACAGTAGATTGGATTGAAATAGTTTTATATAAGTTAACTTAAAACCAATTTCCTCATCTTTATATTTTGCCTCACTTTTGTGAGGCTTTTTTTATTCTCTAAAAGCCGACACGGAAGATGTGCTTTAGCAGTATCGCTCCCGAATACGGGTTTTTCAAAATAATGTTATGCGGTAAAATCAGTCTTTGTCGAACATGGAAATCTGCGCCTTTTGCTTTTCGCTCATCTTCACGCCCATGTGCTCGTAACCGCCCTTCAGACAGACCCTGCCGCGCGGCGTGCGCGCGATAAAGCCGAGTTGCATAAGATACGGCTCGTACACGTCTTCGATGGTGTTGGCGTCATCGTTGATGGTGGCGGCCAGCGTTTCAAGCCCCGCGGGGCCGCCGTTGAATTTTTCGATGAGCGCGCGCAGAATCCCCCTGTCCGTTTCGTCCAGCCCCAGATCGTCGATATCCATTTTTTTGAGCGCGTAACGCGCGTCTTCAAAAGATACGATCTCGTTGCCCTTGACCGCGGAAAAGTCGCGCACCCGCTTCAAAAGGCGGTTTGCGACTCTCGGCGTGCCGCGCGAACGGCGCGCGATCTCCTCCGCCGCTTTCGGATCGATGCCGATCCCCAGCGTTTTTGCCGAGCGCGTTACGATCTCGGCGAGTTCCGCGGGCGTATACATTTCGAGACGGCACATGACCCCGAAACGGTCGCGCAGAGGAGACGCAAGCATGCCCGCCTTGGTCGTTGCGCCGACGAGCGTGAATTTTTTCAGCGAAAAGCGGATATTGCGCGCGGAAGGCCCCTTTCCCACGATAATATCCAGCGCGTAATCTTCCATCGCGGAATATAAGATCTCTTCCACCGAGCGGTTGAGCCGGTGGATCTCGTCGATAAAGAGGACGTCCCCTTCGTTCAGGTTGGTCAGGATCGCCGCGAGGTCGCCGCTCCGTTCGATGGCGGGGCCGCTCGTAAGGCGGATCTGCACCCCCAATTCGTTGGCGATGATGTGCGCGAGCGTCGTTTTGCCCAGCCCTGGAGGGCCGTATAACAGCACGTGATCGAGCGGCTCGCCGCGCATCTTTGCGGAGGAAATATACACGTTCAGATTTTCCTTCACCTTGCTCTGCCCGACGTAATCGCGCATCGTTTTGGGGCGCAGGACGTTTTCTTCCGCGTCGAATTCTCCCTTCGTGCTCATCACGAGCCTTTCGTTTTCAAATTCCTCTTCAAAATCCATATCTTTGACCGAATGCGCAACCTTTTTTGCGCTTTACATATTTTTCAGGGCGGACATGACGATCTCTTCCACGCTGGCCGCGCCGCCTTCCACCGCGCGGCGCACCGCACGCAGACTTTCGTTTCTCGTATATCCGAGGGACATGAGGCCGACGATCGCGTCCTCTTCCCTGTCCGTCACCTTTTCCGCCGGCATATCCTGCACCGCCCCCGCAGACGGCAGCGCCGCGGCGGAAACTTTTTCGCGCAGTTCCAATACGATGCGCTCCGCCGTCTTTTTGCCCAGCCCCTTTACGGTGCTCAGCATTTTGACGTCGGAAGAGGCAATCGCCGCCGCAAGTTCTCCCACGTTCATGGACGAGAGGATCCCGATCCCCATTTTCGGCCCTACGCCGGAAACGGAGATGAGTTTGAGGAACATATTCTTCTCCTCCATGGAGACGAAACCGAACAGCGATACGCCGTCTTCGCGCACCTGCAGGTAGGTATAAAGTTCCCCCGCCCCGTCGGTCACGAGTTTGGCAAACGCCGCGCCCGAGCACTGCACTTCGTAGCCGACGCCGCCCGTTTCGAGCACGATCGTGCCGGCGTCCGAATATAATACTTTTCCTTTCAAATAACCGATCATCAGAAACCTCCGTAACGGACGGAAAATCAGATACTGTACAGGGCGGAAAGCCGCGACGTAAAGGAATGACACAGCGCGACGGCGAGCGCGTCGGCCGCGTCGTCCGGACGGGGGATCCCTTTCAGGTGCAGAAGATTTGCCGTCACCTGCTGGATCTGCCGCTTGTCCGCGCCGCCGTATCCGGTGAGCGCCTGCTTGATCTGCATGGGGGTGTACTCGAACAGCCTGCCGCAGCGCTTGACGCAGGTTAAAAGCGCGACGCCGCGCGCATGCGCGACGGCGATGCCCGTCGTCACGTTTTTACTGAAAAACAGTTCCTCGACGGCGACCTCGTCGGGCGAAAATTTATCGAGAATTTTCCCGATGCCCTCCTCGAGCATGGCAAGGCGCACGGGCAGACGCTCTTCTTTGGGCGTGAGCACGACGCCGTAATCCTGCGCGGAGACGTTTCCGTTTTTATCCTTATGCAAAACCCCGTAGCCGAGCGTGGCAAGGCCCGGGTCGATCCCCAGAATAATCAAATTTTTCTCTCTTTATTATAAAATTTATAAAATAACTTGAATTTTTTTACCGAATGTATTACAATAGAAGGGACATGAGCCCGAAACGGAGGCGCGCGGCGGAAAAACCGCGGCTTCCATACCCATTATTTTAAGGGTTTCGGCGCAATAAGTCAATTAAAATCGACTTAAAAAAATCACGGAGAAGGATTCTATGAAACTGTGGGAAGGAAGATTCACCGAACCGAGCGCGAAAAACGCCGACGATTTCAACCAGTCGCTGTCTTTCGACTACAAACTGTACTGGCATGACATTCTGGCAAGCATCGCGCACGTCAAAATGCTCGGCGAAACGCAGATCATACCAAAGGACGAAGCGGAAGCGATCAGCGACGCGCTGGTCAATATCCTTGCGGATATAGAAAAGGGCAACCTCCCCATCGAGGGCGCGGAAGATATCCATACGTTCGTGGAAAACGAACTCGTCAAACGGATCGGGGTCAAAGGCAAAAAAATGCACACCGCCCGTTCGCGCAACGATCAGGTCGCCACGGATATGCGGCTGTACGTTAAGGACAGCATCGTAAACGTGAGCAACCATATCAAATCGCTCATCACGACCCTTTTGGAGATCGCAAACAACAACGTGCAGTTCATCATGCCCGGTTATACGCACATGCGCAAGGCGCAGCCGATATCCGTCGCGCAATATATCAATGCATACAGCGAAATGTTCCTGCGCGATCTGGAACGCTTTACCGATTGCTATAAGCGCACGGACGTGATGCCGCTCGGCAGTTGCGCGCTTGCGGGAACGGACTTCCCCATCGACAGGCGCATGACCGCGAGCCTTCTCTCCTTTTCGGAGATCTCGCAAAACTCCATCGACGCGGTATCCGACAGGGATTTCGTGGCGGAATACATTTTCTGCTGCTCGACCCTGATGTCTCACCTGTCCAGATTCTGCGAAGACCTCATCATCTATTCGACGGACGAATTCGGATTCATTGACATTGCGGACAATTATTCCACCGGCTCTTCCATCATGCCGCAGAAGAAAAACCCCGACATCCCCGAACTCATCCGCGGCAAGACGGGCAGAGTGTACGGCGACCTGACGGCGATTCTGACCGTCATCAAAGGGATCCCCACCTCTTACAACAACGATCTGCAGGAAGACAAAGAGGCGCTCTTCGACGCGGAAGAAACGGTGCTCGGTTGCCTGACCATATTTACCGAACTTTTGCAGAATATCTCTTTCGACACCCGCAAGATGCGCTTTGCGGCGGGCGGCGGATTCTCTACCGCGACGGACGTGGCGGATTACCTTGTGCAGAAAGGCATGGCCTTCCGCGACGCGCATGCCGTTACGGGGCAGATCGTGCGCTACTGCATCGAGAACAACAAGACGCTCGACAAACTTGATCTGTTCGTGTACCAGAGTTTTTCCTCTCTCTTCGACGAGGAGATCCTCCAGCGCGTGAAGGTGAACAAGTCCGTCGAGGCGAGAAAGATGATCGGCGGATCCGCAAGGAGCGCCGTGCGCGAAAATATCCGCTCCATCACGAGACGGCTCAACAGGATGTTCAAAGACTGACGCTCTGAAAAACAACCGATCGGGAAACGGCCCCTGCCGTTTCCCGATTTTATTTTTTCAGCGGTGAATCATGCTATTTACGCTTCCCGCCTCGCACATTTCCGACATGCATCGGAATAGAATGCGGTATGAAGACCGCATTTTATGACGCAAACGCGGCGGTGCGTTATGCGAAACTTTGGGCGTTCCGCCGCAACCCCGCCTATTACGATTTTTCCGGGATCGGCGGAGACTGCACGAATTTTGTGTCGCAATGCCTGTTTGCCGGCAGCGGCGTCATGAATTTCACGCCCGTTACCGGCTGGTTTTACAAGAGCGCGAACGAACGCACGGCGTCCTGGACGGGTGTGGAGTTTTTTTATAATTTTCTGACGCAAAACCGGGGTATGGGGCCGTTCGCCGCGGAAACGGACATGCGTTCGCTCGCGCTCGGCGACGTGATACAACTGGGGCGGGAAACGGGCGATTTTTACCATACCTGCATCGTAACCGGATTCCTGTTCGGTCTGCCCCTCGTGGCGGCGCATTCTTACGACGCATTCGACAAACCGCTGACCTCGTACGTCTTTGAAAAAGCGCGTTTTTTGCACATCGAAGGCGTGAGAACGGAGGACTGACCCCGTTTGCGGCGATATATTTTATTGAAGGCGCAAAAAGCGCCCCGAATACGTTCGGGGCGCTTTTTTGAGGAACGCCTTCCCGTACATAAATATTTTACGGGAGACAGGCGTGCCGCATGAAAATCAGTTGTTGAAAATGACCTTTTCGCTGTTGAACATTTTCGTGAGCAAAAAGACGAGCAGAACGATATAGACGAGATTGCTGAGTACGGTGATCAGGAAATTGACGAACACGAACCCGGACGAGAAAATTTCCGCCATCACCTGCACGCAGTTGAAAATGGGGATCAGAAACGCCGCATGCGCGGACGGGCCGACGGTAAAGAGCATGGTAGAAAGCCCGACGAGCATGACGACGATCATCAGCGGCACGGAAAAGGAAGTCGCCTCTTTTACGCTCTTGGCAAAGGAAGAAATGATGGAAATGAGCGAAACGATCAAAAGCACCGCCGTGACCATGACCGCAAAAAGCGCGAAGTACTGGCCCACGGAATAACTGCCGATCGTATCCGCAATGCTGCCGCCCATCAGTTTGGGCAGAGAAAGGAAAGTGCCTATAAACGAACTGACGGCGGACAGCGTTGCAAGTACCGACAAAGAGATGACTTTGCCGATGACCAACTGACCGCGCCTGACGGGCGTGACCAGAAGGGTCGCGATCGTGCCGCGCTCCTTTTCCCCTGCAATGGATTCGGGCGCGATGCCCATGCATCCGCTGTAAAGGAAGGTGAGGATCAGAAAGGGCAGCAGCATCGCATAATAGGATGCGGCAGCCTCCTGCGCGGTGGAAAGATCTCCGCCCGCGCCGAAGTTTACGTTAAAGAGATTGGACGCCATATCTTCCAGCAGATCCAGCGCACTGACGGCAAGGCCGTACGCCGAAAGTGAAGAGGAGGACGCGGAGTCGTAATAGATCTCCACGTTGGGCGGCGCGTCCGTTTCGCCCGCAGCGAGCAGTCCGTCGAAATTTTCGGGAAACACGATGAGAAGATCGAGGCTTCCCTCTCTGATCTCCCCTATTGCGTCCTCTTTTTCGGATACGTCTGCCGTAACGAGGGTCATGGCCGCGTCTTCGCCACCCGCGCCGACGGCAACGGAAAATTGCTGCGACGGGTTGATCACCTTTGCCGTATACCGCTCGTTTCCGTCCGCAAAGGCGGTGCCGATGAGCGTATAGAGCACAAATATGAGAAGCCCCGGCAAAATCAGCGTGCCGAGCACGAGCCGCCTGTCCTTGAAAAAGCGGGCAAACTCTTTTTTCATGATCGTCAGAATATTTTTCATAGGCCGCCCACCGTCCTTTCGTACAAGTCAAAAAAGGCGTCTTCCAAAGATTTTCCGCCCGAAATTTCCGCCAAAGTGCCCTCCGCCGCCATTCTGCCGCCGATGATGATGCCTACGCGGTCGCACAGTTTTTCGACGAGGGAGAAAATATGCGTGGAGACGACCACGCTTTTCCCCTGCGATTTAAGTTCCGCCAAAAAATCGGTGACGACGCGCGCAGTCAGAACGTCGAGCCCGTTCGTAGGCTCGTCGAACACGATGACGGCGGGATCGTGCACGACGGAAATGACGAGAGAGACCTTTTGCTTCATGCCCGTAGAGAGGTCCCGCACGCGCACTTCCGCAAAGCGGTCTATGCCGAATTTTCCGAAAAGATCGTCCTGCCGCCGACGGATCGCCTCGTCCGACAGCCCGTGCAGCCGGCCGAAAAAGCCGAAAAGATAGGCGGGCGTAAAAAAGTCTTCCAGTTTGAGTTCGCTCGTGAGAAAGCCGATGGAGGCGCGCACTTTGTCCGGCTCTTTCGAAACGGAGTGCCCGGCTACGAACGCATCGCCCGCATCCGCCTTGATGAGCGTGGCAAGAATGCGGAGCATCGTCGTTTTGCCCGCACCGTTGGGCCCCAAAAGCCCGTAGATCTCCCCTTCCCTTGCGGTAAAGGAAAGCCCGTCGAGCGCGACTTTTTTGTTCGCGGGGCTCTTTTCTATCTTTTGCTGTTTTCGCGACAGGTTGAACGTCTTGCGCACGTTTTCCGCGCGGATAATGTCCTGCATAATACTCCTTAACCGAATGATTTCCGCCGTCTATCATAATCTATCGGCGGGCGCGCTGTCAAGCGTTCGTGCGGCGCAAGCGGGATTTTTCTGCCTGCGCCGACCGAACAGATCCATTATAAACCATACCCCCCCCCGTCAAGTTTTTTTGCACACAAAATACGGCTTTTTTGGCGGATCCTGCGCGCCGCTTGTTAAAAACGGATTTGCATACGCAAAAGCGGGAACGGGGCAGCGAGTAATGACAGAAGGCAAAAGCGGGAGCAAGGTATTTTTGTGCCCTGCTCCCGCTTTTTGTCCGCTCTGCCGCCGTCAGTTTTGCGCGGCGTTGTACATGGCGAAAAGTTTTTCGTAATTTTCTTTGATCTCGCGCAGGGATGCGCCGACCGTTTCGTAATTGAAAACGCCGCCGTACCCGATCTTTTCCAGCGAGCCGATCACTTTCATCCAATCGATTTTGCCTTTCAGCGGCATCCAGTGCCGCTCGTTCACGTAGTCGCAATCGGAGATATGCAGCGTTTTGACGCGCGCGCCCATAACTAAAAGCGCATCCTCCGTCTTTTCCTGCAAAAAATGATTGACGTCTGCACAAATATCGATGCCCTGCGCCCCGTCTACGACCTCGCACGCCTCTTTCGCGGTATTCAGAAGACAGGTGCGGGGCAGATTTTCGATACAGAGGCGCGTTTTCGTGAGCGGCCTGAGATCTTTGAGCGACTTTTTCAGAGCGCCGAGAAAAAGCACCCTCTGCTCGTCGGGAATGGGTTCGAGGCTCCCGTGAAAAATATAGCAGAAGGGCGAAAAGGGGTCGACGACGTCGAACACTTCCTTTGCGCGCGCGACGGCCGCAAGGCGTATCCCGTCGTCGGGATTGGCAAAATTCCAGTCTACGCCGAAAGAAAGGTGCACGCCGTTGAGGAACAGACCGCTGTTTTTGACAGCCGCAAGCCCCTCGGCAAGGTGTTTGTAGTTTTCGATCTCTTTTTCGCGCTCGTCGCAAAAGCCCGCGATATCGAAATCGACCGCGTCAAAGCCGAGCGTTTTTGCTTCGGCAAGTTTTTCGTAAAAATCAGTATCGGAAAATTTGATGCTGCTTCCCAGCCTGAGCCTGTACATAATCGATCCTCCGCATGTCTGCCCTGCGAAAGGCGGCGCGAAACCGCGCCGCCCCTTCGGACAGTTCTAATCAGGTTTTTTATGCCCGCGTGTTGTTATTGTTCTTTTTCTTTTTAACGACAACGACCGCAACCACGGCGCCGATCACGACGACGGCGGCAACAACGCCGACGACGATCCAGATCCAGGTATTGTTGTTGTCCTCAGGTTCGCTGACGACGAGCGTTTTTGTGACTTTATCAGAATTGCCCGCCGCGTCGGAAACCGTCCACTCGAAGGTGTAGGTACCCGCCTGTTCGGGTTTGAACGCGGTGCCCGTATAGGCAACTTCCTGCCCGTCGAGCGTGATCTTCAGGCTGACGGTCAGATTCTGCGAGATGTCATCCGTCGCGGTGACGGAAGGCAGAGTGATCTCTTCGCCCAGAGTGATCTTTTCCGCAAACTCGAAACTTTCGGAGATGACGGGATCCGTCTGATCGGAGATGGTGATCGTCCTCGAAATTTTTGAAGTCAGTCCGTTCGCGTCGGTCGCGGTATAGGTGATGGTATATCTGCCGATGTCGCTCAGCGGAGAAGTTACCGGCCTGTTCGCGGAATCGACGGCGGAAACCGTCACTTCCGGCGTACCGGAACCGTCCGTCGCGGTCACGTCGGCCGCGCTGAAGGTCACGCTCAGATCGGATTTCCACGCATAGTCGTTGACGACACCGCTGTTGATTGTGATCTGGGGCACGGTGGTGTCCGCCGCGGTCAGGACAAGGGTCGCCGTAGACGTTGCGCCCTGCTTTGTAAGCGTGTAGGCGATTCTGTATTCGCCCTTCTGATCGGGCGTGAACTGCAACGTATCTTCGTCATAGGTAACAGATTGCGAATCGGGCCCCGTCACGGTGATGGTGCCGCCTTCAAAGGAATCGGCCACCCCGTTGAGCGTAACTTCGGGCGTGGGGATGGTAAAGGGCTCGTACAGTTCGGCATCCGCTTCCGTCTCGTCGAGCCTGAGGTTGAGTTCCACGGGAGGATATTCGGACAGGCTGGCAGCGGTCGCTGTTTCGCCGTTGATCTCGTACAGCATCATGGTCGCATGGCGGTCGTAAGAAATGTTCTCGCCGTTGTATTCCACTTCCGTATCGTTGGGGGTCATCCTGTCGACACTGAATTTTACCGTATAATCCCCCTGGAAATCGGTATCGGAAAACTGATCTTCCCAGCCGCCCATCTGATCGGGATCATCGAGATCGAGAATCACAATTTTCGCAGTGCCATGAGACGGCGTCCAAGACTGTTTGGCCACACCATATATCTGCATTTCGACGGGATCAAAACCGATGATGCTGGGCAGAACGCTGTCATTGCCGCAGGTATTCCAATAACTGTATGCATTGGAAAACGAAGTTTTCCATAAAGTACTATTATAATAATAGTGATCATTAATCCTGTCACCGACAGACATGGCCGTTCTGTTCAGTGCATTGTCATCACTGTTTCTGGTCGCACGGAAAATCGTCATCGTGTCCGTAGTGACATATGCGCTGACCGTTGCGATCCTGCCCCTCTGCGCAGAAAGCAGATGTACGTTCACCTCTTTACCGGAATTGGCGTCTTTGAAGGTGAAGGTAACTTTTACAACGTCGGCATACGGGTTCAACTGCGCGGCCATATTATCGAGGGTCACAGTATTATTTTGAGAATCTCCGCCGTTCTGAAAATTCCCCACAGCCGTATGCTGGGATACGATGCGGAAATCCACTTCGAAATTGCCGCTGTAATAACCGTCTTCTCCGGCAAAATAGAAGTCGCTACCCGCTGCATCCGCGCCCGTGTTTTTGGAAACGAGTTTGACGCCCGTGCGTGAATCAAGCGCGACCTGTTTGACCGCTCCGTCCGCAACATCATACGTCGTTGCTTGTTTACTCGGATGTGGCTGCAGAACAAGCCCGTCCACCATTGGGGTGTCTGCATTCTCTTCGACCGTCCAGTCGGTCAAAAGAGAACTGTCTGCTTCCGCGGAGACCGCGGGGCGGGTAAAAATGAAACCTACCAGGCTTGCGAACAAAATTGCCGCGCAAACCAACGTGCCGATAAGCCTTCTTGCGAATAACTTACTCATTTTTTTCCTCCTTTTTCTTTTTTCAGTCGGCCGATATTTCGGCAGACAAATCATTTCTTCTCTCATTGCGCCGCGCGTACACCGTGCGGCAGCCGAAACCTGCTCCATGCAGGCTGGTTTTGCCGCCGCAAAGGAAAAGTTTTCCTTTGCGGCAAGCCGTTTTTACTGCTACATTGTTTTTCCGCCGCTAATTTTCAGCCCTGCGGTTTCAAAACGGGATAATCGCCGGAAACATCCCAGATCTCGTCCCAGTCGGCAAAGGAAAGATCTGCATTTTTGAGAGCTTCGAGCGTTTCGTATGCGGAAATACCGGCGCCGCTGTGCGTTGCCGCCTGACCGTAGCGCCTGCCCGTAACGTATGCGTCTTCCAGCCCAACGCCGATCACGTTTTCAAACACGGCACCGTCGTCGATTGTGCCGAACGCTGAAGCAGTGTTCAATGTGGTATTTTCTGCGCTCGTAACATTGACAAACAGGTTTCTGACCTGTGCCGTGCTCGTAACGCGCGCCGCGCAAAGGCCGCTGTACATCCAGTTAGCCGCCCAGTTGAGACGATTGAACTTGCCGATAATGGATACGTTTTCGACCGTGCCGCCCAAAATGCCCGCCAATGCGCCCCCGCAATAGCCGACACCTGCGTTTTCAAGCGCAAGGTTGCGCACGATGCCCTCTTTGCCGAGCGTGCCGAATATACCACTGAAGAAACGGTCGCCCGATTCCGCTCTCTCTACCGTGAAATTGCGGATGGTATACCCGTTGCCATCGAACGTGCCCTGGAAACCAAATCGCTCTCCGTCCTCAGCGGGACTGTTGTTGCCGAATTGCGCTTTACCGCCCCAATCGGGAAGATTCTGATCCTCGCAGTCGATGTCCGAGGTCATTTCAAAATATCCGCCGTAGCGATAGCCCTCTGCGGTCGCCGTGCCAGAAGTAAACGTAACCTCTTGCGTCTCTCTGTCCGTAAGACAGTATTCCTCCAGTTTCGTAAGGTCGGTATACGACTTCATGTAACGCGTGACCGTTTTGATCTGCATACGGTAAAGGATGCTCTCTGTTTCGACAGCGTATACGTTGATACCCGAATACAGATCGCTCTTTTTCAGGCTGACGATACTCCCCTGCTGCGTGAAGCCGATATCGGCGGAATGGCCGAGGTCGGTGACCGCCACAACGCCGCCAATATTCAGGCCGGAATCAGAAAAATCTATATCAATATAGTCGCCCGAAACGTCGGAATTGAGTTCGGCATCAACTGAAAAATCAACCGAAATTTCGGGCAGCACCACGCTGACGTTTACGTTGCAGACGTAATCGTTTCCGCTTTCCGAACGATAGGTCGCCGTCACTTTGACGGGTGCATCTGTCTTAGCCGCGGCAGTGATCACGCCGTCTTTCACCGTTACTTCGGAAGAAGCCGACGTCCACGTGATCGCGGGCGATTCGACCGGTTCGTCCCCCTCGTATACGGTGGGAACGATCGTAGCCGTGTTGTGATATTCGCCAACATCGCTCAAGGCGAGTTCCACGGAACTTTTGTCCAGCATGAAGGTCACGTTTTCCGTTACGGTGACGGAAACGTCTTTCGTAACGCTCGCGTTGCCGTATGTGCCCGTTACGGAAACGACCGCATTGCCGAGCCCCGCGCCCGTCATCACGCCGCCGTCGACCGTAACGACATCCTCGTCAGACGAAACGTAGGTATATGCAGCTTCCACAACCTGGTTTTTGTACTTCATCGTGGGATTTATAGATACCTTTTTGCCCTCTTTCATGTTTACAGAGGATTTGTCGAGCGTCATCGAAGGGTATGCGCCCGAATCGTAGACGGTCAAAGAACAAGTCGCGCTTGCCCCGCCGGCGCTGGCGGTGATCGTAGCGTTCCCCGCTTTGAGGGCGAAGATCTCGCCCTCGTTCACTTCCGCAACCGTCGTGTCGGAAGAGGTCCACTTCACCGCCGCTTCCGTTCCGGAAACCGTTGCCGTAAGAGTCGATTTTTCCAACACGTCGAGTTCAAGCGTCGCCGCGCTGAGCGTCAACGTCGCTTTGCCTTCCGTCTGCTCCTTACCCGAACATCCCGCAAATACATACAGGACGGTCGCAAACATCAACAATACCGCCAATACGATACTAAATTTCTTACTTTTCATTTCATTTCTCCTTATAGTCCGCGGACTTACACGCCCCATGACGACCAAAGATTGCTGATAGAATTCAGTTCGTTAAAGAGGGTAATGCCTACACGTTCTGCATCCGCACGGAATTGCTTTTTCTCTGCAAGTTCATCCTGAGAAGTCTTTAACCCGCTATAAAGAGAAAGATCGATATAGCGGAAACAAAGCGTTTCCAAGCAGATCCTGTCATAAATAATCTCGTACATGTCGGGATCTTCTCTTTCAAGGTACGCGATCGCCGCATACGCCTCGTCTGCCTTTGCAAGCAACTGATCGATGAAGGCTTTCGGCCAATACTCTGATTTAAGAATATCCGTGTTCGTGGAGCCTTCGGTATTGTAAACAGACTGGATGTACTGCAGGTTCATACGGAACATATCGAACATTTCGCGCATAGGCTTTGCTGCATCGTAATAGAAATACGTAAAAAACTCTTCCAATAATTCTTCATAGTCAAGATTTACATTCCAAGCAAGCCTACTGTTGAGAAACATCTTCAGTGTACTGAAGCCCGTCGCCGCGCTCTGGTTGAACTGGCTTTGATTGAAGATATAATTCGCGCCGATGCTCTTCAAAAACTGATAGTTGCCCTGTATGGAATCGAAACTGTTGAATGGCATCAGGTAATTATTGAAGTTGGTGCTGTATGTCCAGATATACATCTGTTCGGTCAAAGTCGCCCAGGCATTTACATTATCTCTGGCCGCACTGTTCTTAGAATCATAAATCGAATAACGGTAATCGATGCTCTGCGGTGCACAGAATACATAAACATTTTCTCCGCAGACGCAGGAATCATCGATCGGGGAAAAGGTGCCGTCTGCATTTTTCACGGCGGGAGCGTTCCTCGAATTGCCGTATGCGAACATAGAAACCTTGATGGTTCTGCCCGTACCCTGCACGTGTTTGTTCAGGTCTTCCGCAAGGCGGTTGCACGTTCTGATGATGGCGGGAGCGCCCGTGCCGTACTTTGCCAATTCTGCCTGACACGTATCGCAATCGCACCAGTATGCGCCGTCCCTCTGCGTAAAGGTAATGTTGGAAAGATGGGGGTATGCATCCACGCATTCGATCGCTTTTTCCAAAATCTTTTCGTACATGGCCTCGTATTCTTTTTCATCGCCGTGCGCGTTGAAGCAAAGTTGCATTTTGTCCGCGCTGTACCATTTAGAATGCGAGTCGCCATATACCTCGGGATCGACATAATCGAATACGTTGTGCCAATAATTTTTTCCTACGGGGATCCAAATATCGTTTTCTCGGTTGATGCGCATCCTGCGTGCAAAGCGTGCATCCGTGTCGTATACCCCGTAATCGCGCATCCTATACGTATAGTCGGGAACATCCATAATGGCAAAATCGTACAGTTCTACGGAATCCTTCTCTTCATAATGGGTGGCGTCATTGTAGTATACGCGGAAATCGATGGTGCGGAACAAGAATTCGTAAATCGCATTGAGCGTGCCGAGTTCAGAACCGCCGATTATAAACACACTGTCGCCGACCGTACGAATCTCGAAGCCCGCTTCGGTCAGTTTTTCACTGTCTACGAACACGCCCGCGTCTGCGGCAAGCGTCGTATTGCCGAGCGAAATATACTTGCTGTCGGATGTGAACACGAGCCCGGTATCCGGCACGGCGGTCATTTGCACTTTCGTCGCGGCTGCCAAATTCAAGATAAGTTCGTTTACGGCCGTATCGATATAATCGCCGCTCTCTGCCGGATATACAATCTTATAATCGGTCGCACCGTTTTCGATGATATTTTTGCCTGTAGATGTAAAATTATAAATGTGCGTACCCTGATATTGATATTCGTTGAAGTCCGGATCGATCGTCTGTTCGGGCGCATCGCTTACGTAAGAGTTCCCTCCCTCGCCTTTCGTGCAAGCCGCCGCCCCGAAGACCATTGTTGCCGCAAGAAGAAACAGAACAATTTTTTGAACGATTTTTTTCATGATCTTCCTCCTTTATGCACACATGAACGAAATTTCGTAAAGCGCCTGGTTGCCCGCTTCGTCATAGGCGACATAGCGCACCGTGTATTTGCCTGCATACGAAGCGATGAACGAGTTGCCCGGAAGTTCCGCAATACGGCCGGTGGGAAGCACGACGTATTTTTTGGCGGAAATGTTTTCCGCCGCAGTTTCGTTGTCCGTAACCGTAATCTTCGGTATGACGACCGTCTCGCCGAGGGTATAGTTTTCCTTCATATTTGCCTGCGGCGTGATCACAGGCGCCACGTCGTCAATGACGGAAATGGTATATGAGACCGTCCTTTCGCTCCTGCCCGAAGCGTCGGCAGAGGTGTAGATCACCTGATAGGTGCCGTATTTTTCCAGTCGGATGGTCTGGCCGTATACGACGGGAACATTATCGAGCGTTTCGCCGTCCGTACTGACGAGCGCCTGCCCGTCGGGCCCCGTTACCCGTATTGTAAGCGAAGGATTGGGATCGACGACGTCTGCCGCATATACACGGTTGAGCATGATTTCTTCTCCGAGTTCATGCGCGCCGCCGTAGACACCCTCAATATAAATTCTCGGACGCACGATGTCGAGCGGAGTATTCGAAATTTCCTGCGAATTGATGGAAACGATCTGCAGCGCGCTTGCGCCCGTGATACCCGCAATCTCGATCTCGAGATATGCCATATGACCCTCAAAGCCGGTAAACGGAGATCCGTCTTCCGTTGTAAGGACGGGGAGATAATTGATACCATCTGCCGTCAGCCTTGCATTTGCCTGGTCAAAGACAAAACGGTATTCGCTTCTGAGCGGATCGCTGAAACTCAGGTTCATGAGCATGGACATAGTTCCCACTCTCAGGCGCGTGGAAGTCCCCTCCGCCGTCAGTACGGCGGCAACGCTCGTCTGCCCCGTAATATCCGTAAGGCGGATGGTGACGGATTCAAACTTGTTCTGTGCCGTGTCGACCCTGAAATTCACGTCGAGATTGTCGTCGAGCAGAAGATTGCGGAAACGAAGGGAGGCAGATTCCGCGTTGCCGTCGGCAGAAAAAGTCGTATAATCGTTCCCGGCCGAGGCGGTAAATCCTTCCGTTTCGAAATAGTTCACAAGTTCAAGGCGACCTTCCGCATTCTTTGCGCGGATACATTTCACCGTATACGATACGTTCGTTTCGGCACTGCCGTCCTTTGCGGTGTAAATGACCGTTACCTCGTCAGAATCCGAACCTATGGTAAACTGAACGGTCCGTTCGGAACCGAGTTCGCGCAGGCCCTGTGCGTCTTCCACGCTGACCGTTACGGGGACCTCACGTTTGCCGCCTGCATAAGTATAAGAGGACAGACCGGGGAGCGTATATTCCGAATCGGTAAAGAACACCTCGGGAAGCGCGGGGTCACTTTCAAACACCGGCTTATCGCTGACAGTAACGCTGACCGTATATTCATAAGGATCCTGCTGATTGACGAAATCGGAAGCGATATATTTCACTTTATATGTTCCGACAGCGGCAGGCACGAAAAAGGTGCCGTCCGATTCGACCGCATTCCCCTGCCCGTCCGTCACTTCGACGCGGACGGAAGTCTGCCCGATGCCGCCGGAAACGGACGCTTCCTCGATCGGGATGCGCGCGCCGACAAAGCCCGATTTCGTCAGCGCCTGTTCGTCGACGGAAATCTCGACAGCGGGCGCTGATGCAAGAACATCGATGTCGAATATCTCCGTTGAAGGATTGCCGACATTGTCGACTGAACTGTACTCGACGGTGTATGTTCCGGGGACTTCCGGTTTAAACACGCCGTTTTCCACATAGCAGTCGTATTTTTTCTCGTCATAGTAGTTCTGATACACCTTTACGGTCACATCCGTCTCTCCCGAATACAGGTCGTACGCAGTTGCGTTGAAGAGCGGATAATCGAATCCGGCAAGGCCGACGGGGAATTGGTCGTAATCGCCGAAATCGACGGTGATTTCGGGGCCTTCGATGTCGCCCAGCCGTTCAGCGGAGAGATCGTGCCCGGCGATCGAAGTAATTTCCAGCCCGAACGAATTTTTAATAAAATCGTCCGCCCAGATCGAAAGCGTCACTTCTCCCGTCGTAAAGCCCAAAAACGGATCGGTAAAATAGGTCGGATCGTCTAAATCCACGATCATGGATCCGGACAGATCCCCTTTTGCGGCCATCGACTCGTTATCAAAATAAAGGGTTAATAGATCGTTTTCAGGCGCTGTGCCTGAGGGAGCCTGCGCATAAAACGAACAGTTTACGGGATAACCGTAGATGTTGTTGACATGTACGCGCCCCCAGCCCCATTCCACACCGGTGAGCGACTGTTCCGAGCCGCCGCAAAGAATATACGTGACACCATGTTGAATGCCCGCGCGCGATCCATTGCACCGGAAAGTTACGTAATTATCCGGATCATACAGATCGGTCAGGCGGAAATACAGAGTGTATCCATCCATTTCCCCTTGCTTTTCAGGAGAAATGAACGCGGATACGAAGGGAGAATTTCCGTCCAACTCAGTGAGGTCTATGACTCGATGATAATAAAAGGTGCTGCCCGACGTCAGTTTTACGTTGATGCCTTGCGTATCGGGCGCGAGCGGTGAAGGCGCATAACTTGCCGATGCGCCGATGCCGCCTTCTACATCAAACAGGTTGCGGTACACGGAAAATTCTTTGTATTCCCTGTACTGCGCCGCCCCGTCCTGCGCGCGGTATTCGACGGTATATTCCCCCATCTCGTTGAGATCGACGGTCGTATTCCGATAGGAAAGACCGCTGGGAAAATTGACGATGCTTTCGGTGGAAAGTTGTTTCCCGTCTACGACCATCGTCGCCTGCGGCACCGTAAGGCGGGTGCCGTATGCGTATTCCGTGGCGAGATCGGCCCCCACAAGTTCCGCCTTCGCCGTATGGCGGGGCAAAAACACGAATGCCGCGGCCGTCAGCGCAAGGACGGCACAGAGCAGGACGAGCCAAAACGCCCTAACCGAGAAACGCGCGGTGTGCGATTGATTCTTCATAATTTATCCTCCTTATTTCATTTACGGTATCGATTGACTTGGATGCGTGTAGCACGATATATCACTCTTTCAGCCCACCCATATGGATCTTTCCCAAAAGCCGCTTATGAAAAGCGAGGAAGACCACCAAAACAGGCAATAGGACCAAAAAACTGCCCGCCAACTTCATGGGAACGTTGCTGAGCGATCCAGACGACGCAAAATTGAACTTATAAAGGCCCAATGCGACCGGGGGATGCGTCGGCAGATAAATGAGCGGGACCTGATAATCGTTCCAAAACGCTATAAAGTTGAGCAATAGGACAGTAAAGTAGGTCCCTGCGACCATGGGCATCATAATCCTGAACAGGACGGTAAAATTGCCGGCCCCGTCAATTTTTGCCGCTTCCGCGTAATCTTTGGGAACGCTACGAAACACCGCATAGAATACGAGAAAATACATACCGAGAAAATTCGCCTTCATGATCCAGATGCCGTAAAAAGTATCGAAAAGACCGAACGTACGGGACATCTGTATTTCGGAGGGAAGGTTTCCTACAATGGGCACGATCATCGCGACGACGACGACCGCATACACGACTTTCGAAAATTTGTAAGGGAATCGTGCCGTAAGGTAAGACATAAAACAGGCACACGTCGTTGAGGCGATCGCACAGCCCAGCGCATAAAGCACCGAATTGAGGAACATTTCTCCCAAAAGCACCGTCCTGAACCCTGCTCCAGACTCGACCGTGACGCTGAAACTGTTGAACGCTGTAACGTAATTGTTCCACTGCCAGCCGTAGCCGTTGCCGGGAAAGCCGATGATGTTGCGGATAAAATCGAGCCTGTGTTTGACAGAAGTCATCATTCCCCATGCGATCATGAAAAACAGCGAAAGCGTATATAGTGCGAGAATAATCCCCAAAACGATCCCCAGAATTTTCGTGGAAGAGTGCCTGCGATTTTTTGAAGTAATTTTTTCCATATCCGCCTCCTCAATCCACGCTCGGCCCGAATTTTTCGAGCAGATATTTTACGATCAATGTGAGCGGCGCGGCGACGATCGTCATCAACAGGCCGAGGCTGCTCAAAAGCGGATAATCGGACATATGCATTTTACTCGTTTCACGGTAGAGATAATAACCGAACGTATTCAGATACGTTTCCGCTCCCGTACCGTACATACTGTAGATGTTGAGTTGCTGCGTGAAGATCCCCGCGACGCCGACCACCAGAAAGGTGACGATCGTCGGATAGATGAGCGGAAGAGTTACGGATATAAACTCGCGGAGCGGCGACGCCCCGTCCAGTTCCGCCGCTTCCACTACCGATTCGGAGATGGAGTTCATCGCGCCGGAATACATCAGCGTGCTCGTGCCGAACCCGATCCAGTTGGTATAAAATATCAGCGTAGCAAAGGCCGTATCCGGGTTGGACAGAAGCCCCCTGATCTGGCTGCCGAACAGAGTCTCCAAGTATTCGGGAATGGCGCGCTCGGCAAAATAATAAAACATGACGGACATCGCGATCGCCGAGAGAATGGAAGGCAGAAACAGAACGACCCTGAAAAATCCGGACAGGAACATTTTTTTATAAATGTAATAACTGAACAGCAGAGCCAGAGGCACGCCTATCAACAATCCGCATAAATACGCGATGATCGAATTTTTGGCTGCGACGGTCAACTCGTACTGGGTCGTCATGGCTTTGAATGCATCCACTATGTTGTCGAACCCGACCCACGACATGACGCCCGTTACGGCATCGTAACTTTTGAACGCCAGAAGAAAAGAGTTGAAATTGACGCCTACGTAAAAGATTGCGAACTGCGCGATCGGGAAAGCGCTCAGGATACAATAAAAAATGAGATCTTTTTTCTTTGCGGTCGCAAACCCCTTATGTTTGGGGGAGGGCTTCTGAGGGCCCTCCGCATGCTCCGCTCCGACCGCTGCGGCCGTATTGTTTTCCTGCATAATGCACCTCTTTAAGAAAGGACGGAAGTTTTTGTATCCTTTTCGAAATACTGTTCGTACGCATTTTCCCAACTTGTCTTGCTGTTGACGGCTGCAATTCCTTCAAACATCTGTTTTGCGGTGAAACCGTTGTTATACATTGCCGAGCCGATATCCGTATAGACGACATCGTTCACTTCCGTTCTGAAAGTACTTGCATATTCAAAAGAACTTTGGTTGTTCAGATAAAGCGAATTGGTGCTGATAGGATATACAACATCAGAATTTTTATAGTTGTTCCATACACTGCGGCCAAAGTAAGACATCTTTTTCTGATTTTCCGAACTGATTTCATATTTCAGACTCTTCGGCGCACTTGTAACAACAGTAAATTCTTCCAAAGACTCCTGCGTATATGCGAACATCAGGAACTTTTTGGCCAAATCATATGTTACGGGATCGTCCATGCAATTTGCGTTGATGAACGCCATGGAATACAGGGTATCCATCATCGTATTTTTCTTGACGCCTACATCTTTTGCTTCCGCCTTGGGGAAAGGCATAAATCCGAACCTGCGGTTTTCACGGGACATGCTGCTGTCGCCCACGGACATGTCGCGGAAAGTGTCCTTCGCCTCGTTTTCCCACCAAATGCCGTCGAACAGCATTGCGATGCGCTCGTTTTCATACACGCTCGTCAGATAAAGGTCCTGCGCCTCGAGCTGGCTCATACCGCCGGTGAAACTGTTCGGATACCAGTATCCCGAACTTTTCCCTTCTTCGTTGAAGATCAGCCTGTGCAGAAAATCCAACGCATAATATCTGCCGGCGGAAGTATACAGTTCGTAACCGTTGCTGTTCTGGATGGGCGTTGCGGCCCTCTTGTGCACGGTACCGTCCGCATCGATGCTCTCCACCAGATTTGTCGCCGTACCGGAAAAATCATAATTGAGCAGAATTTGGTCCATCCCCTCATAGTCGACAGCCAAAGAACGCAGGAGATAACCCAAATAATATGCGCGATGAGTACCCGTCCAAATGGTCGCCATATCTCCCATTGCATCTATGTAATCGCAGAGGCGAAAATACTCATCATACGTGGCGGGCAGACCGTCGTCACAGTTATGCGCGGAATAATTGTATCCGTTGGCGGCACATACCTGGCAATATTCTCCGTCGGGACCGGCAGACCTGCGATCGGATTTATTGATGATAAACCCATCCATGCTGTTTTCTTGATCATAGGCAAAATAAAGGCCCGCATTATCGAACATATCCACGTCGTAAATGATGCCCGTAAATGACGAATAGTGCGGAATACCGTAATAATGCCCGTCTATAGATTTATAAAATTTCTTGTGCTGATCATACATCTTGTCCTCGATCGTGCCCGTATCCCCGTAGACGGAAAGATCGCCTTTGACAACATCGTCGATCGGCGCGACCAGCCCTTGGTTCACGTAGTCGTTATAATACACGAGTTCGTTAAAGATGACCGCATTCCTCGAAGTTTTCATCGAGTTGATGTAAGTATTTCCCGCTTCCTGGAGATTATCCACCATGATTTGGACACCCTTCTTTCCCGTGCCCGGTTCAAATTCCTTATCCTTATAAAACTCTTCGAACCGCTCTTTCAGGGTGAGAATCCATTCGTCACCGTAACCTCTGTTAAAATTCCCTACGTACAACTGCGTCCTGTTCCGGTCCACTGGTTCTACCAAGCCCGAATCGGGGTTGGTGGGCGCGGTACATGCCGCTGCGGAAAATACGAACGCTCCCGCCAACGCGGCGGCTACCAATAGTTTTGCAATTTTTTTGAACCCTGCCACTGTTGTTACCTCCGTATTTTTTTATTTTACGGCCGCGGACTGTGTCCGCAGGCCGGAATTTCTATTAATGGATTGCGCATTATTGAGATAATGCGCACTTTTTACATATGTAAAAAAATTTTATTTTGAATTTTATAAAGATTTCTTGCCCGCTTCTTGCAGCAATATGCGTTTTGCCTCAGCATAATCCTTTGCGTCCAACGAAAAACACTCCGAAGCGACCTTATGTTTGAGTTGGATGTAGAATTTTTTGTCCTTGATCAGAAGATCGTAAACTTTCTGTCTCGTTTCTTCGCCCACCTCTTTGAGAAGTTCGAACTCTTTGATGCCCGCTTTCAGCGCGAAATATCTTAACGACAGCAAAACATCTCCGCCGCGGGAAGGATAGACAAAGTTCAAATCCCCCGAATGGAACATATAATGCAACTGCGAACGCGGGTCTTTCGGCCAAACCGTATAATTCCAACGCAGAAAGCCGTCCAGATTCATGAACTCTGCCAGAATCGGGATCAGCCTGCATTCGAGAAGAGAGGAAAGAATAAACGTGTTGGGAAACAACGGCCCCCCGCAGACATAATAATAAACTTTGGAATTTTCGTTGGCTTTCTTATATTCGATCACGTCGTCGGCATCTTCCCCGAAGAGCAGAATGAAAGGCGCGATATCCGTACTTTCGGGAGCGATGTATTTGAGCGCTTCCGCATGGTTGATGGCCGTCTTATATTTGATATTCGGCCGCAGTTTTTCCAACTGACACTTTTTTTCGAGATAAGAATCCCATTCTGCCGGTTCGTCAGCGATAACTCTTACTTTTTCCAGCCACCCTTCTTCCGAGAAAAATCTGAACAGCGCTTCCAGATACAGTTCCACCTCTTCCTTTCTGCGCATGTACCGGAACGCGCCTTCCGCCTCGTCGTAATAGCGGATGCGGGGTGCGCCCTTTTCCCCTTCGACGATGTCGCCCAATTTCATGAAATCGTCCTGCCAGATACCGATCAGGCCGAATACGTCGATCTCTTCGGCGATGCCGCAATCCATACAAAGATCTATGTACCTCTTCATGGGCGAAAAATCAAAAGCAAATTGTCCGTTTCTGTCCCTAACGGCACGCATCATCGCGTATTCGAAAAGATCCGACTGTCCCGTAATATGGTTGTAAGCGCGCTGCGAGCACCAAGGCGCGTCGCTCGCCACTACGGTGATCGCCTTCTGCCCCAACTGAGCGAGACTCTGCACATATTTTTTCAGGATCGCAAAGTGCTCGTCCGAAAACAGCCCCACCTCGTGATATCTTGCAATATTCGAACAATGCTGCCAAAGGTCAAGGCAGAATTTTTGTTCGCTTGCGGGAGAAAACACGTAATCGTAAACGTCAAAAGAAAAATCCTTGCTCTCTATAAGTCTTTCGTCGTCAGTCATGACGCGCGAATAGATATTGATCATGCCGCTATGCCTGCCCGTCTTTGCCCCTGCGGGGACGTTCAATTTTACGAACAGAATTCCCGGCTGGTATTTCGCGCAGTGCTTTTGCTCCGTTTTCAAAAGAATGTCAGAATATCTGAGGCCGTCGTCATCGTCGATAAAATCCTCGGGAAAACATTCCGCCGTGACATCGCCGTCCTCCAAAAGCACCTCCACCCTGTACACGGGCAGCAGGCCCTGCACGGTAAAGTACGGTTCTTTCCCGCAGGTGAACGCAAACTCTTCTTCATCGATCATCAGAACCTGAAAACAGATCTCGTCGTTTTTCGCCGAAAGAAGCGCGGGGGTTTTATCGCGGAAGTTCTCTTCGAACTTGTAAAAGAATTCGACACCCTCATATTCTCTGAATTTTGTGTAACCGTCAATGATTGTCCATTTCATAGCCTTTTGATTCTCCTATACTTTAATTATAAGTCAGATTTTTCAAAAGACAATACATAAAATTTCGCATTACTATCAGATTCTTTCGCATAATATTGACAAATTTTTCATTTGGATTTATACTATTTACAGGAAAACTGAAGAAAAAAACGCAGATACTCGAAATATAAAAGCACCCTCTTTTTGCTCAGTAAAATCCTCCCACATCTCCTCTCTTCGTACAAAACACTCCTCTATTATACCCCCCCCCCCGAGCCGAATTGTCAACAGATTTATGAAAAAAACTGACAGGATGGAATAAAAAATGAAAGAATTTTTTCAGCACAGGATCCAAAATGTTCTGAACATTCAAAAAATCGTCACCATTCATTATTTTGAGTTTCCCGCCAATTATAAATTCAAGGGCGAGTCTCACAATTTTTGGGAGATCGTTTATTGCGACGGAAACGAAGTCATCGTAACGCAAAACGATACGGAAGTATTACTCAAAAGCGGAGAAATGCTCATCCATCAGCCGAACGTATTTCATAAAATATCTTCCAACGGCAAAACCTGTTCGGTGTTTGTCATCAGTTTTGTATGCATGTCAAAAGCACTCTACCGCCTTGGAAACTATGCGGAAAAATATAAAATCGACCCTCACGTAAAACATTATATTTCCAACATCATCTCGGAAGCGGACAAGACGTTCGATCTGCCCACATTTTACACCAAAAACAAAAAACTCGAACTTCTGCCGCGCCCCGTGTACGGCGGCATGCAGATGATCAAACTGAACCTTGAAATGCTGCTGATCACACTGCTCCGATCCCAAAACGAAATTTCCGCCCCTCCTGAACGGCCGATCGGCGTACAGACGAAATCGAACGAATCCATTGTCGACGCCGTCAAAGATTACCTTTCGCAGAATATCTATAACAAGATCGATCTGGAAAACATTTCGCACTTTTTCAATTACGGAAAAACTTTTTTGTGCACCCGCTTCAAAAAGGAGACGGGGCTGACGATCTTTCAGTATTTTTCGCAACTGAAAATACGGGAAGCGAAAAAACTTATCCGCGAAAACAAGTACACGTTTGCCCAACTTGCGGACATGCTCAATTTCAGTTCCCCTTCTCACTTTGCGACAGCATTCGAAAAATATGCAAAAGTTTCGCTGTCGCAATACCGCAACAGCGTAAAGACCTGAATGCCGAATATGAAAACGGCGGCCGCATGCATGCGGCCGCCGTCGTTTATTTCTAAAGCGATTTCTTAAATACCCAAAAAAGATTCTATTTTCATGGACAGGCTATGCAGATCGTCTATAATTTTTTTCTGATAAGCCGTAAACCCGTGTATACAGGCGGACCGAGTTTCGAGCGTCGCGCAAATACCGTTCAACTGAAGCGCATATTTCCCCGTTACGGGATAGACTTCATTTTCGATCATGCACATAAATTCGAGCAGTTCGCCGATCGTCTGCGCCTTCTCGTCGTCCGTGTTATGCGTCAGCCATACGTAGAGTTTCGGGTGAAAGTTTGCCATGATTCCGGAATAGCCCGCCGCCCCCAATTTCAGAGAATAATACAGCGTCTGCGCGTTTGCATTGAACAGCATGATCGGGCTGCCCTTTAATTGTTCCAGCCTTTTTTTCAGCAATTCCGGAGAACAGCATGTGTCTTTGATAAAAGAAAAACGCCCTTTTTTTATACACCAATCTAAAATTTTTTCAGATAAAAGACGCTTATAAGGCCTCGGACATTCGTAGAGGCCCAGGCGCATATTTTTGTTCAGTCTGCCGACGAGATTTTCGGCGTTTTCAATCCAAGTTTCGTCGCCCGCGTTTTCCAGATCCAATCGGTTGCTCACCAAAACGACAGCGTCGACTCCCGAATCGTTGATCGCATTCAATTCTTCCGCCTGCGCCTCGATGCCGTCTGATGTGTGACCCGACGCGACGACATTGATTCTTCCGTCGGCAACCTCTACGATATGTTTTGCAAGCGAAACCTTTTCTTTAAGGCTCAGTTGGAACATTTCGCTCGATTGACAAACGGCAAATACCCCGTCTACGCGCGATTTTATATAAAATTCCAAGATCTCATCAACCGCTTTGAAATCGATCTTCCCGTTGCGGAACGGCGTCAGCATCGTCGGATATACGCCTTGATTCAATCGTTGCATTATTTCTAACCCCCCTATTTTTCGGAAACCTTTAATCGATCGTAAAAACGTGATAGGTTATGCAGTTCGAATCATGATAACTGTTGGCACCGTTAAACCCTACCCGCAAAACGGTCCTGAGTTCGTTGTTCTCGATAAAAAACGTAGGATACTGTATCCCCGTCTGCCTCGCGGGATAACGGCTCAGATCCAACAGGGTCTTTTTCTTTTTCCATATATGAAGGTCTTCGGAAAAATACAATTCAAGCACGTTTCTGAAAGGAGAAGCATTGCCCATAGCATAATAAATTCCGTCATGCTGCTGGATATAAAATTTTGAATAGGCAATCGGCAAATCGATGAATTCTTTGAATTTCAGATCCGCTTCCGGATTGTTTTTATCCACGGAAAGGACAACCGCTTTGTTGGGGCCATGCCGCAAAATATCGACGATCTCGCCCTGCGGCGTAACGACAAGGTTCCCTTCGATCGCGCCCCAACTGACTTCTGCCCCTTCGAGGCTCCCGTCGAGCGTAAAAAAGGCAGTATGTTTCCAGTTGTTAATATCCATCAGATCTTCATTTTCGCCGACGGAATAGATCACGGGCATAAATTTATTCTTTCCCCATCCGCCGTATTCCAACGCGAACCAAATGCGCCCGTTGTGCCGAAGAATGGGGCCCAATCCCTTATGATAGCCCATATTCCAACATTGTCCCGTTCCTCTTCCGACCACAATCCCGTGCCAGGTTTCGCCCTGATCCAAACTTTCCAGCAATTCCAGATCGCCGCATTCTTTCGTGACGGCCAAGATATAGACGTTGCCTTTGTTTTCGAAAAGCATTCCCCAACAAACGGGCAGAATGTCAGTCACATAATTCCAAGTTTTTCCGTCATCATCGGAGCGAAACAAAAACCCAAGATTCATGCCCATGTTCGCGGCAAAAGTATCCATGAACGCCAATATTGTGCCGTCCGCAAGCCGTAAGATGGACGGATCGCCCAAATATCGGCCGGAAAATTCGTATTGCGTATCATCCGGATGATTATAATTGATAACTTTGCCCGGATAATAACCGCTGCGGAAAGGCCTTTTGTTGCTCTTTCGTCCGTCTGCAGTTTCCAGAAAGATCCAGCCGTCTCTTTCAGGCAAAACTTCCAAAACGACATGATTTGATTGAACTTCTCTTTTTTCAAAGTTATGATTGTCGTAACTGATATATGCAGTGCATGTGCGGCTGCTCCTGTCGGACAAGTCCATCCATTCAAACTCCAGTCTGTCGTCCTGCGGCGCCATTCTTAGAATATACGGCTTGTCTTCCTGTCCGCCGCCCTTTACAATGAAGGGTTTGAAGTGATAATCCGGCATAGTTTTGTAATACATAACACTTCCCTCGCTTACATGAATTTTAATGAATGCTTACAGGTTACTGTCGAAAACTGTGATAGATGCTTTTATTTGATTATAAAAAAAATTTGATCAAAATGCAATATAAAAAATTTCGCAAAACTAATAAAATATTTCATTTATATTTTTTGATTCAATTCAAAAGAGCGGGGCGAAAAAATTCCGCCCCGCTCTTTTGCTATATTGTTACAGTATCGTAAGCCCTTAAAAATCGCGTCAGGCTTTCTTTTTGCGTTTCAGGAAGATCACAAGAACGACCGCCCCGATGACCACGACGGCACCAACGCCGATCAACGTGCCCCAAAGCGCCCAGTTCGTTCCGTCTGCGCCGCTTACCGTAAATTCAAACGCGACATTCTGCGCGCCGTCTGCCGAATATACGATGCGGTAGGTTCCCTCTTCGAGAGTCAGTTTGCCGTTTTCGGGCGTTACGGCCTCGCCGTCTTTGGTGATTTGTACGGATACGGTTTCATCCCCCGCCGTAGCGGCAAAGATATCGATCACGTCTCCCGCTTTATAGGAGGTCTTATAATCGCCGCTGACGCTTATGGTAAGTTCTGCGACCGTGACCTGTACTTCCCTCGTATACGTTCCCGAAGGCAGGGTGATGTTGTAGACGAGTTTATAACTTCCTTCCTCGGCGAATGTATAGGAATTGGATACGACCTGCAAAGGATTGTTCTGCGCGTCAAACAAGTTTACATTGTAATGAGAACCCGCAGGCAAACCGCTCGGAACGGGAAGCAATACTGCGTTTTCGCTGACGGAATAGCGTACCGATTCGGGCAGGGTATCCTCCACCCAACGCGCTTCCAGCGTGATGTTTCCCGTCGTTCCCGCGACGATCCCTTTGACCGCGTCATCGTTCATGTACCAGCCGATAAAGAAATATCCGTCTTTTTCGGGGTTGAGAAGCGTGATCGTATCTTGGATCGTATAAGAAGCGGGATTCTGCGAATTGTTGGTGCCTCCGTCCATCTCATAGGTTATGGCATAAGAGATCGGTTCGGCGACCGCACGGTAGGTCGCATCCGCCGTAGGCGTGACGCTCGCTCCGCTCACGGCCGTCCAGGAATCTCCGTCTTTCATCTCCCAGCCGGTGATCTGACCGTATCCTTCCGATGTTTCGGTCGGAAATACGTACGCCACATTCAATTCGGCAGAGATTTTCAGTTCCTCACCGTCCGGCATGATCAGGGTCAGCGTGCAGCCTTCGGCGATCTTCGCATAGAGGGTGATCTCTTCGAACGTGCATTCGATCTGCGTGACCGCATCGCCCGTAAATTCGGCATTCAGATACCAACCGAAGAACACTTCGCCCGCATTGGTCGGCGTCGGGTCGGAAAGCGTGACGGTTCCGTCCTCGACGTTGATGGCGGCGGGATTCTGATCGGAATTCGTTCCGCCCGTTATGACATAGTTTACGGTATAATCGATCGGAGTATAGACCGCGGTCAGGCTGCCTTCGTATACGCCTCCGCTCTGCGTCGTGAAGTCGACCGTCCACGTGCCGGAAGACGGGATCGTGTTGCGTACGCCGTCCGCGTAATATTCCCAGCCCTCGAAGTCATACCCCTGTTTCGGCTGCACGTAATCGGAGAAATCGTACGGATCGCCGTAAGAAACGGCTACCTGATTGCTGTTGTCTCCGTTAATCAGCGTGACCGCATAATCCCTCGAAAAATCGGCGGGCAGGATCGTCAGGTCGTTCGTCTCCGCAGACCCTACGTAGATACCGAAATACCCCCTCGCGCCGTCTTCGGGCAGGGCGATCGGCCCCGTATACTGAATCTGCTTATCGACGATCGGCGTCTCCTGGCCGTCTTCGTAAAGGCGGAAAACAAACATTTCGAAAGCCTTTTCGTCGTTGTCCTCGCGCAAATACTCGATGATCGTGATTTCGACCAGATAAATCTTATCTTCGCTCAGCGCAGGCGAAGGATTGATCGTATCTCCCCTGTCGTCGCCCCCTCTTCCGAAAATAATCGAGTTGGTGTCGTACTCGAAATCCGCTTTGTAACTTTCCCAGATCCAGTTGCCCGTATATGCGGTATGAAAACTCCCCTTGCCCTGAATCCTGAAGCGGAAAGTTTTGTTCAGTTCATAAATGCCGGTAAAGTTTGCATAATATCCGTCGTTTGAAAAATACGAATCGCTCCTGATATCGATCCCTGCCGCATTCATAGGGATCTTGTCGCTGATCTCGATCACTTCCGCATCCTCAAGATCGACGGCGGGATAGTAGGTCGTCGCTTCCGCGTCCGGATCAAACTGATAGGACGCGATGTATCCCTTTCCTCCCAACTCCGTTCCCATCCAGACAAAGAAATTGCCCGTATTGTAATCCAACCCGTTCGTTTCTTCATTCAGAAAACTTAAAGTATATTCCACGTTATAATCCGAATTGTCGGTAATCGTGACCACGGAACGGTAACCGACCTGATTTTTCAGGCCCTCGTCAGAATAGAGATTTGCAACGGTATACTTTACATAATACCACGTGCCGGAAGTAAAAGCCGTTCCGTTGAATGTTTCGCAATCCGCAGGCGTATTGTTTTTATAAAGTTCCACTTTGCCGTCGGAATAAATATTCAGTTTCAGATTTTCGCTCCAACCGCTTCTGCGGAAAGAAATGGGATGTGTATTGACCGCGCCCTCTTCGAACATGATCGCCGCCGTGAACGTCGTGTCGATCGTTGTACCGGGCGCGTTCCCTTCGTAAAACTCTTTCAGCCCCGATTCGTTGTACGTATCCGCTTTCGGATCCATTACAAGCCCCGTCGCGGAAAAATCGATCTCGGAAAGGGAGGCGATGTCCTTTGTATAACACGCTTCCGGATCTACGGGATCGGTCGGTTCTTCGGGAACGCTTGACGGATCGTATTGATAAGAAGCGACGTGTACGTGATTCGCAAGTTCCGTCGATACCCAAAGAAAGAAGTTGCCCGTATCGTACTTGATGGCGCTGCCCGACTCGTCGTTGCCGATCTCTTCATTCAGGAAATCCATGCTGTGCGAAAAAGTATATTCCGCATTGTCCGTAACCGTATACGTCGAACGGTAACCCACCTGCGTTTCGAGCGCCTCGTCTGAATACAGCGTTGCGACGGTGTACTTTACATAGTACCAGGTCTCTGCCTGAAAGGCCCCGTCGTTGAAAGACTGGGATTCAGATCTGTTCTTAAACAGTTCCACCTTGCCGTCCGGATAAAAATTCAGTTTGAGATCTTCGCTCCATCCGCTGCGGCGGAAAGAGACAACGTAACCCGAATTTGCGCCCGATTCGAACATGAAGGACGCCGTCATCGACGTATCCACCGTCATGCCGGGCGCGTTTTCGCCCCAGATCTCCTGCAGCACGCCCGCATTGTCGAATGTTTCCGATTTCGCATCCGAAACGAGCCCCGTTTCCGAAAAGTCGATCTCGGGCATTGCCGAAACATCATCCGTATAATAGGTTCCTTCCGCGAAGACTCGGTTCCCGCGGAAGGCGAATACGGCAAAAAACGCCGCACTCACGAGAAACACCGCCGCCAAGAGAGCGGCAACAACAGTCCTTTTTCCAAGCAACTTTGTTTTCATTTTCCCTTCCTCCTTTTAATCAACCGTCAAGCGCTTCGGCTCTCAACTCCGAAAGGCTCTTGCCGTTTTCCATCAATGCGTTCACGTCCAAAAGTTCTGCCAGGTCGAAAAATTCGGTCATGAATTCGTATCTCGCCTCGTCCGTGGTATAGAACACGGCGTCATAGTTTTTATATTTCATGTACATGACCTGCACTTCCGCCTGTTTGAGATTATAAAGATACTGATCTTTCTGCTCCTGGGTAAGCGCCTCGTCATTCTCGATCGCTTCTTTGGCGCGGGCAAGATAGCCGTCCGCCGTATTGATCATCTTTTCGTTCAGCGTATCGACGGAGACGAGCCAGGGCGTATGATTGGTATAGATCGCGGCGTGCAGAACGGAATTGCCCTGCGTCCTTGAAACGCGCTCGAAATAAGCGTTCATGAAGTCGGCATACTGCGTGATGATCGGGCCGGCCGCCTCTCCGAAATAATAACGGTCATATTCGGCGCGCAGCGCGTTGACGTCCTGATCGGGATTCCACATCAGTTTGGACAAGAGCCAACTCGTCAGATCCTGCTCGTAATAATTCTGCGCCGTGATCGCGCCTTCTGTAAGGACGCCCGCCACGCCGATCTCGCGATAATACAGGAGGTTTTCTTTCAGCACGCCGAGATTTGGATACCAGGAAAGATAATCGTTGAAATTGACCGCATAATCCCATACGTAGAAACGATCGGTGATCGCGCGCCAGTTTTCAAACTGGCCGTAGATATCCACGACGTTTTTCGAACAGGACGTATCGTTGATCGCATGGTTGTAGCAGGCCCCGATCGGCGCAAAAAAGATATACACGTCATCTCTCGGGATCACGTAATCGTTCGCAGCGACGACGTTTCCGTTTTCGTCCGTCTTAGTGGGGGCGTTCATGCTCCACCAATACGAGAAAGTCAGAAAAACGATGTCCCGATCTATCCCCTCCTGCTCCATCCATGCCTTCACTTCGCGCGCGACCGCGTTCGTGACGAGCACGAGTTGCGCGGAACGCTGGCCGCCGAGCGCGGCGATCTGTTCCGTACACCTGTCGCAGCGGCAAACATTGTCGTTATCCTGCTGCCCGAGCATGATATGCGTGAGCATCGGTTCATCGAGTATTTTCTGCTTGACCGCCTCGATCAGCGTTCGCATGAAGGAATCGCCCTCCGTCAGCGTCCCGTCGTCGTTCAGCCCATTGCTGAAACAAGGCTGCGAATTGTTTGCATCCGGCCCCGAAAACCAGTCGTTATGTTCGGCATAATACTGCGTATGCGGCACGAACTGATAGAATGAATGCCCCGTTTCGTTCCAGTACGTCGTGAGGGAACCACCGATGGATTCGGACAAGTCTTTAAATCCGGAGAACTGGGAGAGATAGCGCATTTTTGCCGTGTACTGCGTATCGTAAGACATGGGCCAATAAAAGTCGGACCGTGTTGCAAATACGGGAACTTCCTTCACGTCGAGATTGCGTAGCCCCAGCCGCTGCACGGAAGGAATGTGATCGTACGTGGGCGAGAGGAAACGGCAGCCTGCCTCCCTTTCGAGAAATTCATATACGCCGTACAGGGTCCCCCTCTGGTTTTCTCCGATGATAAAGAGGGTGTTATCTACCGTTTTGATGAGAAATCCGTCCGTGTTCAGATCTTCGGCGCGGAAATCCTGCTGCTTATACAGTTCCGTTTCTCCGACTGAAATGAAATAACCCGAAGTGGTCACATTTTTGACCCTGTTTTCCGCCACGACGTCCAGCGCAACGCCCGTCACTTCCCGCAAAATCGAGGAAAGTTCGGTCGCGGCGGTCGTTTCTGCGGGCTGGGCAGAAGCGGGCAGCAAAATAGAATAATCGCTCGAGCCGTCGTAGGCTATGTAATTGCCCGTCTGGGTGGGCTCCTCCGGTCCGCCGTCAGGTTTTTTCGTGCCGGTATCTTTGCCGCAGCCGACCGCGCCGACCAGCGCGCAGATGCACATCATAAATATCAAGATCCTCCTTAAAATTTTCATATTATCCCTCCTGCGAAACTTCAATCGTGAAGTGATTTACGGTATAATTCCAATCGTCGCTCGCCATCAGCGTCAGACGATAATTTCCCGTTTCCGAAAAGGTGATTTTATCCCCGCACTCGTACACCATAACTTTACCGCCCGGCGTAGTCAGCGAATAGTAAACATCCGTCTCCCCTACGCCTGTTACGCTCGCCTGCGGCAGCGTGAACTCGCTTCCCGCTTCGGCTGTTTCGGGGATCTCTCCCGAAATCTGAACCACGGGCGGAACGGAACTGCTGACCGTGATGGGCATGGAGCGCATATCGATCGCCCCGTCCGCATAGGTCACGCAGTATTCGATCAGCCAGACGCCGTACGAATCGATCGTATAATAATAATCGGTATTGGCGAGCGCATTTTCGATAACGGCATCGCCGGCGGCATTGTAAACGGTGACTTTTACGTCGCAACTGCCGGACAGCGCCTGATACCCTTCCGCCGCGGGGATAAACAACGATTGCCCCAGGGAAGGCGACTGGTCGTAAATGGACGCGGAAAGGACGATGGAGGGCACGCCGTTGTCTTCAAACGGCTGCGGCCTGCCGTTTTCATATTTCGTTATCAGCCGCGTCATGCCGAGTTCGTACAATTCGAGAACGTTTTCGCCCGAAACGGACGCCTTCCATTCAATCACGGCGAGCCCGCGTTCGAATCCGTCGAACGCCGTTCCGTCCGTCCAGGATGAGATCACGCCGTAATCCGAAAGCAGGCCGCCGATGTCGCGGTAGCGAAGTTCCGTCGTGCCCGACGGCAAAGAATACTCCGTGCCGGTACCGTTGATCGTGAGCGTGCGCGTAGCAAGATCGATGCGGAAAAAGATAGATTTATACGGCCTGAGATAGTCCGTCATCACGACGTCTAACGTACCGGACGCGGCATTCAGATTGAAAGAATTCACGAATCCCGCATAATTGTCTACGACCACTGCATTTGCGGTTTTCAGCGTCAGATCGCCGTTGAAACGGAATCCCGTGTAGTTTTCCGCATTGATCTTTGTGACTTCCGAGGAGGATTCTGCCAAAAAATAATCGGATACATAGGTGGGCGAAATGACCTGAATTTCCTTGACGACCTTCGCGTTGCCGGCAGCAAACACCACTTCGAGCGTCTGCCCTTCTTTTTCCGTTACGGAGTAAATCCGCTCCTCCGTATCTACCGCCTTTCCGTTTACTGTCAAAGATTTGACCGGTTCAAAACGCGCGTCCGTGGACGGATAATTGTAATCGTAAGCGGTAAAGTCCGGCAAATACAGATCTCTGCCGCTGATCGCCGTATAGGGCACGCCCCTGACCGTAATCACGGGATCGGGACTGATCGTGACCTTCGTTTCCAGCGTGGCCGAGCGGCTGTTATTGACGTAGTCTACGAACTCGTAGTACAAAGACAGCGTCCCCTCTTCCGTAAAGGTATAATCGCTTCCCGCTCCGACCGATAACGGCGTACCGTTAAAGGAATAACTGACCGTCCGCGTCGTAAGCGTCGTCATGCCCGTTACCGTGACGTCGGGCAGATTGAGCGTTTCTCCGACGAATGCGGTTTCGGGGAGCGAACAGGAGACGGTGATCTCCGCCGCTTCGTCCGAAATTTCCGCAAAGATATACCGGACGCTTCGATTGCCCGCCGTGTCCGTAACAGTATAGCCGATCCTGTATCTGCCTGCGCTCTGCGGTACGAAGGCACCGTTTTCGATCAGATCGCTGCAGTCTTCCGCAAGGATGCCGTTGATCTTGGCAAGACTGATTTCTACGGAAGCGGGATCCAGTTCCCCTTCCACCGCGTCCAGAACGCGCAGCGCCTGCGGGATGGGATAAGCCTGATTGACCGTTCCGACGGGCATATTCGCATCGTCGATATAATCGGTGAGCACGTAAGGCGCCGTCGTATCGACGATCTCGGTACCCGAAAGCGATTGCCCTGCGACTTCTTTGACAAGAACGCCCGTATTGCCCGACCCGGAAACTTCGATCTCCAGCCAGACTTCGCCCGTGGTGAAGCCCTTCCACTCTTTGCCGACGCCGACCTGTTCGGAGTCGTCCGCATCCAAAAGCAGCCAGGGATCCTGCCCTGCGGGAAGTTCCGTCGTCACGTAAAAGGCGCGATTTTTATAATCCGTCTGCGCGGCAAACCACATCAGATTCGTCTTATCCGTTTCGTTCACGTTAAAGGTTGCGTTCGGGATCTGCGCCATCCAGTCCGTCCGCACCTCGCCGAAGCGATCGCCCGCCTCGTTGAATCTTCCCATGACCCTGCCGTCGTAATTGAATCCCGCATAGGAAGTGCATCCGCCTGTATCCCAGGAAACGGAATAAAAACGCCAATAGACGGATTTGGATGCATCATGCACGTCCACGAGACGGATCAGAACCTCGGTGATCGGCGTGTATCCGTCTCCCGAAAGCGGGATGAAACTGATGAGATTCGTCTTCTGGTCGAGGCTGTTGAGATCGATCACGTTGGAATAACGCGCAACGGATCCCGGGGCTCCCGCCATGAGTTGTACTCCGTTACCGTCACGGAAAATATCCGCACCATCCACATTCGGCTCGATAGACGTGATACCCGAAACGCCGATAAACAGGTCGGAAGGATCCCCCACCTTTATGGTCACGTTCGTCGTCTCTTCATACGTCTGCCCGTTGAACTGCGCGGAGAAAGTGACCGTCACTGTCCCGGCCGATGCCGCATGATAATACGCATCCGCGATATCTTCGCCGTTCACTTTGGCTGTGGCCTGTTTTCTCTCCCCTTTCCAGACGGCGGTCGCCGTGAGGGGAAGATCGGAACCGATCGGATACACCGCGTTCAGCGAATTTTCGAAATACGGGCGGTCGGAAACGGTAAACAGGAAAGATTGCGTATAGGTCTCTCCCTTATAGTCACAAAAATATGTCAGCGCATAATCCCCTGTCTCTTCCAGTTTGTAACGGAAAGAAGCCTCCTCCGCACTCAGCGTCGCGACCGTCTCTCCCTCATAGGTCAAAACGGCGGACGCGGGCAGAGATTCTCCGTCTGCGGTAAAATAAGCCGCGGGTACGGTCAGCGTATAGCCGACGCCGTAATCTTCACGGAAAGTTACTTCGTCATCGAAAACCGGCCCTTCCGCCGATACGCTGCCCGCATTTCCCAACAGGACAAATCCCAGGATCAGCGAACAAACCGAGATGACTGCCAACATCAAAATACTGTAAATTTTACAGTATTTTCTTTTGATCATGTTTTCCTCCTCCTTTCATATGAAATTGATCTATCCTTTCAGGCCGCCGACGACGACTTTATTGGACACGAATTTTTGCGAGATACACCAAATCGTAACGGTCGGGATCGCGACCAGTACGAATCCTGCCATGACCACGGGGTCCGAATGCTGGTTGACCGTGGAAAGCGCGTTGAACATATAGATGCCGTAGGCGAGATTGGGATAACTCGGAAGATACGTGATGATCGTCATATAATCGTTCCAGCCCCCGACAAACGCGAGCACGAAGAGCGCGAACAGCGTGGGCATCATCATGGGCATAAAAATGCGGTACATGACGGTGTGATGCCCTGCACCGTCGATAAACGCGGCCTCGGCATACGACCAACTGATCGATTTGAACGCGCCGTAAAGCAGAATAAAATTGAAACCGAATCCGCCGCTGTTCGTCAGAAGGAAAGGGATCAGGTTATCATAGATCCCCAACGCCCGACGGACGGAAAGCGAACTGGACAGGGATCCGACGATGGGGATGATCATCGTAAACAGCGCAATCTTATACAGCAGGTTTCTGCCGCGGAAACGATACTTGCTGACGATATACGCCGTGATCGCGGGAAGGAACACGCCCAGAAAGGAATTGACCGTTGTGATGATGACGCTGTAAAGGAACATGTTGCCGTAACTGTAGATGACCATCGTCTTGGTCGTGGCGTTCCATACCTCGACGGTAAGCGCCTCCCAAGCCGTCGTATAATTTTCAAAATACCAGATATCCGGCAGCGAAAACGGGTTCAAAGTATAATCGTATGTATCTTTCAAAGAGGACAGCAGGACCCAGACGATAGGATATATAAGGCTGAGCGCATAGACTGCCATGATGATACCCGTAAGTGAAAAAACCACGATCGGTGCGGCTTTTTTCAAAAAACCGCTCTTTTTTTCATTCTCAGTCATTGACAGGATCCGCCTTATCGAAAATATATTTGACCAACAGGGTGATGGGGAAAGCGATCAGCGTACAGATAAAGCCCAAAGCGGATGTATATCCGTATTCCGCCGCCCCGCTTTTGAGCACCCGAGCGTAAATGAGATACCCGATGTTGGTCGCTTCGGGCGGCGCGCTCGTATCCCAGAAAGTATAATTGGGGCCCATGTTCCCGAAGATCCCCGCAACGCCCGTCACCATAAACGTGGCGATCGTCGGGAATATCAGAGGGATGATGATATGCCACAGTTCCTGCAAAGAATTGCAGCCGTCTATCCTGCCCGCTTCGATGATCTCGTTGTCGATGGTGCCCATGATATTCGGGTACATGATCACCGCGGTGCCGAAGCCCGTCCAAAGAGAATAAAACACCGTCATTCCGAAAACGTAATCCGGATCCGTCATCATGCTCGGGAAATTCACCCCGATCGTTTTCAGCATGGAAGGAAGCGCGTACATCAGTTTCTGGAACATCAGCGCCATCAGCATGCCGGAAATGATGCTAGGCAGCATGACGATCAGGCGAAAAGCGCCCGTACCCCTCCATTTGCGGTAGATCATATAGCCGAACAGCAGATTGAACGGCATGCCGATCCCCGTAACGAATATGAACATCAGAAAAGAATTGATAAATGCCGTAGACAGCATGCGGTTGTCTTTCGAAACGAGATCGGAAAAGACCTGTTTGAAATTATCGACCCCGTTGAAGACCTGATTGTAATTGACATCCACTTTCTGAAACGCGAGCAAAAAGGAATTGAAGTTCACGACGACATAAAAAACGATGAACAGCAACAGCGGATAGGCCAATACGACGCCGATAAACCCCCTCTCTTTCCAGCGCGCGGCAGTTGCCCCGAGCACTTTACCGCCTTGCTTTTTCATTGCAGGATATCCTCCACCTGACTGTAAATTTCCTGCCAGGAGTCGGCATCGTACTTCGAGGTCAGCGCGGAGAGATACTGCGAAGCGGACGTACGCACGATCGCGTCGTACGCGAGTTCGTATTCGAAGCCGTTGATCACGACGGACCATCTGGTAGGCGCGTTGGTCGTCAGGTAGTTGATGGGCGTAAGTTGCTCGATCAGGTTCGGACGCAGGATGACGGTGTTTGCATTCATGAGAATGTCGTACTGATTTCTGCTGAACGGAGTCATATTATTGTAATCGTCCGTGGCGAGCGTAAATTTATAAGCGGGCATCGACCCCGTTTCTCTGGCGAAATAGGAAAGCCCTTCGTCGGAAGCGAAATAGGTCAAAAAGTCAATGATCGCCTGGTTTTTCTCCTCATCGGAGGAACGCAGCGCAAAAACGGAACCGTCCGCATTGGTGGAAAAAACATATTTTCCGTTCATGGTCTCGCTCTGCCCCTCGATCTGAGGGATGGGCATAAAGCGGAAATCTCTCTTTCCGTATCCCCACTTCGCACCGTTGCGGCGGGCATCCGTCGCGAACGCGTCGCGCGCTTCGTTCTCCCACCAGCAGCCGTTGAGTGTCATGGCAACGCGCGTGCGGCCCGCGCTGTGGCTGTACAGAAAATATTCTTCCGATGCGGTGTGGTTGATCCCCTGCAGCGAGGAATCGTAATAATTTTCATTCAACAGGACGTCGTTCAGGAATTCAACGGCTTTGACTCTCCCTTCCCCGATCTGATACGCCTTATATCCTTCGGAGGGTATGATCTGCGTCTTCACCCCCGTCGACGGCGAAGTATACGTGCCGTCGTAAGTGATCGTGGCCGTATAACTCTCCAACCCCTCGTACATGCCTACGATGATCTCCATGACCGGCGTGGTGATGCCGCCGCCGACCGTATCGGTATATAAGAAGGGCCAATAATTTCTTCCCTTGATCGTGTCGCACAGTTCGATAAATTCATCCATCGTTTCGGGAAGGCCGTCGTCGAAAGTACCTTCGATCCCGTCCGTACCCTTTGTCAGCCCGTTTTCGGTAGAAGAATCCTTGGCCAAAAGGTTCGCGTCTTCAAAAAGGTCATGATCGTAAATGATGCCGCTCAGCCCCTGCGAAAAAGGAATACCGTAGATCTTTCCGTCATATGTATATGCCTGTTCGAATGTCTCGCTGTCGAGAATTTTGTCCCTGACGGTCGTTTCCGTTCCGTCCGGTTTCGCCTCCCAGACAGAGGTGAGATCCAACAGCATCCCGTCTATGCGCATCAGGCGCTGAAAATCGGACGTATCGTTGAAATAGATGTCCGCTTTGCGGATCCCTGCGTTGATCTGATCGGTGATCGTATCGATACTGTCGGTATTTTCCGCAATACGGTTGAACTGATATTTCCCCGTCAGCGTCGCATTGTAATCGTTCAGAAGATCCGTCAGCCACTGTGTACCGAATCCGGCGCTGAACAGAGAAATGTTGATGACTTCTTTCGTCGGGTCGATGATGACGCCGCTGCTGCTGCTTTTCTGCGCACAGCCGACAAACCCGATACTGCCGAGGCACAGGATCGCCGAAAGAAACAAGCCTAAAAGTTTTTTCATTGGAAACCTCCCTTATTTGAATCTGATTTCTATCACGCGCGCCATATATGGCTGCGGGAATTTCATGGATAGCGTGCCGCCGTTTACGGACAGCCCGATCTGCGAGTCTTTCGGATAAACGACGGCGGCGCTGCCGATCTCTCTTCCGGCGTCTATGCAAATCTTCTCTTCTCCGTGCATGCGGTAGGCAAAAACGAGCAGGCGGCCTCCCTCTCTCATTCCGAATACGACCTGCCCCGCGTCCATTTCGGCGGGCAGATCTTTATGAAACCACGGCAAGGCTCTTTTTCTGAAACCGTCGATCTCATGGGAAAATTCGCACGCCTCTCGCACAAGCGCTCCGTTCTCTTCGTTGAGCAGGTTGAGCCTGCTTGCTAGGTGCATCCTGCCGGCAAGGCCGTTGATCATGTTCATGATCACGCATTCGCGGTCGGGCTGCGATTCATCCACATGCGACGCGGGATACGCCCAGACGGCCGCCTGTTCGGGAAGCAGAACGGAAAACATGTTTGCCGCGATATATGGATAGACGCGGTAATCGATCTGATCGGACGTACTCTGCAGATCGCAGTTCGCAAGCGTGAGATAATCCATCCGGTTGCCGCCCGACGCGCAGTTTTCGATCACGAGAGACGGATATTTTTCTCTCAGGCGGCAAACCCAGCGAAGATACGCCCTGTTGTGTTCCAGAAGGCCGTCGCCGCAACTTTCCGCGTTGCGGTCGGTGCCGACGCCGGGTTCGATGTTGTAATCGAGTTTCAGATATCCGACGCCGTAATCTTCGACAAGTTTTCCGACGATCTTTTCCAAACGGGAAAAAACCTTTTCATTCCTGAAATCCAACTGATACCGTTCGGAAATGCCGAGCACGGCACCGCCGCGGCTGAAATAGGCGTCCTCTTCATACAGTTTTGCCGCGTCTCCCTTGGCTCCCACGGCCTCCGGTTCCATCCAAAGCCCCGGAACAAGGCCCTGTGCCCTGATAAAGTCCAGCGTTTTTTTCAGCCCGCCCGGATAACGGGAAGCAGATTCTTCCCATCTCCCCAGATAGTAAAAAGGATCGGGCTCTTCGTCGTGCCAACCGCAATCGATCACGTAATAATCCGCCCCGAACCGCTTTGCTACGGGCGCCAGCGCGTAGGCCGTTTTTTCCGAAGGGGTATTCCACGACGCATACATGTATTCATTGAACACCACGGGGGCGGCGAGCCTGTTATTTACAACGATCGCCCTGCGGTACGCGGTCATGTTGGCTGCCGCTTCGTTGAAACTTCTGCCGCGCGTGACGGCGGCCTTTACCGTCTCGAACCGTTCGCCCGGCTTCAAAGTTTTCTGCCAGTTATGCTCTTCGAACGTCGGGCCGTTCAGATGCAGCGTCAGAGAATCGTACAGATCGCTCAATTCGTAAGACCAACTGCCGTTCGCCTCGATCTGCCACATCGTAAAAGCGCCATTTCTGTCTTTGACGGCCCCCATCGGCAGATACGTCTTTGTAGACCATGCGCCCGTATTCGATATGCACAGTTTTTTCTGGCTCTTCATATTGTGTCCGCCGAATACGCCGTAGACGGATAGAGGCGCCCTGCTCCACTGGCATTCGCAATACGAACCGTTGGTGGGAAGCCAGAATTCCGTCTCGCCGAACGTTTTCGGCTCGGTCATCATCAATTCGCCGTACGTGCCTATGTATTCCAGAGTAAACGGCTGCGCGCCGATATTTTCGATTTCGTGCCACGTTCTGAGAGTGCCCGTTCCCTTCGGCACGAAAAAGAAAGATCTCAGTTCGGCAAGATCGCTCCTCTGCGTGATGGTGAGAAGCGCGCCGCGCTCCCCCTTTTCGATCGCATGCGCAACGTAACGGAAACGGCCGCTTTCGGAACTTTGCAGATGCCGTGCCCCCATATGCCCGCGCGTCATCCTTCCCCGGATCTGAACTTCGCAGATCTCTGCAAGGGACTGCGCCCGTTCTGTATCCGCACAGACAAAATCCTGCCTCGGCTTTCGTACGATCCTGTCCTGTGTTATTTCAAAATCGAGTTTAACGTTTTCATATTCAAAATTCAATTCCATATCTTGGCGGCCCCGCGTTTTCTTATTTCATTTATACCACACTTTTTGCGCCGAATCAATATGGTCAAAGAGATTAAAATCACTATTGGAATCATAAATCGTTCCAATAGTGAACAAAGGTGTATTGACAAATAAGAAATCTGCATGTATAATAAAATCATGAGTACATTTTTTAACGGGAAATGGACAGAATTCAGTTCGGTGGTCATTCCGAAAAGTTATATCAAAATATTTTATAACAGATCCTTTACCATGAACTATCATATGCATGCGAACATAGAAATAGCCTATCTGGTATCGGGCAAAATGGATATTACGGAAAAAGACGGAGGGATCTTTTCCCTCGTCCCGAATCAGTTCGCGCTGATCAGAAAAAACAAATTTCACAGGCTGGTGGCAAAATCGGACGACATAGAACTTTTGGTCCTTGAACTTGCCACGCCCAACGAAAATCTGCCCGTGGACGATTATATCGTCGGCAATCCGGAATTTTCCTGTTATCCTTCGCTGAAACACATCATGTCGTCGGAAAATTCCGTCATGATTTTTTCGGACACGAACAACGTGCGCCAGACGCTGACCTATCTTCTGAACATTCTTGACGCGCGAAAAAAAGGGATGGAAAACGAATTTTTTGAAATGGATTATGAAATTTCCATCAAACAACTTTTTATTTCTCTCTGCAAATGCAGAACGAACCATTTGAAAATTTCGACGAACAGTTACATAAATCACGGAATGGAATATATCGGCTCGCATTATGCGGAAGACATCGAGGTGGAGGATATCGCACGATTTATCGGGATCACCCCGTCTTACACGCAGAAACTTTTCCGGAACGCGACGGGCATGACGGTCATGAAGATCGTCAACTATTACCGCCTGAAACAAACGGAATATCTGCTCGCAACGACGCGGCTGCCCATCAGCGAGATCGCAAACCTGACAGGTTTCCGTACGGAAAACAACCTGTATAAACACTTCCGCGCCGAGCACGGATGTTCTCCTTCCGATTATAAAAAATTGGGGATCGAAAAAACTTCTTTTTATAATTTTGATCCGTTCGACCTGGCAAAAACCTTTCCGAATATCGACAAAATCAAAAATTGAAAACGAACAAAAACGCATGCCGCGCGGCCGTCTTTTCTGATTGATCCGAACTGCCGGCGGACGATAAAACGGGGCGGCGGAAACAAAAACCCACCTCCTATTATACCCCCCCCCCGAGAAAAATCGTCAAGTAAAAAAACAGCATTTCAATAAAAACCCCGAGAGAAAATTTCTCTCGGGGTTTTTATTGAAACGAAACCGATTTTATAATACCTTGGAAAGAAAATCTTTGAGCCTGTCGTTTTTCGGGTTTCCGAAAATTTCGGAGGGCGGGCCCTGCTCGACGATCTTGCCGCCGTCCATGAACATGACGCGGGTGGCGACCTCGCGGGCAAATCCCATTTCGTGCGTGACGATGATCATCGTCATCCCCTCGTCGGCAAGTTCTTTGATCAGTTCGAGCACTTCGCCCACCATTTCGGGGTCGAGCGCGCTCGTAGGTTCGTCGAACAGCATGACTTTCGGATTCATCGCAAGCGCGCGCACGATCGCGATGCGCTGGCGCTGTCCGCCCGAAAGCGTGGACGGATATACGTTCGCTTTATCCGCAAGCCCGATGCGTTCCAACAGGCGCATCGCGTTTTCCTTCGCTTCCTCTTTGATCTCTTTTGCGCTCTTTTCTATGGGAATAAGAGGTTTTTTCTTCCCCTCTCCGCGGAAAAGATTGGCGATACGGATAAACAGATTTTTCGTCTTTGCCTTTCTTAAATCCTGCAATCCGACGTGCACGGGGGCAAGCGTGATGTTTTTCAGCACGTTCATATTGTTGAACAGGTTGAATTGCTGGAAAACCATGCCCATCCTGCGGCGCAGAAGATTGATGTCCACTTTCAGGTCGCAAAGATTGCTCCCCTCAAAAAATACGTAGCCGTCGGTAGGGTCTTCAAGCACGTTAAGACAACGCAGAAACGTGCTCTTTCCGCTTCCCGAAGGGCCGATCACGGCGACCTTTTCTCCCTGCACGATCTTTTCGCTGATGTCGTCGAGCACGGTAAGGTCTCCGAATTTTTTGGTCAGATGCTGCACTTCGAGCATCGCCGCGGGATCGTAAGGTTCTACGGGCGTTTTTTCCGTCTTGGCAAATTTGGAGGCCTTTTCAGCGTTTTTCACTCTTTCTCATCCTCCTTTCCACAAGGCGAACAATGACCGTAAAAATAATAATCAGCACAAGGTATACAACCGCAAGCATGAGATACGGTATCGTAAACTCATAATTTGCCGTTGCGATCAAGCGGAATGCGCGCGTCAAATCCATTGTTGCGACATAACCCGCAACAGAGGTATCTTTTGTAAGCGCAATAAATTCGTTACCCAGCGTCGGTATTACATTTTTAATAGCCTGCGGGAACACAATCCGTATTATCGTAGCCGTATAGGAAAGCCCCAACGTTCTGCCCGCTTCCGTCTGCCCGATATCGACGGACAAAATACCGCCGCGCATGATTTCAGAAACATATGCCCCGCTGTTCAGCCCAAATACGAGAATTGCTTCAATCAGCCCATCGATTTCAATAGTCGCGAAAATAATATAGTGAAACACGAGCAACTGAATAATGATCGGCGTTCCGCGGAAAATCCCCGTGTAAATATCGCCGATCACGGCAAATCCCCGCGCTATCTGGCTCCTTTTACCTGCAACCTGAACGCAAGCAACGATTGTTCCGATGATGATGCCGATGATCAGACCAGCAATTGCGATGATCAACGTATTGCGAAGCCCTACCAAGACATTTTTATAGCCGCCAAGTGTTACGAATTGTTCGTAAAACACATCCCACATTGCCTGCATAGCAAATTCCCTTTTTATAACGTATCGTTTATGCTGTCTACGGCGTCGTTAATCGTATCTCTGTCGCCAACGACAAATTTCACTTTACCGTTGGAAAGATCTTTGACAGCAAGTGCAATTTCGGAATATCCTTTAATTTCGACATTTTCAAATTTTTCAAAGCCGAAATCATCGCTTCCGGCAAGGTAGTAATATCCCGTCTGGCCGTCCGCCGCGCCACCTTTTACTTTGCCCATCCCTTCGATAACCGCACGGACATCCGCTTCCGTCTTACAGTTATCAAACGCGGTTTCCGATTTCAGGACAGCAATACGCTGAGAGGTACGATAATAAGGGTTTGAGAACGTAACCAGTTCTTCCCTGCCTTTGCTGATCGTAAATCCCGCCATGCCTATATCCGATTTTCCCGTTTCAACATCTTTGATGATTACGTCAAACTCCATATTTCTGATAACGAGTTTTTTACCGAGGCGGTTTGCAAGCATCTGCGCGATCTGCATGTCGATACCGGAAAATTTATCCCCCTGCACGTCTTCAAACGGGGGAAATGCCGCATTCGTCGCGACGACGAGGCAATTATCTTCTTCTCCGTTCGGAACTTCCGTCAATGCGGATACCGTTCGAACAGGATTGTTTCCGTTTTCATACTCATAAAGATCTTTGAATGTTACCGTTTCCGGGGTGCCGTCCCCGTCGTAATCGTACAATACGCCTTTTGCATCAGAACCGGATCCTTCAATTTCCGGATTGAACTCCTGACTGCCGCAAAGATCGAAAATCAACTGATTGATAGCATCTTCGATATCTTTATTCTCTTTATCATAGCAATATCCGTAAGGTTCGCCCGATAAGGATACATCAATCACTTTTACGGGATCGCCCTTACTGCAAGCGGCAAAAGAAACCGCCATCGCCGCGACGAGCAAAACCGATACAACGGCTGCCAAAATCTTTTTCATAAGCACTGAAACCTCTCTTTTTTTTCGATTAAGGCGATTTTTCGGACGCAAGGTCCGAAAAAGGGTACCCTTTTTCGAATATTTATGCAAAATATGCTTTTATAATATCATTTCATGCCCGAAAAGGCAATCGTTTCTTGCATAATAACGAAACTTTTTTGAATTTATAAAAATAAAACAGCCCCTCCGACCGAACGGAAAGGCTGCTTTTTGTCGATTGTGTTTAAGATTCCACGCGGATGGTCGCGTCTACGGATACGACGTCGTCGAGCATGCCGATCTTTTCCAGCGCGCGGCGGACGGAGTACTCGTTCGTCTCGTGCGTGATGAGGATGATGGGCAGATTTTCGCACCCCTCCCCTTTCTGGATCAGATCGCTGATGCTGATATTGTATTTCGCGAGGATGCCTGCCACCTTTGCCAGAACGCCCGCTCTGTCTTTTGCCGTAAAACGGATATAATAGCGGCTGCGGAAATCGTTGACGAATTTAACGCCCGGCTCCGCCTGCTGCGTGTTTTTGAAAGTTGCATACTTCACGTCCGAATGGGTGGCGGCATAAATGACGTCGGAAACGATCGCGCTGCCGGTGGGCAGATCGCCCGCGCCCCTGCCGTAAAGCATGATATCCCCCACGCTGTCCCCTTTCAGGAACACCGCGTTGAAACTGTCGTTCACGGACGCGAGCGGATGGTCTTTGCGGATGAACGCGGGGTGCACGCGCACCTCGATGCCCTTCTCTCCGTTCTTGCCGATCGCCAGAAGTTTGAGCGTATAGCCGAGTTCGTCGCCGTAAGCGATGTCGCAGGACTGGATCTCGGTGATGCCCTCGCGGTAGATCTTGTCGAGCGGCACCTTTTTATGGAAAGCAAGGCTGGAAAGGATGGAAAGTTTATACGCAGCGTCGTACCCCTCCACGTCCGCGGACGGGTTTGCCTCGGCGTATCCGAGTTTCTGCGCGTCTTTCAGAACGTCCTGATAATTTGCGCCCTCGCGCGTCATTCTGGTCAGGATATAATTGGTCGTGCCGTTGATGATGCCCGTCAGATTGCTGATCACGTTTGCCTGCATGCCGTCGATCAGCGTACGGATGATAGGCACGCCGCCGACGCAACTCGCCTCGAAATAGAGGCCCGCATTCGTGCGCTTGGCCGCCTTTTCTAACTCGTGCCAGTATTTGCAGAACAGTTCTTTGTTGGACGTGACGACCGTTTTGCCGCTGTGCAGCGCCGCAAGGACAAAACTTTTCGCGGGTTCGACACCGCCGATGACCTCGACGACGATATCCACATTCGGATTGCTCACGATCTCGGCTATGTTGTCATAAATTTTGCTCTCTTCGATGCCGAGCGCGAGCGCCTTTTCCTTGCGGATCTCCAATACGCCCTCTACGGACAGGTCTACGCCCTGCGTCTCTTTGTAGAATTCCCTGTGGTCGCGCAAGATCTTGTACGTGCCGCTGCCGACGACCCCCAAACCGAGAATGGCTACCCCGACGTTTTTCATTTTTTATCCTCCGAACGATTCAAATCGTATAATATCTTTAATCCGTTGAGCGTGAGAAGTTTGTCCACGTAGTCGATGCAGGCCACTTCTTTGGCGATGATCTCGCTGAACCCGCCCGTGGCGACCACCTTCATATCGGGGCGCTTCATTTCCTTTTTCGTCCTTCTGACGATGTAGTCGACCAACCCCGCGAAACCGAAAACCAGCCCCGCCTGCAAATTGGTCGTCGTATTTTTGCCGATCACGCTTTTCGGCGTTTCGATCTCGACGCGCGGCAGTTTCGCCGTTCCCGATACGAGGGAATCCATGGACCCGCGCATACCGGGCGCGACGGCTCCGCCGATAAATTCTTTGTTTTCGTTGATGACGTTGAACGTCGTCGCCGTACCGAAATCGATGACGATCAGCGGCGCGCCGTATTTTTTGATCGCAGCGACGTCGTTCACGATCCTGTCCGCGCCGACCTCCCGCGCGTCGTCCACCCGAAGATTATGACCCGTTTTCAGCCCCGCGCCGACGACGAGAGGCTCGACGCCCAGATAACCTGTGCACATATGCGTGATCGTATAGTTGAGCGGGGGTACGACGGACGATACGATCGCCCCGGCAATGTCGCCGGGTTTGATCCCCTTGACGGCAAACATATCGATCAGGGCGGTGCCGTATTGATCGCTCGTGCGCTTCAAATCGGTGGCGACGCGGAAACTGACGATGAGCCTGTCTCCCTCGAACACCCCGTATTTAATATTCGTATTTCCGACGTCTATGCAAAGTATCATGAAATTATACCGTTATCCGCATTGTTCCGGTCAGCCGACCGCTTGATGTTTTCGTCGCCGCTTCCGGCGGAAACATCGTTTTTGTCCGATTCATCCTTTTTGCGCGGCGCACCTTTTTTGCTGCGGAATGAACGCTTGACGACCTCCGCAACCGTATAGATCGCGGGCGACGCCACGAGATTGACCGCAAATTCGATCAAAAAATTTACGCCCGCGCAACCGATCACGAGAAAGTAAATGACGGAAGATCCCTCGCTTACAAAATTGGCGCTCAGCGTTCCGCTCATGAGCAGGGCTCCAAGAATAAACAGCCCCGTATTGACGATGGGAGCGGAGAGCGCGGCCGTGATGACTGCCGCATACCGGTTTTTGCCCTGGATCAGCCTGAACAACAATCCCGCGACCAACCCCGCAGCCGTGCCTTTGACAAGGCAGAGCGCGGATGTGAGGACGGGGTGGTCGGTGAACAGGATAAACGTAAAGTTATCCACGCCCGTGATACCGACGATAAGCACCACAAGCCCGAACGCAAAGCCCAAAAACGCGCCCGCAAGGGGGCCGATCATCACCGCGCCGAGCACGATCGGGATGAGCACGAGGCTCAGGCTGGTAGTGCCGATCTTGATCGCGCTGCCCCACAACTGGAGCACGATCACGAGAGCCAGGAGAACAGCCAGAAAGGCAATGTTCCGTGAAGTGAAAAAACGCTTCTTTGTCATAAAGACCTCCATCGGATTTCCCTTCGGGAATATCCGTGAAAAAATAAGTATTTATGCGCATAACGGGTCAGCCCGATCACGGTGTCTGCCCGCGCATATCGGTTTTCGGGCAAGGCGCGCTTGTCCTATCCCCCTGTTTGCGCCTTGCAACGCCCTTTTTGAGAGCGCCCTTTATTTTATCATAAAATGTCGCTTTTAGCAAGCAAATGAAAGTGAAAACACGCGGCGCGCCCCTTCGTGCGGGATTTTGCCGCAAAAATTGCTCTGCAATACTCTTATTTTATGCGTTTTACGGAAGAGTTATGAAACCGGCTGTAACATTTTTCCGCGCCGCGCCGTAAATATGAGTATAACGGTTAAAGATCCGCGCCCATCCTACGGACCGTTTGACACCGAGCGGATTTTTGCCGCAAACATAAGGTTACTGCAAGGGGCTTTCGTTTTACATATCCGCCCTGCAGTAGACAATTTCAGGAGGAATGAATTAATGAACTGTTTCGGAACTTTCGGTAATAATACCTGCTTGTGGATCCTCATCATATTGCTGATCCTCTGCTGCTGCGGAAACGGCACCCTGGAAAGCATTTGCAATAGTTGCTACCTGCCTCTCATCCTTGCCGCGGTTTATTGCGTCATCAAAAAGGGCGGCCTTTGCAATATGTTCGGTTCCTGCTGCAAATAAATAGCGGAAATTCACGCAAAACTCCGACATCGGCGCGCGCCCGCAAAAGGGCGCGCGCTTTTTTTATGCCGCAAACCTGCCCGCCGCGGCTTAAAAAACGCCCCTTCGCGTATCCTGAAAATGTCCGCTCCGTTTCACCTGTAAACAAAAAACCGCCCTTTGCGGCGGCTTTTTAATATTTATATTACGCTTTTTTCGTCAGAAAATAATGCTGGACGGCAATGATCGTTTTTGCGTCCCTGATCTCGCCGCGGCCGATCATCGCGAGCACTTCCTCCGCCGGATAGAAGCCCGCGGAGAGAAATTCTCCTTCGTCCGGATGGCTCGCGCCCTCTTTCGCGCCGACGGCGCGGAAAATATAGATCTTTTCGTTCGTATATCCCGGAGAGGGGTAGACCGTGCAGACCGGTTCCGTCTTTTCGGGAGAAAACCCCGTTTCTTCCTCCAGTTCGCGCGCGGCAGCGGCGGCGGGGTCCTCCCCCGCGTCCAGTTTGCCGGCAGGGATCTCGAAAAGTTCTTCTCCGTATGCGTAGCGGTACTGCCTGACGAGCAAAATTTTTCCGTCCTGTTCATACAGCACGGCCGCACCGCCCCCGTGCTCGACGACTTCGCGCTTGCAGGGCTTTCCGTCGGGAAGTTGCGCGTCGTCACAGCGCACATTCAGGATCTTTCCGCGGTAAACGTAATTTTTCGATACCGTCCTTTCTCCGAAAGTCATAATCTTGCCTCCAGGTCTGCAAGGATATCGAGAAGCGGACGGGTCGATTCGCTCTGGAAGCGCGTTTTTGCGACAAAACAGCGATATCCGCCCAAAAGGCCCGCGACGATCGTTTCCTGCGAACGGTCGGCGGCAGCCAAAGCATTCAGGATGAGCATTCCGTCCACCTTATCCCGATCGGACAGGCGGGAGGCAAAAACTTTTTCCCGCTCGCGGGAGACGAGGTCGGAAAAATTTTCCGAGGCGGAAGATTCCGCGCGCGGCGCCTGCCAGCCCCTGAACATGACCTTGACCGCATTTTTGAACGGTTTGATCACCTGATTGCAAAAGGCGTAAAAACTTTCGTACACGCTGCCGTCTTCGTAAAAATATTCCGAAAGAAAATCGGACAGATCAATCCGCTTGTTATCGAAATCGACCAGAAGGCAGAACACGAACGCAAGGCGCTCTTCGGGATCTTCGGGAAACAGAAGTTTCCGCTTGCCCGCCGTGCCCTCGGGCATATAATTCATATATTTTTTCTGCGCGGCGGGATAATCGAAATTTTTCGTCGCCTCGCGGAAAAACGCATAAAGGAGATCGCTCGAGGCGATCGATTTGAGCAGATCGCTGATCTTGGTGTCGGCGATGATGAATTTCGACTGCATGACTTCATCGCATTTTTGCAAAAACGCATCGATCTGCCGCATATCCGTATCCATATGGAGTTCTCCTTTTTATGTGCAAAATTTATAAGTTTTTCAACTCGGGTATCATTATAGCACAAAATTTTCTTTTTATTAACTTATTTTCGGGAAATATCTTGATTTTCCGCTTTTTTTTATGTATAATATAGAAAATGATTTTGGAGGTAACTCAAATGAAATCGGTCAAAATTTCTCTTCAGATGGCACAAAACGTAAAAGAATTCGTTAAAATCGTGCAGGATTACCCGTTTGAAATCGATTTGAAAAGCGATAAATACGTCGTGGACGCAAAATCCATTCTCGGAATTTTCTCCCTCGACCTTTCCAAACCGCTGATCGTCGAGATCCATTCGGACAACTGCGACGATCTTCTCGCCGCTTTGAAAAAATTCGCTTGAGTTTAAGGCGGCTGCAAAATACGGCTTCGGGCAGACAGACGATCCGCTTTTCTTCAAAAAGCGGATTTTTTGTCCGCACATAAGGGATTAAAGATTTTTACGCAGGGACACATTCATGCAGATTCAGGGCGAAACCTTCATAAACAAGTTAATATTGCTTTTCGTCTTTGACAAAATGGAGAGCGCACTGTCCGAAAAGACGCTGATCGATATGTGTTCCACCAGCAACGACTGGATCAATTATATGGACTGCGTAATGATCATAAACCAACTTCTGGAAGACGGATTCATCTGCACCGTCGAGACGAACGACGATACGCTCTACACCATCACCCCCGACGGCAGAAGTTGCCTTGCGAATTTTTATATCAATATCCCCAAAAGCACGCGCGAAGAAATTTCCGTTTTCGTGAAAAACAACAGCGCGCGTTACCGCAACAGGCAGGAATGCAAATCAGACTATTACCAAAACAAAGACGGAACGTACACCGTGTTTCTGCGCATCCTTGCCCCCGCGCAGCCTATCCTGGAACTGAAATTTGTGGTTCCGGACAGAAAGACCGCGCAGAATATTTACAAAAAATGGGAACTGAAAGCGGCGGACGTTTACGCCGTGATCTATGAAAATCTGGTCGATTGACCAAAGAGGTTTAAGTCATGTTTACTTACAATACAAAGGGCACCTGCTCGCGCCAGATCTTGTTTGACGTGGACGGGGAAAACAAGATCCACAACGTGAAATTTATAGGCGGATGCAGCGGCAACCTGCAGGGCATCGCGAGACTTGTGGAGGGCAAAAATATCGACGAGGTCGCCGAAACGCTGAAAGGCATACGGTGCAGAAACAACACCTCCTGCCCCGACCAACTTTCGCTTGCCATCAACGCTTACAAGACGCGCGAAGTGAAGGCAAAAGTTTTATGAAAAAAGACGCGGCAGCGGAACCAACCTTGTTCCGCTGCCGCGTCTTTTTTTATGCTCCGGACCGCCTTTGAAGGCAGACACGGGCCGCGCGACCCCTTTGCGCCGACGGCGCGGGATCATTTCCGCTTGAAAAGGATCCTGTGACAACTGTCGCATTCGATAAACGAACCGCTTTCGAGTTTGCTGCGTTCCGCAAGCGACAATTCCATGCCGCACTGCGGGCAGCGGTTGCCGCTGACCTCGCTGACGACGGGGAAAAGTTTCTCTTTGCGCTTCGCCTCGTATTTTTTTAAGGTTTCAGCAGGAACGGCTGCGGCAAGTTCTTTCAGTTCTTTTTCCGCCGCCGCAACGTCCGCCGCGCGCGATTCTTTGATCTTTGCGTATTTTTCCTTGTACTCCTTGTACTGGCGCTGCATGGCGATCGTCTGCTTTTTCGCCTCCGCATATTCGGATGCGGTCTTTTCGATCTGTGCGGCCAGTTTGTTGATCTCCGCTTTCAGGCTTTTAAGACTGTCCGCGATCTGGGAAGCGTTCTTTTTATAAAAGGTTATGTCTCCTCCCTGTTCGTCGACCATTTCGTCCAGATTTTCGTAATCTTTGATCGTATCCGCGATTTCGGAATATTTTTTCTCCAACTGCTCGAAAAGGTGACGGAACTCCGTCGCGCGCGCATCCAATGCGGAAAGTTTTTCGGGCGCCTTTTCCAAAAATTTTCTTGCGGTCATGTATTTTTTGCGCTCGTCGGTGGAGGCGATCTCCTGTTCGATCGCGCGCAGTTTTCCGTCCGCTTCCTGATATTTCAAAAGTTCGTCTATCATTATGTTCCTCCTCGGATCAGAGCATGAACGCATCTTCGTAATATTCGGAAGACACGCCGAGTTTGCCGCTCAGATCCTGATATATTTTTTTGAATCCGTAATTTTCGCTCGCATAATGCGGGATCGAAACCAATTTCATCCCGGATTCCAGAATGTCGCAGATATGATTGTGCTTTACGTCGGACGAAAGGATCACGTCCGCCCCCTCTTGTTTTGCGTGCGCGATCGCACTGCCGTCCACGCCCGCGCCGCAGAAGGACGCCGCGCGCGAAATTTCGCCTTCCGTTCCGTAGACCAACGCCCGCGAAGTACAAAATTCCTTCTTTACCCGTTCGGAAAATTCTGCCAGGGAACAGGGTGCGATCGAACACACCCGTCCGTATCCGCCCGACGAAAGGGGTTCAAAAATTTTCTCCTGCCTGCCGCCGAGCCCCCGGCAAAGCCAATCGTCTATGCCATGCGGCGCGCAGTCGAGATTGAGATGCATAGAGATCACGCTGATCCCCTCCCTGATGCAGGCGATCAGCCTTTTGCCGACGGGATCGTCCGCCAAAATGTTTGAAACGGGATAAAACACGGCGGGATGGTGCGTAACGATCAGGCGGCAGCCGCTTTCCTTCGCACGGGCGATCGCCCCGAGCGACAGATCGAGGGAAAACAGGGCGCGGGAGACCTCTTCTCCCGTGTCTACGAGGATGCCGCTGTTATCGTGCCCGCCGTAAGCGGACACGTATTCGTCGCTCAGTTTTTTAGGATAAGCGGCATCGATCGCCGCATAGATCTGCCGTAACTTCACCGTAAACCTCCTTCAGATCGGCAAGCCGCGCCGAAAGCGCCTCCCTCCCCCTCGTGCGGGCGGAAGCGAGCCATCTTTCGCAGTCGGCTATATCCCGTTCGAGTTTTTTTACAAAATCGCCCGTCGGGGCTTTGAGATTGTCTCTCCCGTAGGCGAGCATGCGCTGCGTATAGTCCGAGGGAATCCCCTTTTCCGCCTTTATGAGATCGTAAAATTTGCCGCCGCAGAGAAAGGTGTAATCCTGCAAGACGGAATAACCGGCCGCAAGAAGGAACGCGCGCACTTTGTCCGCATTTTTCATCGGCTGCAAGAGCAGTTTGGGGGGCAAAAATCCGGCCTGAAGGATATGTACGATCTCTTCGCCGCCCATGCCGGCGATCAGCACAAAATCCGCAGACGGGTCGGTCTTTTCCATCCCCGCGGCGCAGACGGAGGAGACCCTTCCTTCGTCTACATACTTTTTCAGAAGTTTTTCCGCTTTGGAAAGGCTCTTCGCGCTGATGTCGGAGATCTGCGCGCGGCGGCACAGCCCTTTTTCGAGCATATAGGCGGTGCTGTAACCGTGGTCGCAGCCTATATCGGCAAACAGATCGCATGCGTCGCATTCGCTGCCGATCTTTTCGATGCGTTCGGAAAATTTCATCAATCGAGAAAATCTTTGAGTTTTTTGCTGCGGCTGGGATGGCGCAGTTTGCGCAGCGCCTTCGCCTCGATCTGGCGGATGCGCTCGCGGGTGACGTTGAATTCTTTGCCCACTTCTTCCAGCGTTCTGGGCTTGCCGTCGTCTATGCCGTAACGCAGGCGAAGCACTTTCTCTTCGCGCGGGGTAAGCGTGTCGAGAACGCCCAGCAACTGTTCTTTCAGCATGGTAAACGCGACCGAATCGCTGGGCGTCGTGGCGCGGTCGTCCTCGATGAAGTCGCCCAGATGAGAATCCTCTTCCTCGCCGATCGGCGTTTCCAAAGAGACGGGATCCTGCGCGATCTTCTGGATCTCGCGTACCCGGTCTTCGGGCATGTTGAGTTCCTCGGCGATCTCTTCGGGCGTGGGTTCCCTGCCCAACTGCTGCAACAGGATGCGCGAAGCGCGCGTGAGGCGGTTGATCGTTTCGACCATGTGCACGGGAATGCGGATGGTGCGCGCCTGGTCGGCGATGGCGCGGGTGATCGCCTGCCTGATCCACCAGGTCGCATACGTGGAAAATTTGAAACCCTTCTGATAGTCGAATTTTTCCACTGCCTTCATCAGACCGAGGTTCCCTTCCTGAATGAGGTCGAGAAAGAGCATGCCCCTGCCGACGTAGCGCTTTGCGATGGATACGACAAGGCGGAGGTTCGCTTCGGAAAGGCGCTTTTTCGCCGCTTCGTCGCCGTTTTGCATTTTCTGCGCGAGTTCGATCTCTTCGTCCGCGGACAGAAGGGGCACTTTGCCGATATCTTTCAGATACATTTTGACGGGATCGTCCAGCCCGATATCGCGCAGTGCCTGTTCAAAAAGTTCTTTATCGCGCTCGTCTTCGTCCACGATCTGAATGCCGGCCTCGCCGATCGATTTATAGATAAAATCGATCTGATCGGGGTCGGTATCGATCTTTTCGAGTATGTCGCACAAAACGTCGGTGGAAATGCTGCCCTTCTGGCGGTATTCGCCGATGATCTGTTTGAGTATTTCGTTCAGTTTCTGTTCCGATACGCTCATAAATTGAATTTTATCCTCCGCAAGTGTCAAAAGTTTTTCAGTTGAATGGTAAGTTCAAGAATGCGCCGCGTGATGCGCTTTTTTTCGGCAAGATCCGTCTGCGCATCGCATTCGGCGCTCAGTTTTTTCAGTTCCTCTTCGATCTTCTGCCGCCCCAGCGTCTTAACGCAGTCGGAAAAATACCGGGCCGCCCGCTCGCCTTCGAGATTGTCCCCGAGGCTCAGATCGAGAATTTCGGAAAGTTCCGGCGTCTTTTCGTCAAAAATTTCAAAAAGATCGCTCGCCCTGACTTTTTCCTCCCTCTTTCGCCTGTCTGCGATATAATCCGCAATAGTATTATGCACAGGATTGTCAAAACGAACACTCGAAAGATCGAAATTTTTTGCGTATTTTGCACCGAACAGCACGGAAGCGAGGATAAAGCGGCAGGCCTTCACATTCCGGTCGGCGCCATCCTCCCTGCGCACGGGCTCGCGGTCCTGCGCGGGCGGGGTTTCGGCGGGAAGATTGTCGAGGTCGCGTTTGAGCGATTCGTAGGTAACGCCCGTCTTGTCCCGCAACGTTTTCAAAAGGTCTTCGCGCACGCTTACGCTCTCTTCTTCGCGAATGATGCGGAGCGCCTCCGCAATATAGGCGCGCCTTTCCTCCGTTTTGGAAAGGTCGTATCCCCGCCCCGCGACTTCCAGTTTGAAATCGGTCAGAGGCATGGCGGAATCGAGACATTTCCGGTATCCGTCGTTGCCGTATTTTTTGACCACATCGTCGGGATCGAGCCCTTCGGGCAGAGACACCACGCGCACCGAAGCGCCCTCGTCGCGCAAAATTTCCAACCCGCGTATGGCTCCCTTCTGGCCGGCGAAATCCCCGTCGTAACTGATCAGGATCTCGTCCGCATAGCGCTTGGCGAGCCGCGCCTGCTCTTTTGTCAGAGCGGTACCCATGCTCGCAACGACGTTGGTAAAGCCCGCCTGGTAGAGGGAGATCGTGTCCATATACCCCTCGACCATGATGATGTTTTTCAGGCCCGTCGCCTTTTTCTGCTTTTTGAGCAGGTTGATGTTATAAAGATTTTTGCTCTTATTGAACACCGAGGTCTCGCGCGTATTTTTGTATTTCGCAAAATCCGTCTTTTCCAGCACCCTGCCGCCGAAAGCGACCACGTCGTCCAGCGCGTTGATGATGGGAAAAATCAGTCTGCCGCCCTGCGCGTCGATCAGCCTGCCGGCATGTCTGTCCGATTCGACCACGGCGCCGCTGTCCAAAATATCCTCGCGGCGGAAGCCCTGATCGAGCAGGTACTGCGGCAGCGTTTTGAAATCGAGCGACGCGCCTAGCCCGAACTTCCGGACGGTGGAGGAGGAAAGTTTTCTCGAAAGAATATAATCGATATGCGCGTCCGCATGCCCCGAATTGAGGTTGTTCAGATAAAACCGCGCGCTCGCGCGCAGTATTTTCAGGATCGCGTCCCGCTTTCTCTTCTGTTCGATCGTCTTTTCCGAATCGAAATTCAGATCGGGAAGGGGTATCTTCGCCCGCTCGGCGAGAATTTTGACCGCGTCCATAAAGTCGACGGTCTCCATCTTTCTGACGAACGTGATCGCGTCGCCGCTCGCGCCGCAGCCGAAACAGTGGTAATACTGATCGACGGAATTGACGGAAAAGGAAGGGGTCTTTTCATGGTGAAAAGGACAGCACGCCCAATAATTCATGCCCTTCTTTTCCAGCGAAACGTAGGACGAAATGACGTCCACGATGTCGATTTTGCTTTTAAGTTGTTGCAAAAATTCGGTATCGAATCCCTTCACCTCAAAGCCTCCGAAGCATCAGACCTTTCAATTCTCCTCGATATCCTCCTGACGAAGCGCCCAACTTCTCGGAACGAACAGATTTTCGAACACGGCGATCGCGTACTTGTCCGTCATGGAAGAAAGATAATCGCACAACACCTGTTCGAGCGGATATTTTTCGGACAGGGCAAGATAAAAATCGGGCAGCCTGTCCTTGTTTTTACTGAAATAATCGTACATGGCGGAGAGCATCCTGCGCGCGCGCTCTTCCTCTTTCATCGAAAGATCGGTGATATACACTCTTTCAAACATAAACGAACGCAGATTTTCCAGCGCTTTCGCCTCGCGCTCCCCCATTTCCACAGTGTTTTTCCCGACGCTGCTTTTATAAATGGACTTGATCATCGTATTGATCCTGTCCCGCGAAGAGGCTCCCAGAACGGAGATCTCCTCTTTCGGAAGTTCCTCTTCCCGCAAGAGCCCCGCCCTGATCGCGTCTTCGATGTCGTGGTTGACGTAAGCGATCCGGTCCGCCAGAGAGACGGCCTTGCCCTCCAACGTGGCGGGCTTGCCGCTCTTTTTATGGTTGACGATGCCGTCGCGCACTTCGAAGGTAAGATTGAGCCCCTTCCCCTCCTTTTCGAGCACGTCCACCACGCGCAGGGACTGCTCGTTATGCGCAAAGCCGAAGGGAGAAAGACTGTTCAGGACACGTTCGCCCGCATGCCCGAAAGGGGTATGCCCGAGATCGTGCCCGAGCGCGATCGCTTCGGCAAGATCTTCGTTCAGAGCGAGGCTGCGCGCGATCGAACGGGCGATCTGCGAAACGTCGATCGTGTGCGTCATGCGGGTGCGGAAATGATCCCCTTCCGGCGAAAAAAAGACCTGCGTTTTGTTTTTCAGCCGAAGGAAGGCCTTGCTGTAAATGATCCTGTCGCGGTCGCGCTGAAAATCGGTGCGCATATCGCAGGGAGTTTCGCGGCGCTGGCGGCCCCTGGTATTTTCAGAACGCTGCGCGAACGGAGACAGAAACTGCGCTTCCATCTCGTAAGTGCGGCGTTTTGCCGAATCGTAACTTTCCATTCCTCCCTCCCGCAAAAAACGCGCCGCCCGTACCCGCATCGGGCACGGCGGCTTGTCCCATTCTCGTTTGTCATTTAATAAATTAGACGAAAAACCCGAAAAACCTTTTTTTATCGCATATTTTTCGAAATTTTTCCGCGATCTTTGCAAAAAAGAGTTCCGATCTGCAATTTTCAGCCCCGAAACAGGCCGCATACGGAAAAAAAAGGCGGCCGTTCGTACGTTTCCGCCGATGCGGCCCGCCCGCACCAAACGGAATTTTATACGAACAGACCGCCGTTCAGGCGCAAAATTTCTCCCGTGATATATTTGCTTTTCGCCAGAAAAAGGACGGCCTGCGCCGCTTCGTCGGGCGTACACGCCCTGCCCAACGGCACTTCGGACAAAAAGTCCCTCTTTTCCTGTTGAGACAGGCGCGCGTTCATGTCCGTATCCGCAAACCCCACAGACAGGCAGTTGACCCTGATCCCCGCGGGGGCAAGTTCCTTTGCGGCCGCCTTCGTAAAGCCGATAAGCGCCGCTTTGGACGCGGAATAGGCGGCTTCGCAGGAAGCGCCCGTCTCTCCCCAAACGGAGGAAATATTCACCACGCACCCTCCGCCGCGCGCAAAAAATTTGGGAAGCGCCGCTTTCGTGAAGAGGAATGCTCCGGCCGCGTTGACGGAAAAAACGTCCTCCCATTCCTGCAAAGAGGTATCCTGGATCTGCTTATACAGGGCGATGCCCGCATTGTTGACGAGCACTTCCAGCCCGAAAACGCTGCGCACCGTCTTTTCGACGGCGTGTTCGTCACGCGAGTCGCAGCGGAACACGAGCGGTTCCCGCCCCTCTGCGCGGATCAGGCGGGCCGTCTCTTCCGCGGCGGCGTCCGACTTTTCATACGTGAACGCGACGTCGTATCCCTCGCGGACAAACGCGAGACAGATCGCCCTGCCTATCCCGCGCGAGCCGCCCGTAACGAGTACGGTGCTCATCCGATCGTTTTCACGCCGCAGACGGCGCAGATCTCGCGGGCGACCTCCTCTATATTCTTTCCGTCGGTATCGATCGTAAAGTCTGCGCAACTCGAATAGATGGGCGTGCGCTGGTCGAGCAGCGCTTTCATTTTTTCAAAACTCGTATTTTTCAGAAGCGGGCGTTCGTCCCCCGTATGCCCCGTGCGGGCAAACAGGACGTTGATATCCACTTTGAGAAAGATGATCTTGCCGAATTCTTTGAGCGCCGCGGCGTTTTCGGGGCGCAGGACGCAGCCGCCGCCCGTAGAGATGACGCACCCGTCCTCTGAGGCGACGCGCCTGACGATTTCGGACTCGTAGCCGCGGAAACGCTCTTCCCCGTAAAACTCGAATATATCGGAAATTTTACCGTATTTTTCGGTGATCAGATCGTCGGTATCATACCAGCGCATGCCCGTGAGTTCGGAAATTTTGATGCCGACGCTCGTCTTGCCCGATCCCATCATTCCGCAAAGTACGATATTCATAACAGAAAACTCTCCGCTGCAAGGATATAACTGTTTTTGCCGAAGCCGACCACACTGCCGCGGCACACTTCGGAGATCACCGAATGGCGGCGGAATTCTTCGCGCGCGTGCACGTTGGACATATGCACTTCCACCACGGGCGTATCCACCGAGGCGATCGCATCGCGCAGCGCGTAACTGTAATGGGTGAACGCACCCGCGTTCAGAACGATGCCGTCCGCATCCGTCTGCTGGATCTTTGTGCAGAGTTCCCCTTCCAGATTGCTCTGGAAAAACTCGCACTCGGCTCCGCGCGCTTTGCAGAAAGCCTCGATCTCCGCGTTGATCTCTTCCAGGGTGCGGGTGCCGTAAACGCCTTTTTCACGCCTGCCGGTCATGTTCAGATTGACGCCGTTAAGGATCAAAAGTTTCATTTGTTTTCCTCCTGTGCTTTGCAATACGCTTCAAAGAGCGCTTTCGCCTCCTGCGCGTCCGGCTCTCTGCCGAGTATGATGCAGTCGGAATAATAAGCCTGGTAATAGAGCATCCCCTCGCCGTTCAGGATACGCTTGCCCAACGATTCGGCGATGCGCAGAAATTCGCTCTTGCGGGGATAATAAATCAGATCGCAGGCGATGCGGGTCTTTGCGAGCATCTCCGCGCCGACGGGAGAGATCCCCTCCGTCTTGTGCATGCCCACGCCCGTCACGTTGACGATCATTCCGTATTCTTCGGGCGTAAGTTCCGCAAGGCAGCGCGCGCCCGCAAACTCGGCGCATACGCGCTCGGCATTTTCTTTCCTGACGTCGTAAACGCAGACCTCGGCGCCTGCGTCGAGCAGTTTTTTGACGACGCTTCTGCCCGCGCCCCCTGCTCCGAGCACGAGAACGCGCATGCCCGACACATCGATCCCGTTGTTTTCCAGCATGAGCGAAAAGCCGACCCCGTCCGTATTGTAGCCGATCCCGTCTTTGACGGTGTTCACCGCGCCGAATACTTTCGCGTCTCCCTCGATCCGTTTCAGATAGGGAATGACGTCCAGTTTATAGGGGATCGTCACGTTAAAAGCATCGTATTCGGAAAGCAGGCGCTTGATCGCAGCGTCGAAATTTTCCGCCGCACAGGAAATGAGGTCGTAAGAACAGGGAAAGCCGAGCCCGCGCATGTCGAACGTGTGCATCTTTCCGCTGTCCGACTTGGAAACGTCCTTGCCGATCACCGCAAGTTTCAACATCGATTTATCTCCTTTTCCCGCCCAGATCAGGGCGAGCAAAAATTTATCCGAGCAGACTGTAAAAATTCGGGAAAGATATGTCCGCGCAGGCCGCGTCTTTGATCTCTCCGCCCCGTTCGCTCGCACAGAGTGCGACTGCGGCGCTCATCGCGATGCGGTGATCGAGGCGGGGATCCACGTCCCCTCCCGCGATTTTTTTCTTTCCGCGAATGACAAAACCGTCCTCCTTTGCCGTGACGGATGCGCCGACGGCGGCAAGCATCCCTGCGGTCGTGGCGATGCGGTCGCTCTCCTTGACGCGCAACTCTTCCGCGCCCGATATGACGCTTTCCCCGTCGGCAAAGGCACAAAGGACCGCGATGACGGGGATCTCGTCGATCAGGGAAGGCATGTCTTCCCTTTTAAGGCGGAGCGGGCGGAGCGCTGATTTTTTTACGCGGACATCCGCGACGGGTTCGCCGCAAACCGTGCGCTCCCCTTCGAGCGCATAGGACACCCCCATGCGGTCGAATACGGTGAAGATGCCCGTGCGCGTGGGATTGATGCCTACGTTTCTGACCAAGGTCTCGCCGAGCAGGGCGCCCAACGCCATAAAGTACGCCGCGCTGGAAATATCGGCCGGAACGGCGACGTCGGCCGCGTGCAAACGGCTTTTGCGCACGCGGACGGTATTTCCGTCCAATTCTATCTGCGCGCCCATCGCGCCGAGCATGCGCTCGGTGTGGTCCCGCGTTTTCAGTTTCTCCGATACGGCCGTTTCCCCTTCCGCGCCGAGCGCCGCCAGGATAACGGCGCTTTTGACCTGCGCGCTGGCGACTTCCGTCTGTATCGCACAGCCTTTCAGCGCGGCGGGGCCGATCTCGATGGGCGCAAATCCGCTTTGCGTGCGCACCTCTGCACCCAGAAGCCGCAGGGGCGCCGCGACGCGCTCCATGGGGCGTTTGGAAAGAGAAGGATCCCCTGTGAGTACCGCGCGGACGTTTCTGCCTGCCAGCAGTCCCGCAAGCAGGCGCATGGTCGTGCCGCTGTTGCCGCAATACAGCGTCTGCCCGTCCGCAAAGGCGGGCGCGCCGACGACGCGGATCCGATCTCCGTCCCTTTCGATCTTGGCGCCCAGCGCACGCATGCAGGAGACGGTGGAAAGACAGTCTTCCCCCGTGAGCGCCCCCGTTATGAGCGCTTCCCCTTCCGCCGCGGCGTTGAGCATGACCGCGCGGTGTGTGATGGATTTATCTCCCGGTACGGCAAATTCACCGAAAAATTCGCTTCGGGGCAGGATCTTCATGCATTTCCTCCGAAAATTTCTTCCAGATACGCGGCGTATTTTTCCGCCGGAAGGGAAAGTTCAGCATATTCTCCGACGGCTTTGGGCAATATCATGGAAACGCTGTCTTTCCGGCCGTTCTTTTTGTCCAGAAGGGCCGCTTTCGCCGCTTCTTGCACCCCATCGAAATGCGGGATGCGTTTTTCCGCAAGGGAAACGAGGCCGCGCACGCGCGCCGCATATTCTGCGGAACAGACGCCCTCCCTTTCGGCGATAAAACTCTCTGCCCAAATGCCGATCAGCACGTATTCCCCGTGCGAGCGCCTGCCGTAATGCAATTCGAGCGCGTGCCCCGTCGTATGCCCCATATTCAGGCTCTTGCGCACGCCGCTCTTTTCCGTCTCGTCCGCGGCGACCACGCCCGCCTTGAAACGGACACAGTCGGCCGTGATCTCTTCCAAAAAAGAAAAATCGCGCAGGCGCCCCTTGTTTTGAAAAATTTTATCGAAAATATCCCGATCGAGAAGCGCCGTTTTCAGGATCTCGCCCAGCCCGCACTTGATCTCCCGCGAAGGCAGGGTGCGCAGAAAGAGCGGGTCGCAAACGACGTATTCCGGCTGCCAGAAGGTGCCGATCACGTTTTTCACGCCGCCGTGATCGATCGCCGTCTTTCCGCCCACGGAAGAATCTACCTGCGCCAGAAGCGTGGTCGGCACCTGCACCGCTTCGATCCCGCGCATATACAGCGACGCCGCAAGGCCGCCGAGATCGCCCGTTACGCCGCCGCCGAGCGCGACCAGACAGGACTTTCTGTTCAGCCGCGCGCGCATCATTGCTTCCAGCGCGAAAAACAGCGTGTTTTTGTTTTTGTATCTCTCCCCCGCGGGGATGACGCAGACGGTCGCTCCCGCGAATTTTTCCGCGATAAAGTCGCGATAGAGTGCGGAAACATTGGAATCGGTCAGGACGAAGACGTCTTTTCCCGATAAAACGGAGGAGAGTTTTTCCGCGGCGCCCGCACCGCAGTAAACGGTGCTCGGGCGGGATTTCGTTTTTACGTGAATGATCTGCATAGATATCACCTGTATCAGCGGGGCAGACGGTCGTAGCGCTCTTTGACCTCGCGCATATTGTCGCCGCCGAGGCGGGACAGCACTTTTTCGGCGAGCGCGAAACAGAGCACGCTTTCCAGAATGATCTCGCATGCGCAGACGGAACAGACATCGCTCCGCTCCGTGGCGGCGCGGCACGCCTCTTTTGTGTCGAAATCCACCGTATCCAACCCGCGCATGAGGGTGGGGATGGGTTTCATGGCCGCCCGCAAAACGATCTCTTCCCCGTTCGACATGCCGCCCTCGATACCGCCGGCATTGTTCGTTTCGCGCACGAATGCGCCGCCGCGATAGTAGATCTGGTCGTGCACGAGGCTGCCCGCGCGGCGCGCCGCCTCAAAGCCGAGCCCCACTTCCACGCCCTTGATCGCCTGCACGCTCATCAGCGCGCACGCAAGATGGGCATCGAGTTTTTCAGAATAGGACATGCAACTGCCGAAACCGCTTTTCAGGCCGCGGACGCGAAGTTCGAGGATCCCGCCAGCCGTATCTTTGCTTTCGGAGATCTCGTCGATCCGCTTTCTCGCCGCGGCGCGCAGCCCCTCGTCCGGCATGAACAGGTCATATTTTTTCAGCCCCGCGATCTCATCGAAAGAATACCGCCGCTCGTCGGAGATCTGCTCTATGCTCTGCACATATCCCGTGACCTCTACGCCGAGCGCACGCAGCAACTGCCGCGCGATCGTGCCCGCCGCGACGCGGACCGCCGTCTCGCGCGCGGAAGCGCGTTCGAGGATGTTGCGCGCGTCCGTCTGGTCGTATTTGAACAGGCCCGTAAGATCAGCATGCCCCGGCCGGACGCGCGTGAGACGCCTCTTGGATACGTCCGCACCGTAGGGGGACATGAATTCTTCCCAGTTTTTATAATCTTTGTTTTCCACCATGAGCGTTACGGGGCTTCCCAGCGTGAGCCTGTTGCGGACCCCCGTCAGGATCTGCACGCGATCGCTCTCGATTTTTTGGCGCGCTCCCCTGCCGTACCCGCTCTGACGAAGCGAGAGATACGAATCGATCTCCGCAACGTCGATTTCGAGATTGGAAGGCAGCCCTTCGATGATCGCGACGAGCGCCCTTCCGTGCGACTCGCCTGCCGTAGTCAGTTTCATATCGTACTCCAAACTTGTTTTATGTATACTCGACGGTGTAACTGCCGTCTTTTCCGATCGTAAGAAGGATAGTTCCCGATTCGTCCGTTCTGAAAATTTCCGCGCCCGCCGCCGAAAGACGGGAAAGCGTTTCCGCAGAGGGATGGCCGTATCCGTTGCCCGTGCCCGCGCTGACGAACGCGGCCTCGGGAGCCGTCATCCGTAAAAATTCTTCCGAAGAGGACTGCGCGGATCCGTGATGCGCGACTTTGAGAAAATCGAGATCTTCGAGTTCGGGCGCAAGCCGTATCTTTTCTCCCCAGGGCGCGGACACCGTCTGGCCGAACGCCTCGGCGCCGAGATCGGTATAGGCGGAAAGGAGAAACTCCTCCGCGCGGGAGGTGATGTCTCCCGTAAAGAGGATGCTTCTGCCCGCATATTCCAGCCAAAACACGGCGGAAGCGTCGTTGATATCCTCCGCTGTCGCGCCGTCTGCATTCGCTTTGTCGTAAAAACTTCCTTCCAGACCCGGCGACAGCGGAGAAAGGAAGGTCAGATAATAAAAATTTTCAGGCGTATCCGAAAGCACATGGGTATACAGATGAGAGATTTCGGCCTTGCTTCCGCTTTCGGAAAGCGCCCGCGTAAAATCAGAATAAGAATCGTTGATAGACGGGCGCGTGCAGTAAGGAACAAACGCCGTATCTGCGCCGTAAAGAGCGAGAACGTCGTCCAGCCCGCCCGCATGATCGCCGTCGGTATGCGTCAGAAGAAGAAAATCGAATTTTTCGATGCCCAGCGCACGGATATAGCGCAGGACCGTCTGCCTGGATGCGCGCGTTTCGTCGCCGCCGTCTACGATCATCGTCTTTCCGTCGGGAAATTCGATGACGGCGCAGTCGCCCTGCCCCACGTCGAGAAAATGCACGCGCAATTCTCCCTCTTGGCGCGGCGGTACGGAAACTTTTCCGAACAGGACCCAAAGATAGCGGAGCGGATAAACGAACGCGTTGACGGCGAGCAGAATGCATACCGCCAACAGCACAGCCGCAAGCGCGGCCGCCGCAATACGGAGGCGCCTGTTTTTCTGTTTTCCGCCGCCCGACGGCTTGTTCGTTATGGCGGTTTCGTCCTTTTTCATCTGTATAAAACCAAAATCAAACGGATATCTTTTTTGCGCGGAGCGCACGCATCAGATCGTCACAGGCGCGCATCGCGCATTCGTAGCCGATATCGTACATTTCCGCAGCGCCCGTAACGCTCGCCGCGGAATACGCCGAAAGATCGGGAGCGAGAAGAAAATCGCACCGCCCGATCCCCCTTTGGCATATCTCTTTTTTTTCGCCCGATCGGGTGAGAAAGAAAGTCTTTTCATAATCCTTCGCAGGGGAAAGCGAGATCCCCACCACGAAATCGGCGCCGAGTTTTTTTGCTACGTCGCCCGGAACGGCGTTAGCAAACGCGCCGTCCACCAATGTTTTTCCGCCCAAATCCACCCCTTTGAAAAAGGGCGGCATCGCGCCCGATGCGAGCACGGCGGAAGCGACATTCCCGCTGTCCAGGGCCACCTCTTCCCCGCTCTCCGCATCCGTCGCGACGGCGGCAAAGGGGATTTTAAGTTCTGAAAATTCGCTTTCGTCGAGAATGTCGTCCAGCATGCGGCGGGCGGGCTGGACGGACCCCGCTATCAGAACGGACATCGCCAGCCCTTTATAGTCCAGACGGGAAAGCAGTTCCGCCATATCTTTGGAAGAATATCCCTTGGCGTACAGCGCGCCGACGATGCTGCCGATGGAAGTGCCGGCCACGGCCGAGAAGCGGAGCCCCATCTCTTCGAGTGCGCGGAGGGCGCCGATATGGGCCATTCCCTTCGCCCCTCCGCTGCCCAGCGCGAGGCCGAGTTTTTTCTTTTTTGAAAACATGCAATAATAGCCCCGAAGCCGTAATATTTAACGGTTCATGGCGAGCGCAAGCGCGCCGTATATGCCCGCATCGTTCCCGAGTTGCGCGCGGTTGAGCACGAAGGGTACGCGGTCGCATCCGACATACAGTCTTTCGCCGATATATTTGCGCAGGGGCGCGAGAAGATATTCCCCTTCGTTGCAGACCCCGCCGCCCACGATGATCGCCTGCGGACGGAAGATGTTGATGAGGTTCAAAAGCCCCTCTCCGAGATACATGATATAATTTTTGACGACGGTCTGACCCGCTTCGTCCCCTGCCTTCGCGGCGGAAAACGCCGTTTTGCCGTCCGCATTTTCAGGGTCTCCCCCGCAAAGTTCCCACATGACGCTGTCTTTATGTTCGAACATCGCCTTTTTCGTGTCCCGCACGAGCGCGCTGGCCGAAGCGTACTGTTCGAAACAGCCGCGTCTGCCGCAGCCGCAGGGGATCCCGCCCGCGACGATGACCATATGCCCCGCTTCGGCGCCGGCGCCGCAGTATCCTTCGTACAGTTTGCCGCCGAGGATGATGCCGCTTCCCACGCCCGTGCCGAGGGTGACGAAAATGCTGTCTTCATAACTTTTGCCCGCGCCGAATTTTGCTTCGCCGTATGCGGCGGCGTTCGCGTCGTTGGTGACCAGAACGGTAACGCCCAGCGCATCCGTCATATCTTTTGCCAAAGGCTTGTCCGACCAGTCGTAATTTCCCCAGCGCACGACGACGCCGTTCACCCCGTCAATGACGCCGGGAGAGGCGAGCCCCACGCGGCGGACGTCGTTCAGGTCCACGCCGTTGTCCGCGCAGATCTTTCTGACGAGCCCCGCCATCTTGCCCACCGTCGCCGCATAATCGTCCTCGCGGGAAGTCTTGACCGTATCTTTTGCGATCATTTTCGCATTCGCATCGAAGAGCCCCGCCTTTGCGCTCATTCCGCCGAAATCGATCCCTACGTAATATTCAGCCATTTTTTTAACCTCTGTTTTTATAGATTTTCAGCCATTCGTCCGTTTTGGCTATAAATTCGTCGTTGTCTTTCGTCTTTTTCATCATTTCAAAGAGCCCTTCCGTCGCGTTCTCTCTGCTCAGGATCCTGCGGACTTTATACGAACAGTTGAGTTCCTTTTCGTCCAGCAGAAGTTCCTCTTTGCGCGTACCAGAACGGTACAGATCGATCGCGGGGAATACCCTCTTTTCCGCAAGGTCGCGCGACAGATGGATCTCCATGTTGCCCGTGCCCTTGAATTCTTCGTATATCACGTCGTCCATGCGGCTGCCCGTATCTACGAGAGCCGTGGCGAGAATGGTGAGAGAACCGCCCTCCTCGAATTTGCGCGCGGAGCCGAAAAAACGCTTGGGCGCATAGAGCGCGGCGGCGTCCAGCCCGCCCGAAAGCAGCCGGCCCGAGGGCACGATATTGTTGTTGTGCGCGCGGGCAAGTTTGGTAATGGAATCGAGAAGGAGAACGACGTCTTTCCCCCCTTCCGCAAGGCGCTTCGCCCTTTCCAGGATCAGATCGGATACGCTGACGTGATGCTCGGATGATTTATCGAACGTCGAATAGACGATTTCCGCCTTCGGCAGGCTCTTTTTGATATCCGTCACCTCTTCGGGGCGCTCGTCTATCAGCAATACGATCAGGTGGATCTGCGGATAATTATCCGAAATGGAACCCGCAATGTCCTTGAGCAGCGTCGTTTTGCCCGCTTTCGGCGGAGACACGATCAGACCCCTCTGCCCCTTGCCCAAAGGGCACATCAGATCGATGCAGCGGAGAGAAAGTTTCGGCGTTTTGCCGAGTTCGATGCGCTCGTCCGGATAACAGGGCGTAAGATCTTCAAACTCACGGCGGACAAAAATTTTCTCAGCCGAGCCGCCGTTGACGGAGGTGATCTCCGCCAGCGCGGGAGAGCCGCTCTCGCGGTTTTGGCGGCGCACATAGCAACTGATAAAATCGCCCGTGCGCAGTTTATACTGGCGTATAAAATTCCCCGCTACGTAAACGTCTTTGTTGCTCGGTTCGCAGTTTTCCGCGCGCAGAAACCCGAATCCCTGCTGCCCGCGGATATCGAGGACACCCGAGCGGATCTCGTCTTTATACCCGAATTCCGCCTCTTCTTTGCCGTCTTTGAATACGATCTCCGTATTTTCCGCCGCATCCTCAGGATAAGTAAGTTGCGATTTCACCGTACCGACAAGGCGCCTGATCTCGGCGATCGTGCCCTCCGGCACGGGGGGCGCTTTTGTTTTTGCGCCTTTGTTCGAACGCTTGGGCTCGGGCGCGGAAAGCCCTGCCTCCACTTTTACGATCTTTTCGATCAGTTCGCCCTTTTTTGCGGTCGTCGGCGAAACGACGCCCACCGTGCGCGCAATATTGCGCACTTCATATACGCTCAGTCCGTCGAGAAATTTGAAAACGGGCTCAAATTTCTGTAACAGATGCTCGTCTCTATTCATTTTCCCTCACCTCCATAACAATGATTTTTCCTTTGTATTTATCGAGATCGGCGGTATCCAACGCGCCGAGAACGACCGTTTCCCTTCCCGATATCGCCAAAAACTCTGAAAGGGGCGCAATATCGAGGGTGCATTTCTGCGTGCGGTAGTGCATGGGGATCACGATATCGGGAGAAATGGCGTCGATATATTTTTTCGCCTCTGCCGCATCGATCGTATACGTGCCGCCGACGGGGATCATCAATATATCGGGGCGGCCGATCTTTGCGGCGTTTTCCTGCGAAAACGGCTCTCCCAGATCTCCGAGATGGCAGACGCGCGTATCTCCGAAATAAAAAGAATAGGCGATCGTCGTTCCCCTGCGGGCTCCCCGCGAAGCGTCGTGGAAAAACTTTTTGCCCGCGATGCGGACTCCGCCCGCTTCAAATTCACCTTCGCCGTCAATGATCTTTTTGACGCCCGTTACGCCGGCGAAATAATCGTGGTCGAAATGGGCGTGGCTGCACGTTATAAAGTCTGCAGAAACGCGGGGCATTTCATACCCCACTTTCGTATAGGGATCCGTCACAAAACGGGATTTTTCTTCCATTAAAAAACAGGAATGCCCGAGGTATCGTATCTTCATTTTCTGTTCTCCGTAAATGCATTCTCGTCGGCAGGCGCGTCCGCCTCGAAGAGAATCTTGTGTCTTCGTTCCTCGCCGGAAAAGACGAGGGAATATTCCGCTTCAAAAACCGTCCTTGCCGCATTTGCGGACAGAGCGATCCCGTGCGAACGGACAAAAAACGGGATCGTGCCGTACGGCGTTTTCATCTCTGCGGGGACTTCTCCCTTTTCTGAAAGGAGCAAAAAATAGGATATTTCACCCTCTCTTGCGATCGAGGCGGTCCGTCCGACCGTTACCGTGTAGCGCACGCCCGCTTCGGCAAAGGTGTATACATTCCCCTTTTCCGAAAAAACGCAATCCGCTTGCGCAATGATCTCTTCGCTCTGCTCCGGGCCCGTCGTACGCAGGCAAATTTTCGTCTTTTTCATGGTTTTGCCCAAGTCAATTTTCTCTTTCAATTATATCATATTTTTGCAATTCTGTAAAACAAAATCGGAAAATTTTAAAAATTGTTCAAAAAACGAACTTTTAATCCGCCTGCCCGTCCAATTTTTCTTTGCGGAGGCGCCCTTCTTTCAAAAGATCGCGCAAATCGTCTTCTTTTCCCTCTTCCAAAGCGCAAAGGTATTTGTTCAGTTCAAAGATCAGCCCTCGCAGTTCCCCCGCGATATTGTCGCGGTTGAGAAAATACAGCCGCGTCCAGATGCGCTCGTCCACCCCGGCGATCCGCGTCATGTCCTGAAAACTGCCGCCCGTAAACCCTCTGTAATCGTCGGCAGTCTCGCTCTTTACGTACGCATTGCTGACGATATGCGCCAACTGCGAAGTATAGGCGATCTTTCTGTCATGATACCCTGCGCTGCATCGGCGGATAAAGGAAAATCCCATTTTATAAAACAATTCCTGCAGCAGATCCGCCGCCGCACGATCCGTCTGCTCGTCTTCGACAATGATCATGCTTGCGCCGTCGAACAGCGTTTCGTCGGAATTTGCAAAACCGGAAACTTCCTTGCCCGCCATGGGATGGCAGCCGACATAACGGTAGTTGCGCTTTTTTGATCGGACGATCTGCCCGACCGCCGTTTTGACGCCGCAGATATCCGCCACGATCGCCCCGTCTTTGAATTCGGCCGTGTCGAGCAAACGCATCGTTTCGTCCGGAGGCAATGCGATCAGGACGAGATCGTAATTTTTGAAATCTCCCGCCATAGAAGCAACGGCGCCCGCCCTGCGCGCGGCCGCCGTGACGGCATCCCTGTCAAAGCCGTCCGCTTTATACCCCGCCCGCACGAGCGCTTTTGCCATGGAACCGCCGATCAGCCCCAGCCCCGCGATCAAAATTTTCATAACCGCTCCTCTTAAAAATATTTCCTCTAAAAATATACGAGCGGCCATATGCACATATCCGTACATGCCGCCCCTACCCGATAAAATATCTCGCTTTATATTTGAATCAATAATAAACGAAAACGCCCGTTTTTGTCAAGAATTTTTCCGGATAAAAAACAGAAAAGGTCGAACGCCCTGTTTGCCGAAACGGACAGAAAAAATCTTGACAAATATCTTTCCGTTTGTTAAAATTATTGCGTTGCTTTTCATTTGAATACGGAAGGTTGGCAGAGAGGTCGATGGCGTCAGTCTTGAAATGCGCTTGAAATCAAGCGGTCAAAATGTGTCCCTCGTTTCTACAATGCAAACGGAAATTCGGCAGATTTGCTCCGCAAGCTGTTGATTTTACCCTGTATCTTGTGGTAAAATATCTACTGTCAAAGCGGTCGATTTGCAAGTCAGTTTTCTGCAAACCATTTGCGAACACCGTAAATTCTACAAACTTTTCTACAAATTGCAAATCAAGCGGTCTAAACTTGTAGAAACGCAAAACTGAATAAAAAATTGCCGATTTTTCGGCAATTTTAACACGGAAGGTTGGCAGAGAGGTCGATGGCACCAGTCTTGAAAACTGGAGACCTGCAAGGGTCCGGGGGTTCGAA